>NZ_VOSM01000005.1:0-300000 GCF_007997015.1 Lujinxingia vulgaris
AATGCCGAATCATCTTACGATTCCCCCCTTCTTCTTGATGACAATGACGTCTGGAATCATGTTGCTGCGGGCAATGAACACACCTGCGCCATTACTGAAGATAACGCCCTTTACTGTTGGGGAGATAGTGCCAGCGGACAACTCGGTCCCAATGCCGTCGCAAACGGACGAACGCAGGTCGAAATCAACGACGGCGGCACCCCCATCAACACCTTCGTGGCCGTCGCCGCCGGCGATGCGCATACCTGCGCGGTGACGGCGGTGGGGGCGAATGGGTGGTGTTGGGGGAGTTTTTCGAGTGGGCAGTTGGATGGTGAGCCGACGGGGGATAGTGCGCCGCGTGAAGTGGGCAATGTTATTTCAGACTCGAACTCCTCGACTTTAGAGATTACCGCAGGCATGACCCACTCCTGTGCGGTAGCTATGGTAAGTGGCCAAAACAGAGCCTACTGCTGGGGAAGTACGTCTTTTGGCAAACTCGGACACGATGAAAATACATATCCGAATCGTCCTACTGGTCTTAACAACGTTCAACGGATCACAAACGGTTCAGATCATACCTGCGCTATCGAAAACGGTGTAGCCAAATGCTGGGGGGCGAATGTATGGAAACAACTTGGACATAGTGGAAGTTCAACGTCCGTCGCTATTGCAAGTGACGTAGATGGTTCTTACACGGGCTGGACCGATATCGCCGCTGGCGGTCAGCACACCTGCGGTATTGCCGACGGTACAATGCATTGTTGGGGGCTCAATGAAGATGCTCAGCTGGGCTATCCCACGGCTGGCCAAGATAGTAATGTTGCTCCCACAGAAGTGGATTGGCCCTACACCCCTTAAACTCGGGCTCTGGCCAACACGTCCGATCAAAAAACACCCCACCGCCTTTAACCTCCCGGCGGTGGGGTGTTTTGCGTTGGGCTCGGGCTGGAAGCTCGTGCTCGAGCTCGAGCTCGTGCTGGTAGCTCATACTCGTACGGGTAGCTCGTCCTCGATCTCGAACTCGATCTCGATCTCGGACTCGGACTCGCGAACCCCAACCGCCCATTACGAATCGACCCACTCCGCAACCCCCCGGCGCCCCACAACCACAAAACCACAAAACCACCTAACCACAACCCGCGAACCGCCGGCCGCCCACACGAATCGACCCACTCCGCGCCCCCCGGCGCCACACAACCACACAACCACAAAACCACCTAACCACAACCCGCGAACCCCAACCGCCCATTACAAATCGCCCCACTCCGCAAACCCCCGGCGCCCCACAACCACACAACCACAAAACCACACCCCGAGCGCATCCAGGGCGGCGCCTGGCAAGGAGGCAGGGATGAAGCTGTGGCAGCGCCACCGCGAATCCCTGACGACACAGCCAGCGTCGTCCTGGGGCGCTCGGCACCCTTGAACTCCCCGCCCCCCAGAGCAATAGTCATGTCTCATCATGTCACGCAGTACCCGCTCTCGCGAGACCGCATCCACGCGCCGTAACCGTGGTGTTGTACGGGCTCATCGCCTTTAACAACCTCCACCGCCGGGGTCCCGATGCCTGCGACCAACGTCTACGCCACCCACCACCGCCTACTCGCCCACCTCTTCGTTTCGCTCCTGGCAACCGCGCTGCTCGCTTTGCCGGGTGCTGCGTTTGCGCAAGAGAACGCCGAAAACGCCGAAAACGCCGAAAACGCCGAAAACACCGAAAACACCGAACATACAAAAAACGCGGAGCCTGACGAGGCGGTCGAGACCTTGGAAAACCTTGAGGCGAGCGACGAGGAGCGCGCCCTGCGCTTTTACGAAGCGGCCAGCCAGGCCTACCAGAGTGGCGAATACGGGAGGGCGGCCGATCTGCTCGAGAATGCTCGCCGGCTCCACCCCGACCCGGTCTACACCTACAATCAGATCCTGGCGTACGGGGCGTTGAAGCGGCCGGGGTACGCGCTGGCGTTGCTCCAGGAGAACGCCGAGGTGCTCCGGAACGACGGGCGTTTTGCCGGGCTGGATGCGATCCGCGTGGAGCTTCAGCAGGAAGTGGCTGCGCGCGATGCCCGGGCTGCGCTCGCGTCGCAAGAGGTTGAAACAAAAGAGGAATCCACAGCCGAAGCGGCGGCGATTGAGGCACCGCCGGAGGTCGACGAGGCCGCTCCCAACGTGCTGGCCTGGTCGCTGGTGGGGGCCGGCGGGGTGGCGATCGGGGCGGGGGTGCTCTTTGGCAGCGGTGTACTGCTGAGCGATACGGTCGACCGGCTCGAACGCAGCCGCCTGCCCGAGGCGGAGCTTGCGGTGTATGAAGGCAGCGAGCGCACCCGCGCCGACGATCTGCGACAGCTTCGCACCCACCAGACCCTCAACGTTGTGCTCATCGCCGGTGGGGTTTCTCTAGGCGCGGCGGGCGCCACCATGGTATTTCTCGACCGGCGCGCCGACCGCCCCCGGCCCCACGCGCTTCGCGTCGCGCCCCTGCTCACTGGCGAGCACGCCGGCGCCCTGCTGCGAGGGCGATTTTAGTTGTTTTCGATCATGCCGATAAAGTGACCCCTTCGCCCATGCCCTCTTCCCCCCACGCGCTTGAGCTCTTGCGCGAGCTGCTCCCGGAGTTTCCCGGGCTCCCCGAGCTTGAGTCGCTCGCCAGGGTCTTTGTCGACGTGCTCGAAGCCCAGGACAGCGCCTATGAGCGCCTGCTGCTCCCGGCGCTGGGGCTGGCCGAGCGCCGGGAGTTTCCGGCCCGCGAGATGCGCCATGGCGAGTCCTCCCTGGAGCTGCCCGAGCAGGCCTTCTGGCTTTTTGACCGCACCCGTCAGGCCAGCTGGCTCGACGCGGCGATGCTCTTTCCTTTTGAGAACATCGACGACTGGCTTGTCCTCTACCGCACCGCCGACGTCGACGAGGCCACCCACCGCGCGCTGCAACCTCTGCTGGTGCCCAGGCTTCGCCAGACGCTGACCTCGTTTCCCTGGTCGATCGTCGACTACGGCGGCGAAGACGACGGGCGCATGGACCACGACGAGTTCGTGCAGCTTATCGGTCAGGGCCGCTGGATGCGCGTCGACCACGACGCCAACCAGGGCATCTTCGGCGTGGCCACCTGGGCCGGGCAGGAGCGCCAGGAGATCTGGCGCGCCACCATCGACGACCACTTCCGCGCCGGCCTCGACCCGCTCTCGGAGGAGCCCCCCGAGCACCCGATCCTCCTCCCGGAAGGCTGGCAGCTACCCGACCCCGACGACTGCGCCGGTCGCGTGGCCGCCGAGCTCCTCGACGACGTCTACCACAACCTTCGCCGCTACGTGCTCGAGCGTCACGGCTTTGACACCGAACGCCTGGGCACGCTGATCCTGTGGCGCGACTGGCCCGATGAGCTCTTTGAGTTCGACGAGCGCGAAGATCCGCACCATCTCAGCCTCCCGCTGGCCATGAGCGATGAGCTCGGCGTCGACCCCACCCTCCTCGACGCGCTTCTGACGCGATGGCTCACGCTCTGCCTGGAAAAACGCGCCCGCGCGCTCCCCTTCTTTGGCGATATTCTCAGCGTGAGCCTGCCCCCCACCACCCTGCAGCTCCTCGACGCAGCCGGCGCCCCACAACCCCACCCACTGGCCGCCGAGGAACTTTTTGGCGCTCGCCCGCGTTGACTTCGCGCGCTTTACACACACCTTTGCTGAATACTAAAAGCGCCGCTTGTTGAGGCTCCCTCCTGACGGGTGTTGAGCCTGTATTTTATTGATCTTCTGTCTGCTACCGAGAGATTCATGCCTACGCTCACCGAAAAACTCGCCAAGGTCGATCGCCAGAAAGTCATCAAAGACGCCGCCCGCCTCATTGAGGACGAGGTCGCGTCGAAGAGCGGCCTCTCGGGCATGGCGATCAAAGGCGGTTACAAGGTCGTCAAAAAGATCAAACCGGCGATGATCGAGGAGTCCATCGATCACCTGCTCGACTCCTTCACCGGCGCGCTCGACCCCCTCTACCAGGACTACGTGGAGAACGCCGCGCTGAGCACCTTTGAGGCGTATATCCAGAAACACGACGATCGCGCGGCCAACGATCTTCTGAGCATCACCGATGCGAAGGCGGAGCGCTCCGACAACAAGATCCTCAAGTCGACCTACGGCAAGCTGCGCGGTCAGGCCGAGAAGCATGTCAAAGACGCGCTGCCCGGCGTCGGCCGCCTCATCGATCGCTACGCCCCCAAAGCTGCCTGAACCCGGAGCGGCATGTCCTCGCGCCACTCACCCTGCTTCATCTTACGCACCGTCGCCTACGGGGAGCGTGACGTGATCGTCACGCTCCTGGGGCGAGATTCCGGGCGTTTTGCGGCCCTGGCGCGGAGCGCGCGTACGAGTCGCAAGCGCTTTGGTGGCGCGCTCCAGCCCCTGCGGATGGTCGAGGCCATCTACACCCCTCCCACCCGCGGCGACCTGCACACCCTGCAGGAGCTCGACGTCAGCGAGGATTACCCGGGGCTTGAAGACCGTTTAGAGCTTTTGAGTGCGGCAAGCTACGCCACCGAGCTCGTGCGCGAGACCTGGCGCGAGGGCGAAGACGCCCGCGCCATCTTTGAGCTGCTTCGTCAGCTCTACGCGTTTCTACCCCGCTGCGAGGACAACCTCGACATCCTCTGCCTGGCCCACCATTTCGAGCTGAGCCTGCTCAACCTCTACGGGCTGGCGCCGGCGATTGCGCATTGCGCGCGCTGCGCCGCCCCGGCCGACACCCTGCCCCGGGCGCGTTTTGCCCGCAGCGGCGAAGGCCTGCTCTGTGAGGCATGCCGCCATGCGGGGGAGGCGGTGGGGGTGATTCACCCGATCACCCTCCAGCTGCTTTTGCACCTGGAAGACCCGCGAAACCCGCGCCCTTCCGTGCCCCTGGAGGACGCCCTTGCGCAGGCCCGGCGCGTCATCGATACTTCCGTTGACTCGCTGGTCACCCGAACGCTCCCCGCCCGAGACATGCTTCGATCTCTGGTCACAATCTGATACAAATTCACCAGAGAGTACGCGTAGATACCCCGCACGCGCGCCCCTGCTCGACCTTTTACGCTTTTACGCCCGCCACGCTGACACACCTGTGAGACCCCATCGATGGAAAACCATCCCAATGATCGCCAGCCCGTTAAGATCCTCTGGGTCAACGCGCTCTTTCTGATCGGCACGCCCCTTCTGGCCGCCATCCTCGCGCCCCTCTACATCGCCGCCAACGGCGTGCACTGGAGCGAGGTTGTGGCGATGTTCGTGCTGTGGATCTTCACCGGTCTGGGCATCACGGCGGGCTACCACCGCATGTTCTCGCACCGCGCCTGGTGGGCGGCCAAACCGGTGCGACTCCTACTGCTGATCTTCGGGGCGGCGGCCTGGCAGAACAGCGTCATCGCCTGGTCGGCCGGCCACCGCTACCACCACCGCGACGTCGACACCGACGACGATCCCTACACCATCAGCCGCGGCTTCTGGTACGCGCATATGCTCTGGGTGATCATCAAAGGCGCGCGCCACGACGACTTCGACAACGTGCCCGACCTCTGGAAAGACCCGCTCTGCGTGTGGCAGCACAACAACTACAACCTGATCAGCGTGGGCTTTAACCTGGGCGTGCCCCTTCTGCTGGGCGTTTTGACCAACAACATTCTGGGGATGCTGCTGTGGGCGGGGCTTCTGCGCATCGTCTTTGTGCACCACGCCACCTTCTTCATCAACTCGCTGGCGCATATGTGGGGGAGCCGCCCCTGGACCCAGGAGCACACCGCCCGCGACAACGCGATCCTGGCGTTCTTCACCTTCGGAGAGGGCTACCACAACTTCCACCACACCTTCCCCGGCGACTACCGCAACGGCGTGCGCTGGTGGCAGTTTGACCCGACCAAGTGGCTGATCTGGACGCTGGAGCGGGTGGGCCTTGCGACCAACCTCAAGCGCAGCTCCTTCGATCGTCGTCTGCGCCGGCGCTGGAGCAACCTCTACGAGCGCTACCAGGCCCAGCGCGAGGAGTGGGAGGAGCAACTTCAAGCCCAGTTCGACGAGGCCAGCGCCCGCTTTGAGGCCTCCCTCGAAGAGGCCCGCGCGCTGCACCGCGACTTCGCCCGCCGCGCCGAAGAGCTCCACACCGAGGCGGCCCGCGAACTTCGCCGCGCCCGCCGCGAAGCCGAGCGCCGCGTCATCGCCGAGTACCGCGAGTTCAAACGCCTGCTCAACGAGATGCCCCAACTCGCACCGGCGACCGCCTGACCCAATCCTCACCCCGACCGCATCCAGGGCGGCGATGGCAAGGAGCCAGGGATGACGCTGTAGCAGCGCTACTGCGAATCCCTGACGACGCCGCCAGCGTCGTTCTGGGGCGGTCGGCGCCCCGCAGCACCTCGGTGTTGCGGGGTTTTTCAATTTCTTGCCCCACCCAACCCGACCGCATCCAGGACGGCGATGGCAAGGAGCCAGGAGGAGCGAGTAGCAGCGCTACCGCGACGACGCAGCGACGCCGCCAGCGTCGTTCTGGGGCGGTCGGCGCCCCACAACCACCCAACCACCCAACCACAACCCGCGCCCCACCGAACGTCCTCACGAATCGACCAACTCCGCGAACCCCGGCGCCCCACAACCACCCAACCACCCAACCACAAAACGCGCCCCACCGAACCCGACCGCATCCAGGACGGCGATGGCAAGGAGCCAGGAGGAGCGAGTAGCAGCGCTACCGCGACGACGCAGCGCCGCCGCCAGCGTCGTCCTGGGGCGGTCGGCACTTTGCTGCCCTCCCAAAATTACGGTACACCTTCGTCGCTATCGCTGACCCTGGCCGCTCTTCGGAGGCTTGTATGATCTGGACCCCTCGTGTTGTCGCCGCGCTCGCTTCGCTCGCGCTTGTTGCCTGCTCCTCGGGCTCCGCCCCCGACGCGCCCCCCATCGAGACACCTCCGGCCGCCGAGAACGCCGAGCCGGTCAACCTGCGGGTGCTGGCCTTTAACGACTTCCACGGCGCGCTGGAGGGCCCCTCCGGCAAGGTCTGGGTCGATGGTGAGAAGGTTGAAACCGGCGGCGCAGCCTACCTCGCTGCGCATATCAACGCCGAGCGCGACGCCGTCGATAACGCGCTGGTGGTGGCCGCAGGCGATCTAGTGGGCGCCTCACCGCTGGTCTCCGCGCTGCTCCACGATGAGCCCACCATCGAGGTGATGAACGCGCTCGGCCTCGAAGCGACCGCCGTGGGTAACCACGAGTTCGATGAGGGCTACCAGGAGCTTCAGCGCATCGCCGAGGGCGGCTGCCACCCCACCGCCGGCTGCCGCGAGGGCTACACCTACGAGGGCCCCACCTTCAGCTACCTCGCTGCCAACGTGCGCATCACCGGGGAGGAAGACACGCTGCTTCCGCCCTACATCATCCGCGACTTCGACGGCGTGAAAGTCGCCATCATCGGCATGACGCTCGAAGACACCCCCTCGGCGGTCGTGCCCACGGCGGTCGAAGGGCTGGAATTTTACGACGAGGTCGAGACCGTCAAGGCGCTGCTTCCGGAGCTTGAGGCCGAAGGTGTGGCTACCGCGATTGTGCTGCTGCACGAGGGCGGCGTGATCCACGGTGAGCAGACCGACATTGGCGAATGCCCCGACGTTCAGGGCGCGATCGTGCCCATCGCCGAGGCGATGCCCGCGCTGGTCTCGGTGATCATCACCGGCCACACCCACGCCGCCTACGTCTGTGAGTTTGGCGACAAGCTGGTGACCGCCGCGCAATCTTTTGGCCGCGTGGTCACCGCCATCGACATGACCATCGATCGCCAGACTGGCGAGGTGCTCGAGCGCAGCGCGCGCCAACGCGCGGTCACCCGCGATGTGGAGCCCGACGCCGAGATCGCCACCCTGATCGACACCTACGCCGAGATCTCCGCTCCCCTGGCCGAGCGCGTCGTCGGAAGCCTCACCGCGCCCATCAGCCGCGAGCGCGACGCCTCGGGCCAGTCGCCCCTGGGCAAGCTCATCGCCGACGCCCAGCTCGCTGCGACCGCCGGCGCGGACATCGGCGGGGCGCAGGTCGCCTTTATGAATCCCGGCGGCATCCGCTCCTCGCTGGAGCCCAACGCCGAGGGCAACCTCACCTTTGCCGACCTGCACACCTGCCAGCCTTTTGGCAACACGCTGGTCACCATGACGCTGACCGGCCAGCAGATTCACACCCTGCTTGAGCAGCAGTGGATCAACCCGGACCGCACCCACATGCTCGGCGTCTCGGAGGGCTTTAGCTACACCTGGAACGCCGACGCCCCGACTGGCGAGCGCGTCGACCCCACCAGCATGGCCCTCAACGGCGAAGTCATCGACCTGCAGGCGAACTACCGCGTCACCGTCAACAACTTCCTGAGCACCGGCGGCGATGGCTTTGCCGTGCTCACCGAAGGCACCGAGCGCGTCGTCGGCCCCATCGACCTCGACGCCCTGGTGACCTACGTCGAAGAAAACTCCCCGCTGAGCGCCCCCGAAGACGAGCGCGTGATGGTCATCGGCCAGAGCGCCGCAGCCGCCGAATAAACCTCACACCCCATCACCCACCCCACAAAAAAGGACGCCCACCGGGCGTCCTTTTTAGTTCAAACCTCCCCCCACCAAAACCCACGATCAACCACATAAACACTGAACTTCTCCCCTCCCCCAACCAACCCGCACACCCCCGACCCTCCACTCGAATCGACCCACACCGCAAGCCCCCCGGGCCCCTCAACCACCCAACCACCTGACCACCCAACCACAACCCGCACACCCCCGACCCTCCACTCGAATCGACCCACACCGCAAGCCCCCCGAGCCCCTCAACCACCTGACCACCCAACCACCTAACCACAAAGCGCGAACCCCGCCTCCCCAACCAACTCCCAACTCCGCCCCCCCCCAAGCCCCTCACTCCCCCTCCACCCACCACCTCAAAAATTCTGGCAACTCCTGCCCATCCTTATCGCGACGGTTCTTCCAGGAGGTGAGCATCACATGCTCATTGCTCGCCACGGAAAACGCCCGCATCCCCTCACCCTGATAGGCGTCGTTAACCAGCGCGCGGGTGCGCGCCCCCATATCGAAGAGACCGATGGCAAAGAAGACCGCGATCACCGAGTCGTCTTCAAAGGCCAGCAGCCCGATGCGCGAGTCGGGGTGGGCGGCGCCCACGGCCGCGGGGATGGCGTCGGCCCGTGCCTCGCACCCCTCGCACTCGGGGGGCAGGGTCATCTCCCAGACGTTTTGCCAGATGCCCCAGCGCCCCTCCCCGGGCTGCACAAACTGCGCGGAGTCGGCCAGAAGATGGCTCTGAGCGCCGGGAAAAGCCTCATCGAGGCGCCAGAAATTCAGTGTGGCGCCGTAGCCCCCGGCGCTTGCGCCGAGCATCCAGACCCGCTCCACCTGCGGGAGTTCTTCGCTCAAGTAAGCGAGGTACCGCGCCATGTTGACCGCCCCCTTATGGTGCACCATGCGCTGGGGTTGGAAGGCGTCGTGGTTCTTAATGGCGTCGCCGCTGTGCAAATCGCCCGTGCAGTAAGGCACAAAGGCGTAGCTGGCGTCGGGCCAGGGGTTGGCGTCATCCTCACGATCAAAGAGCCCGCTCGCGATCAGCGGGCGCACCTCCGACTCGAACTTCGCGGCGGTGTACTCCCCCTCGATGTTGATGGCGGCGTTGAGCACGTAGCAGCTCGTGCCATCCCAGCAGGCCCCGCCGCCGTTCAAAAAGATCACAAGATCGGTGGAGGCCTCATTGAGGTTGAGCCCCAGGCCGGCCGGCCCTCCGCCGCCGCAAAAAGTGTCCACCAGGGGCTGGTACACCCAGCCGGCCTCCACCGGGGTGGGTGTGATGTCCACATCGGCCCCCACATCGCCTGCGCCCGCATCATCGCCAGCGCCAACGCCGGTCTGCCCGGGGGCGGGCACACACGCAGCCGTCAGCACACAAAACCCCAGAACCGCCCACCAACCCCTACTCCGCCGCCTGCGCATCGCTCACCTCTCCTGTGACCCACGCCCGATAGAAGCTCTCCAGCCGGCGCTCATCGCGGCCGGTCAACGTGCGCAGCTGCAGAAGCGTCTCATGATCGCCGCCCTCCGCCACAAACACCCGCATGTTGGGATGTTCTTGATAATACGAGCTTAAATGCTCTTCGAGCAGCTCCGCAAATCGCGAAGGCGCCGCGCCGAAGTAGGTTGAGATCACCGCGTCATGCGAAAAGACCGAGAGCGCAAAGCGCGACTCCGGGTAGCGCTGCGCCAGACGGCTCGGGATGAGCTCGCTGTTCTCCAGACAGCCCTCGCAGGCCTCGGGCAGCGTCATCGCCCAGTTGGTGCGCCACTCCTCCCAGCGCTCATCTTCCAGAGTGAGCCAGGGTGAGGCATCGGCGTAGGCGTGCACCTCGGCGCCCTCGAAGGACGCGTTGAAGAGCTCAAAGTTCAGGGAGACCGCGTAGCCGCCGGCGCTCACACCCAGCAGCCAGACCCGCTCCACCTCGGGAAAGAGCTCGCGAGCGCGCTCAATAAAAAGCTCCACGTTTCGTCGCCCCTGGTGGTAGACCGGCCCCTCCAGCCCCAGGCCCGGGTAGGTCGTCTGGGTGTAGCCGGCATGAAGATCGCCGGTGCAGTAGGGCACAAACATAAAGTTGGCAGCGGCCAGCGGGTTGATGGCGTCTTTGCGGCTGAGCACGCCGGCCTCGGCCAGCGGGTGGACCTCTTTTGCGAGCTGGTCGCTGGAGTAGCGGATCTCGGTGTTGGCGGCGGTCTCTAAGATGCCGCAGCTCATCGCATCCCAGCAGGCGCCGCCGCCGTTGAAGTACACCAGAAGATCGCGGCTGGAGCGGCCCGCGTTGACGCCCACGCCCACTGGCGAGCCGTTGGCGCAGCGCGCGCCCTGCGCCTCGACGTAGTACCAGCGCTCGGGCTGAAGGGGGCGGCCCTCGCGCCAGACCTCCACCTCGACCTGCGGGTTCTCACCGCGGCTTAACCCCGGGGCGATCACACAGCCCGCCAGAAGCGCTCCCCCCAGGAGCAGCGCCAGCGCGATCTTCATCGTCTTCATCATTTTCATACACGGTGGCATCGTGCGCATCGTCGCGTCCCCTCCGTCCAGACATAGGTCTGCTCGCACCGCCCCCCCCACCTCCCCGCCACACCCGGAGCTAGAAGCCCCAGGCCAACTCGAGGGTGGGTGCGATGTTGAACATCGTGCCAAAAGGATAGCCGGCGTAGCTCAGCCGGTAGCCCAGCTGCGCCATAAAGCCCGGGCTTGTGGTCAGGCGCAGCGCGGCGCCCTGCTCCACCGCAAAGGCGCCGTCAACGCCGGGGTAGGTAAACGCGCGCACATCGGCCTCATAGCCCAGTTTGCCCGCGATCGGCCCCTGCATATGCACGCTCATGATCCCGGTGGCCCAGCCGAACATCGCCGCAGTGCGCGGATAGACAAAGGGAAGATCGATGGAGACCAGCTGCGACTCCCCCACCCTCGGGGCAACCTGCACGCCGAGCCCCAGGCTCACCTTATGCGCCCCCACCTCGCGCGTGACCAGAAGCTCGCTCTGCAACGACAGGATATGCGGCACGGCCCGGTCGGCCGGCAAGATTCCGCCGATGCCCTCCCGCGCCATCAAACGGAAAAGCAGCGTCGGGTAGGTCAGCTGATGCTTGCTCGCCAGGTGCCACCCACCGCGGGTGCCGTGGCTCACTTTCAGCTGCGCGTTGGGCGCCACAAAGAAGAGCAGCGGGTGCACCGCAAGCTCCATCTTCTCGCTCAACCCGTAGCGCAGAGGCCCGAAAAGCCCCACCTCCCAACGCCCCACCTCACTCAACAGGGCTGTATCACCCACAAACGCCCGACCCGTTGCGTTGGCCTCATTGCCCTCTTCGGACGCAACCTCGGCTTCGGCCTCGGCCTCAACCTCAACTTCGGCCTCAACGCCCGGCGCCTCCTGCGCGCTGGCCAGCGCCGGCATCAGCAACATCAAGAGCGCGCCCATCCCTATCCATCGCTTCGCCATCATCGCTCCTCCAGCGCAAAGCGCACGGTGATCGGCGCGTGATCCGAGAGCGGCATCGTCTCCATGCCGCCGCTGGCGGCGTCCTGATGCGTCAGCCCCGAGCCCGGCACGAAGGTGCCGTTGGTGAAGAGGTAGTCGAGCTTGCGATTCCAGAAGGTTCCGCCCTGGGTGGAGTGGGTAAAGTATGGCGCGTTGTCAGCCTGGTAGTCTTCCAGCGGAATCGCCGGGGTGTAATCCTCGTAATACGCCGTCAGCGCGTCTTCTTCGGCGCGGAAATCGTCGGCCTGAAAATCCTCCGACTCACATACCGAATCGACAAAGTCGTTCTGCTGCACACTTCCGGGCGGGAGCGTGTTCAGATCGCCGCCGGCCACAAAGACGCCGCCGGCGCGGTCGATGCGGTCGAGCTCATCTTTAAACAGATCGATCTGCAGCTCTTTGGTGCCATCCTGCGCAAAGGCGTCGGTGTGCACGTTGAGCACGTGCAGATCGCCGTACTCGGGCACCTCCACGATCGAGGTGAGGATATGACGTTTTAAATAAAAGTAATTGGTCAGCGCGTCGTTGGTGCTGATCTGCGGCATGGCGATGCGCTGGGCGTCGCGGATCGGGTATTTTGAGAAGATCGCGTTCCCCATGTTCACGCGCCCGATGCCGTCGGTGGGCACGTGGTGGGCGCGCCACTGCGAGGCAAACACCGCGTAGTTGAGCTCGGTATTATCGAGGATCCACTGCACCTGGTCGACGTAGGCCACGCGTTTGGAGTCGATGTCGACCTCCTGCACCAGGAGCACATCGGGGTCGACCTGGCGGATCTTGCTGGCGAGCCCCTCCATGTTCTCCAGAACCTCGTCTTCTTCCATCAGGACGCGATCGCCGTGGCAATCAAACCAGAAGTCGATGCGCGCCCCGCCGAACTTGATGTTCCAGTCCATCACCACCAGCTCGCCAGTGGGCGGCTCGGTGGCGATGAGCTCCTGGGCCTCATAATACTGCGCGTCTTCGACCTCATCGAAGGACGCGTTGAAGGGGTCACAACCCCACAGGGCTGTGGCCAGCGCCTGCGTTAGAACCACTCGCATCATCCACCTCGTTACTCGACCCGACACCTCACACCTCCCTTGGTCCGGAGCTTTTGCCCGGCAATCATTCATCGGTCCTGCGTCGGCGCGCCTCGCCAGCCATCGCGTTCACTGCACGAACGCTAACGGCTTTCGGGCCTACTGCATAGCCTCACCGCCCCGTGGAGAGGCGCGCCGCAGGCCAACTTCTGGCATATCGCCCGAAGATCCCAAAAAAAAGCCGCGCCCCATTTAAGGGCGCGGCTCGTCTCAACCTGAGGATGATTGTCGGCGCTCAGCGCCCTGCGCGCTTACTCCTCGCAGGCCACCGGACCGATCGCTTCCATCGGGTGCGCGGGCTCTTCAGCGGCCGGCTCAACCTCATCGATGCACATGCCGGCTTCCACTTCGACGACGATCTCGGCGGACTCCGAGCTCATCATCAGCTGGCCGCGCTCAAGCTTGATGCCGGCCTCACCGATGCGCAGCGCCGGGCTCTCATCACCGTCGATGACCAGGCTGAGCACGTCGTCGAGCATCCACTCCTCAAGGTCGCTGATCACGTCCTGGGCGCGGTAGAGGGCGAGCATCAGCTCAAGGTCCAGGCCGGGAGACATGGAGATGGCGATGTCGTCGCCGTCTTTCGCAAGGTCCAGATCCAGGCTGTGGCCATGGGCGGCGTTGAAGTCCAGCGCGGCGACCTCTTCACCTTCCACAAAAACCTGCGCCGGGGAGGCGCCCAGGCCAAATCCGCGAAGCTCCAGGCGATCTTCGGCGGCCAAAAAGCTCAGCGCACCCTTAATGCCGGCCAGCGCCGCGCCGGCCTGGTAGGCCTCCTGGACCACCTCGCAGGTGAACTCGTAGTTGCCCGGCTCGCCAGGCACTTCCACATCGTAACACTCCTCAACTTCGCCGGTGGGGAAGCTCAGGTCCAGCGCGTCCAGATCGGCCTCAAAGCTGAGCTTGCGCGCCTCAATATCGGAGCGAATCTCCAGCGCCCGGGGGCTCGCTGCGATATTCACCGAGAACATCTCCCCGGCCAGCTCGATGGCCTGACCCACGGCCACGCTCAAGGCGACCTCATCGCCCGACTTCGAGAACTCGGCGCTCAGGCGGCCTACCATCGTCTCGGGAATGTCCTCAGAAAGATCTTCGCCAAGCTGAACCGACCCGAACTCCACGGCCTCTTTCACCTTCGCCAGATCCACGTCTGCAGAGACGCGCGAGGGGGCAAAGCTGAGCGCCAGCGGAGAGATGCGATCGGGGCCAACCATCACATCGATGTCGACCTCACCTTCTACAAAGGAGCGGGCCTGAAGACGAATCTCCAGCGCGTCGACCTCCTCTTCACACTCCGCGATGTCGGCTTCGTCCTCATCGGCGCAAACAACCTCGCCGCGAAGCAGGTAGGTCACCTCGGTCTCACTGGCGGTCTCGACGTTCGCATCGGCGAAGATGTGCTCTTCGAGCACGCGGCGGATCTCGTCGCGCTCTTCCTCGAAGTCGGGCTCAAAGGGCTCCACGGGTTCGGGCTCACAGGGGACGATGGGATCTTCGCCGATGGGATCTTCGCCGGGCATCGGCGGATCGACCGGCTCCACCGCGCACTCGTCACCGCCGGCGTTCGACCAGACGTAATCGTGAAAAAGACTCGACTCGCCAAGAAACGCCAGGCCCTCGGCCACCGCATCGACCGAGTTACCCGCGGATTCACTCACCGCCTGACGCACCGAGAGGGCATCGACGGGTTGCTCCTCAAGCTGCGGATCTTCGGAGGGGCCACAGGCCACCACACCACCGACAGCCACCGTAAGACCGAGCATTTTCAAAAGATCGTGACGCATCGTTCACCTCATCATGGGGGGGCGCTCATCGTGCAGCGAGCAAAGCATGAGCGGGTTTGTGCACAAAAGGGTTGGGGTTCATCGAAAGGGTGTCACTCCGGGACAGCTTCCGGTCAGGTACTTAAGCAGATCCCGTGCCAGCCTAATATCGACGCATTTCAGGCCCCGGGATTCAACTTCTGGTCAAGCTCTACTCCCACAACGCAGGCCGGATGTGAGAAGGACACTCCAACGCGAGGCGCCCCGCGAGTTTTCCACAGGGTTTTCCACAGGCCGGTTTTTCCACAGTTTTTCGCCACAGCGCGGTTGCCTGATGGCGAGTTTTGAGGCTATCTTCTGCAAGCCTATTCAGGGTGTGGCGCTTTTGATGAATGTGATGATTCATGGACGAATCTCCGCCCGCACCCCTCGCGTTACGCCGCGCTGAGCGCGACTTAAGAGCGATGCGTTTTACGCATCCTTCGGGTCGCCGCCGCGCGCACTCAACACCACGGAAGGTCGCGAATGAGCTCCTCCGACAGCACCCAACGCCGTGAGCAGGCCTGCGCCCTGCTGCACGCGCTGGTCGATCCCCGACATCTCGAGCGCCCCGATCAGGGCGCCGCACTTCGCCACCTGGCGATCGCGTCGCTGAACCTCACAGAGGAGCTCAGCGCCGAGGCTCTGGTGGAGGCCAGCGCGGCGCTGCCACTGGTTGCCCTTTACGATCAGTGGGCCGGCGGGCATATCGGCCCGGCCGAGGTCGCCGACGCGTTGCAGCGGCAGGGGTTGTTGAGCGCGCTGGGCTCCGAGGCACTGCACCGTCGGCTGGAGCGCGCGCATCATCTGGCGGCGTCGACGCAGGTGCGCCGCGCCCCGCGCGCGCTCAACGACGACGCGACCGAGGACGATCCTCGCCGGCTGGCGCTGGAGCAGGCTGCTGAACACGATCGCCAACTCGGCGAGCTCGCCAGCCTGGAGCCGGTGCGCGCGCTGGACCGCCTCATTGAGAAGGCCGGGCTACTGGCCAGCGCGATGGCAAGCCCGGTCGCCGAGCTCAAGCGTCTGATGCCGCCCTGGGAGATCGATCGGAGCGCGGGGGGACTGCTGCTGCTCGATGACCTGGAGCGCGCCTCTGAGGATGACTGCCCGCCGGCGCTGGCCCAGCTCAAAGTCCGTTCGCGCGACTTTGAGAAGAGCCTGGCGCAGAACCTGGAGAGCCAGGGCCTGCTGGTGGCCGTACGCGCCGCCCTGGCCTTTGGCCCGCGCGCTGGCGAGGAGGCCCCCTCCCAGCGCGAACTTCGCCACTACCTGGCCGGCTTTACCCTCTTTGCCGAAGATCCCGCGCTGCTGGCGCTGACCCAGGCGCTGATGGAGACGCGCCACCGGATGCTTCTGCATCTTCAGGGGGCGCTGCCGCTGAGCGCGCTCAAGTCCTGGACGATGTATCTGCGCGGCGAGTGCGCCGAGCTTGGCGATTCGCGCGACATTCCGCTGCGCGAAGCCACCCATTATGCGCACTACTGCCTGCACCTGCTCAACCTCTGCGACCTGGCCCACACCCCGGGGCTGACGCTTCGCGACGCGCTGCGCCGCTCGCTGATGAGCCGCGAAGAAGAGCTGCGCGAGCTTGTGCTCCTGGGCCAACGCCAGGGCTTAAGCGATCAGGAAGCCGATCTGGGCCGTTTCGAACAGGCGCGCTGGCGGGCCGAAGGCCCGCGCGCTGCCCTGGCCGACCGCCTCGCCAGGCTCAGCGGCGCATGGATCCACGGCGAAGCCCCCGGCCCCCTCGGCGCAAGCCCGCGCCTGGACGACCCGGCGGTCGAAGAGGCCCGCAAAGCCCTGGACATCGCCGACGCCTCGGCCGATGCCCTGGCCAATATGGCGCGTGAGGTTCACCTGGTCGGCCACACGATCTTCCAGAACATCGCGCTGGAAGAAGCCCTGCGACTGCTCGCCCTCTCGCTCGCCATGGCGCGCGACAACGGCCTTTTGCACCACGCTTCCCCCCGCATCGATCTTCGCCCTCTGACGCGCTGGCTCACCACACCGGGGCGCGCCCCGCACCACCGCGCCTTGCTGCGCACCCTCCTGCGAAGCGCCTCCCTCGACGAGCTCTTAAGCAACGAGGCCGGCACATTGCTGCCCGGGCTGCAGACCGAGCTTGATGAGGCTGACGCCACGCTGACGCTCTCGCTGGCCCTCGATCCGGGCCTCGACGCCCTGCTCACCCTGCTCGCCAGCACCCCCGACGACGATCCGCTTCACGACGCCCTCGCCGCACGGCTGCGACAGCTGAGTGTACAGGCCCCCACCGCCCCTCCCGCGCCTCAATACTCCGAGAGAAACACCACCGAGAGCGAGTTGTCCGGGTAACGCTCACTGAGCACCCGAGGCAGACGATCGAGCTCGGGAATCCAGGGCGCCGAGCGCGGCCGCGCGCTCAACGCGAAGATCATGGAGCCCCGATCCACCACCTCATCGAGCGTCTGCGCCAGCGTCGACCACGCCTCCACCGGCACGTACTTCGCCTCCATCTCCGGCTCCAGCGAATCGACGTAGTCGCGGTCATGCTCCAGGTGGCGCGCCTCACACACGACCATCAGCTCGGCGTCCAGCCTGGAGGCCAGCGTCTTAACCGAGTGCACCGCCTCAAAAAAGCCCGGTGAGCGCTCCGCAAAGGGCGGCACCGCCAGCACCACCCGCTCGGTGGTGGCCAGCGGCTCGTTGATGCGGTTCACAAAGAGCAGCTGGCGAGTCTCTTCGAGAAGTTGATCGAGCACGGTCCCAAAGATGCGCTCGCGGGTGGAAACATGCCCGCTCCAACCGATGAGCACCATGGAGATGCGCTCCTCGCGCGCCACGCGCGCGATCCCGTTGGCCACGTTCATCGCGATGCGCGTCAGCGGGCGCACCTGCACCTGGGCCTCGGCGCCTTTATCCACAAAATGATCGAGCATCTTGCGCTTGGCCTGCAGGCGATCTTCGGCATCCTGACCGTCGGTGACCACCATCAGCGGGAAGACCGGCTCGCGGCATTTTGGATCGCGCATATAGAGCGCCAGATCAAAAAGCTCATCGGAGGTCTTCGGGTTGGCCACCGGGACCAGCAGTCGCTCGCGCACCCGATGCTGCTCCACCGGCTCGGCCTCAGCGCGATGCGCCATCTCCAGGCCGTACTTCTCCACCAGCGCCGGACCCAGGATGCAGGTCGCAAGGATCATGACGACCACCGCGTTGACCAGCGTCCCGTCAAAGATCCCGGCCTCAAAACCGATCAGAGTCACCGCCAGGGTGGCCGCGGCCTGGGGCACGCTCAACCCGTAGATCGTCCAGCCTTCCGCCCAGGTGTAGCCGAAGATCTGGCGCACGATCAGCGACGCGGTGAGCTTGCCGATGCTCACAAGCCCCACCAGCACCGCCGCCAACTTCCAGAGTTCCAGGCTGCTGAAAAGCACCCTGAAGTCGATCAGCAGCCCCACCGAGATCAAAAAGAAGGGCACAAAGAGGGCCTCGCCATTAAAACGAATGCGCGCCATCAACGTGCTCTGCTCCGGCACCAGCCGGTTGAGCGCAAGCCCCCCGATAAAGGCCCCGATAATCGGCGCCAGCCCCACCGCCTCGGCGAGCCAGGCGGTGATAAAAAGCACCGTCATCAAAAACCCGAACTCCATCTCCGGGCTGTTGCGCACCGTGCGGAAAAACGCATACCCCAGTCGAGGTAGACCCAAGAGCACCGCCGCCGCATACGCCGCCACCGCCCCGCCAAAGAGCGCCCAGTCGATCGCGGCCACATCTCCGCTCAACGACGCCATCACGATCGCCAGAATCGCCAGCGAGAGCGTATCGGTGACAAGCGTGCCCCCCAGAGTCATCGTCACCGCGGTGTTCTTCATCAGCCCCAACCGCGCCACGATCGGATAGGCGATCAGCGTGTGCGAGCCGATGATCGACCCCAGCAAGAGCGAGGCCTCCATCGAATAATCCAGCACGTTGAGCGCCACCCACAGGGTGAGCAGCTGCGGGATGAAGAACGAGATCAGCCCGAAGACCACACTGCGACCTTTGAGCGTATTAAAACGCCCCAGATCCAGCGAGAGCCCCGCCTGAAACATCAAATAGAGCAGACCAACCGTGCCGAGCAGCACGATCGTCGCGTCGCGCTCCAGCAGGTTCAGGGCCGAGGGGCCCGCCAGCGCGCCCCCCAGGATCAAGCCGACCATCCCCGGGATCTTGAAACGCGTGACCACTTGCGGCGCTAAAAATATCAGCGCCATCAACGTCGCGAAGATCAAGACCGGGTTCGTGAATGGAAAAGTTACGCTGGGTCCAAATTCCAAAAACACCTCAAAGACGCACCGCTCGGCCACCTTCCATCGGTCGGCCAGCCGTCAGTTCTCATCACTTAACGCGCGGGTTGTACCGCATTTTTGCGCTTTTTCGCCACCTTCACCGGGCGCAGAGCCTGAGCGCGCGCGGTTCGACAACCCACAAACTCGCCATTACACTCCCGCGACCTGCCGGGATGCCCCCGTTTTTTTTATGAGGATCGACCATGAACATCGCCATCATCACTGGAGCCTCCGCCGGCATGGGCCGCCACTTCGCCCTGCAGTTCGACGGCCGCGCCGACATCGACGAGATCTGGCTTGTCGCCCGCCGCAAGGAGCGCCTCGAAGCGCTGGCCGGTGAGCTGAAGCAGACCCGCGGCCGCGTCTTCGCGGTGGATTTATGCGATGAAGACGCCCTCAACGCCTTCTTCGCCACCCTGGACGAAGAGGCGCCCAGCATCACCTGGCTTATTAACAACGCCGGCTTTGGCAAGATCGGCCGCTTCGACCAGGTTCCCGTTTCGACCAACCTGCAGATGATCGATCTGAACATCCGCGCGCTCACCGAGATCACCCAGCGCGCGCTCCCCTTCTGCAAAAAAGGCTCACACATCGTGCAGGTGGCCTCCTCGGCGGGCTTTTTGCCGATCACCAACTTCGCCGTCTACGCCGCCTCCAAGGCTTTTGTGGTCAACTTCTCCAACGCGCTCTCCCGCGAGCTTAAGCCGCGGGGCATCGGCGTGACCGCGGTCTGCCCGGGCCCGGTGCAGACGGAGTTTTTCAACGTGGCAGCAAGCCACGGCGGCACCAAAGCCGGCCCCGATGGCGTGATGGCCGACCCGGAGCACGTAGTGGCCCGCGCCATCAAAGATGCCGAGCGACACCACCTCAACTCCGTCTACGGCCTGAGCATCAAAGCCTTCATTTTGCTCACCCGCTTTCTGCCGCGTCAGCTGGCCATTCGCGCCACCGAGCGCATCTACGGTTGAAATGCACTGGCGCGCTTCGCCGTTTTGCCCACCGGCTCTTTCGCGTTCGTAGATCCGATAGCTCGATAGACGACGCAAACTCCTCTGCTACAACAGGTCGCCTGTGAAACGCCCAAAACTCGTCACGGACGTCTCCCAGTGGGGACTGATGCGCTGGCCGGCGCGCACCCGCGCCCGCCTGGTCATCTCCTCGCTGATCTTCATTGTGCTGGCGACCGCCTGCGCCTACTTCAGCGCGGACTACATTCTCAACACCAGCTCCTCGGTGATGTTCAACCTCGTGCTCATCACCGCGAACCTCTTTTTGTTGCTCGTCACCGCCTTCTTGCAGGCCGCGCTCATTGGCGAGTTTTTCTTCTCACCGGGGTGGCGCCAGCGCGTGCTGCTTGGCGAAACACCACCCGCCAAAAGTGAGCTCGGCGACGAGCTGCTCGCCGTCAACGACCACAACGCGGAGTTCATCGCGATCATCGCCATCGCGCTCCTCGTCAACGGCTTTGCCATCAACCAGCTCATCGGGGGCTTTTTTGACGCCTACCACAATGAGGCGTTTTTCCAGGTGCGCATGCGCTCGGACAATCCCGAGGAACGCCTGGCCTCGCTGACGATGTTGGCCGACCCGCTCAACAACCAGATCTGGGAGCGCCCGGCGCTTCGTCAGATGATCGTCGATGGGCTCGACGACCCCGACGCCCGCGTGCGTCGGCGCGCGGCCTGGACCGCCGGCGCCCTGCTGGTACGCATCGCCGATGAGAAACTCTTAGCCCTGGCCACCGACGACCCCGACCTTGAGACCCGCGCTCAGGCCGCCCACGCCCTGGGCAAACTTCCCCCCGCCGAAGAACATCGCCTGACCCTCGAAGGGCTCATCGCCGCAGACCAACCTGCCGAGGTTCGCCTGGGCGCCTTCCGCGGCCTGGCAGCCATGGCCGACGCCTACGCCGTGCCCGCCCTCCTCAATGAGATCGACGATCCCGATGAGACCGTCGCCGCCTACGCCTACTGGGCGCTCGCGCGCATCGGCTCCTCCGAGGCTCGCGACGAGGTCAAATCCCGCGTCGACACCCTCCCCCACGGTCCTCGCCGCTGCGCAGCGCTGGAGGCCTTTAAGATGGTCTCGACCAAAGACGACACCATCTCCGCACGGCGCCACTTCCAGCGTGTCGACCCCGAGCTCTACTGCGAGCCGCTGACCTTTGAGGAGCCCGACGAAAATATCCACCACGTCGTCTGGGGCGAGTCGGTGAGGCTGAAGTGGTTGAAGGTCGTGGGCAACACCGATCCCTTCTCGCATGAGGACTGGATGGTGCGCCTGGTCAACGACCCTGAAGAAGATGTACGCACCCGCGACGTCGCTGATGAAATCTTACGACAGATGCGCCGCGTTCAGCGTTGATGCCGGTTGAGTTTAGCGCCCGCCCGCACTAAGCTCCGCTCCACTGAACTTTTTGCCACACGACTTACCGGACCCTCCGCCGACGCTTGAATGTTCCGCATCAAGACTGACATCCGTCACTACAAATGTGACTCCCGGGAGAAGGTCGAGAAGCTCATCCGAAACTGGGTGATTCGTCCGGCCGATCTTTTGCTCGATCCGAGCTCGGAGAGCTGGGCGCCCATTGGCGATCACCCCAGCTTCGCGCCGCTCTTCTCCACCCTGGAGGAGGCCCACCAGAACACCCCGGACACCGTCGTCACCACCCGCCAGAGCACCGAGCCCTCGGCCAACGACGCCTCGCCGCCGCCGGCGATCAACCGCCCCGAGCGCGACGAGATGCCCACCCCGGCGCTCGGTGTGCTGCGCCCCGCCCGCAGCGCACGCAAGGCCCCACCCGCCCCCACGCCCGACCCCGACGACTTCCCCGCCCCCCCCGAGCCCCCCGAGGGCGTGGTCGACCCGGTGCGCGACTCCGGCGAAATCACCATGATGACCGAGCGCACCCTGGAGCTGCTCTCGGCCGACGACGACTCCGCCCCCACCAAAGGCGACACCGACAGCGCCGACAGTGCTTCCGATGAGGACGCCGAGGCCTCATCCCCGGAAGATTCCTCCCCCGACGAAGCGTCCCCCGAGGATGCGACCGCCGACATCCCCCTTCGCCGCCTCGGCCGCCACGATCTTCCCGAAGATCTTTTTGCCACCGCCGAGCTCTCCAAACCCGAGCTCGACGAAGCCCCCCGCATCGACGAGCTGGCCGAGCTCGACGCCCCGCCGGCCGCCGACGACGACACCGCCGGCCCCGACGAAGTCACCGCCCTGCGCGAACTTCCTCCCCTCTCCGACGACAACGACGACGAAAACGAAGACACCTCCCTCGACGAGACCTCCGAAACGCGCGCCCGCTGGAACATCTCCCTGAACTCGCCCCCGGAGGACGATCAGGACGAGGACGACCTCGACGAAGATTCCGAATCCGACGGCGACCTCGACGAAGACTCTGCGTCCGAAGACGAGCACGACCTCCACGAAGATTCCGAATCCGATGACGAGCACGATCTCGACGAAGATTCCGAGTCCGACGACGAGCACGACCTCGACGAAGATTCCGAGCACGACGACGACCTCGACGAGGATTCTGAGCCCGAAGACGAGCACGACCCCGACGAAAAACTCATCGTCGCCCAGGCCATCGGCCCCGATCTCGAGCTCGATGAAGACGCCCTCGACCAGGCCATCGACGATCTGGAAGGCGCCGCCACCGCCGCCCGCGAGCGCGCCGACGATGAGGACGACGAGGCCGAGCTCGAAGAAGTCCCCGTCGAGAAGGCCAAACGCCGCCAGAACCTCGACTTCGTCTCGTCGGGCTACGCCATGGAGCTGCCGATTACGATCGGGCCCTCTGAGGAGCTTCTTGAGGCGGGCATCGTGCGCTCCACCCTCTCCGAGGCCCAGCGCGACCGCCGCCTGCCTCGGCCCGCCCCCAAAAAGAGCGGCTACCGCATCACGCATACCTTCGATCTTTCCCCGCCCCCTCCCAGCACATCACCGCTGGCACAGGTCCCGGGCGGCGCACGCACGCTGATCGCTGCAGCCCTGGTGATCGTCATCATCGCCTTGCTCGTCGCGATCCTCTGAACACTCCCCCCTTCCGCAGTCTTAAGGCCGCGAGAGCCAGGGCGACCCCTCCACGATGTAGCGCCAGGGCCAGCGCGCCGCCTCCCCGCAGCGCTCCGGGTTGAGCCCCACCCGCACGCGCCGCCCCACCTCCTCCTCGGCTACCGGCGCCCCCTTACGCACGACGATCCCCTGGCCCACCCAGGCCCCGCTGAAGCGCTCGTCGATCCCCATCTCTTTGCACAAAAGCGCCGGCCCGCTCAGCCGCCGCTTCTCCCGCACCCGCGACTCAAAGCCGCAGAGAGGCTCGGCCGCCCGCACTAAAATCGCGCCCGGCCCCACCCGACTCGGCGCGCGCAGGTTCAGACAGCGGTGCATCCCGTAGATGCGATACACATACACGCGCCCCGGCTCGGCAAACATCGGCCAGGTGCGCGCCGTCGGCACCCCGCTGCGCGCGTGGCTGGCCGCATCGTTGGCCCCCTCGTAGACCTCCACCTCCACGATGCGCGCGCCCCGCGCTCCCACCCACACCTCACGGCCGAGAAGATCGCGCGCCACCTCGTGAATCTCGCGCGCAAAAAACGCGCGCCCCACCGCCTCACCCTGCACCCTCAACGCCTCCCTCCCGACTCAGGGCACCAGCCACTCGCCAACAAAGGCGTCGCCCTGGCGCTTAAACCCGGCGCGGTACTCCCCCTCCGGATGTACGTGCTGCCATAAGATGGCGTCGATCTCGGTGCGCACCACCGCGAAGTTGGCCCTGGCCTCGGCCTCGCTCACCTCTTCAAAATCCTGGGCGGAGCTCGGTGCCTCGGCGTGTTCGGAGGGGGGAGGCTTTTTGAAGTAGAATACGAGCTCGTCGAGCGATTCTTCGGCCCACATGCGGTCGGCCAGCGCGTCATCGGTATGAATCGTGGTGCGCCCGATGAACTGAAACTGCTGGTGAAGCTCCCGGTCGTAACACACCCAGACGGTGCGCGGCTCGGCACGCAAATCTTGCACCTTCCCGGAGCGGCGGTCGGTGTGGCAGAGCAGCGCCTGCCCCGGCTCCACATCTCTCAAGATCACGGTGCGCGCCCCGGGCGCCCCATCCTGGCGTGTGGTCACAAAGATCGGCGTGGCCATCGCGTTATCCCGTCGGTGCGCGCCACGCTCGGCGTAAGCCCACAGATGCTCCAGCACCTCCTCCAGGCTCTCCAGCCGGGGCATCGGCTCGACCATCAGCTCATCTTCGAGATCCTTCATGCGCTCTCCCTCGCTCACCATCGCTTAAGTCCAGTCTCACTCGCCAACCTAACCTACGCGCGCAAGCCGCACAGGACAAAGCCCTCCGACACACACGCGCGCTCTGCATCCCCCCAATCCTCTCACCAGAGCATCATCGTCCAGGCCTCCCCAAAAAGCTCAAACGCCAGATAAACGTGGTCGATCCAGCCGTTGGCCGCCGCGCCAATCAGCCCCATCCACACCCCGGAGAGGATCAGCCCCGCGGCCACAAGCCACGTGGAAGCCGCGCGCAGACGCCCGCCCAACAGGCTCGAGCCGCTGGCCGCGGCCATCAAGACCGGCGTGGTCATCGCCACCAGCAGCACCATCACCCCGGCGCCGTGCCAGGGGCTGGCGGTGGCCGCAGCGATGCTCAACACCCAGAACATCAGCATGCAGGGCAAAAGCCCCATCATCAGCCCCATCACCCCCATCTTCAGCCAGCGGTTCTTTGGCGCCAGACGCATCGCCCGCTGCAAAAGCCCGCCGCTCAAGCCCGCGACCTTTGCGCCCAGCCGGCCGCCCACCCCCGCGCTCCGATAGCGCGCCGGCAACAACTTCCACAATCCGGCGGCCACCAGCACCGCCGCCACCACCAGCCCGGCGGTCTGCGTCATCCCCCGCACCCAGCCCTGGGCCATCGCCCCCAGCGCGCCCGCCCCCGCACCCATCGCCGCATACGTCAGCGCTCGCCCCCCCTGGTAGCTGAGTACCCCGGCCGAGGCCTTCATCACGCGCCGGGCCGGCGTCGGCTCGCTCCACGCCCCGGTCGTCGCCGTGAGGCTCGCCAGGATCGGCCCACACATCCCCGCGCAGTGCAGGCTCACCCAGATCACCCCCACGCCCAGCACCTGCGCATAAAAAGGCGCGACCTGCGCCCACGCCCCGACCTCTGCCACCTCGCTCATCCTCACTCCTTACGCGCGAGTCTCACCCGAAGCCCGTGCTCCGGTCCATCGCGCGTTCGCACTGCAAGCGGCGCGCCACACCCACGGCCGCCCCGCACGCCCTACCTAACCACTCCCGCGGCGTTACGAATCCCTACGCCTCCATCTTTGCGCTGCGCACTTTCTGCGCATACGATGGGTCACACGCACTTTTTGCACGCCTGAAGGTCTATGTGGAGCTCTCAAGGTACCGCACGCACCTTTTTCGCTGCGTCTTTTCGCCACATCGCCCCGCTGGCACGCAACTTGATAAGCCTTGCGCACGTACCCGCCGGGTGGTTCACCACTCCGGTGTTGATTCCGTGGCAACGACGAGATGCCTTCCCCCCCCCTAAATGTTGAGTCCCAGGAGGTCCCGTGACTCGAGCGCCATCCCCCCAACAACCCGCTCAGACGCTCGCCCCGGCAGCCACCGAGCGCATCCGCTACGATGATCGCATCGTGCGGATGTTCGTCATCGCCACCGTCGCCTGGGGCATCATCGGCATGCTCGTCGGCGTCATCCTGGCCCTGCAGCTGGCCTACTTCCCGGCCAACGAGCTCGGCAAGTACTTCACCTTCGGACGGCTTCGCCCGCTGCATACCAACGCGGTGATCTTTGCCTTCGCCGGAAACGCCATCTTCGCTGCGGTCTACTACTCGACCCAGCGCCTGGTGAAAGCCCGCATGTTCAGCGACCTGATGAGCAAGCTCCACTTCTGGGGCTGGCAGGCCATCATTGTGGCTGCCGCCATCACGCTACCGATGGGCTTTACCCAGACCAAAGAATACGCGGAGTTGGAGTGGCCCATCGCGCTGGCCATCACCGTGGTGTGGGTGATCTTCGCGGCGAACTTCTTTATGACGCTCAAGCACCGCCGCGAAAAACACATCTACGTGGCCATCTGGTTCTACATCGCCACGATCATCACCGTGGCTGTGCTGCACATCGTCAACAACCTGGCCATCCCGGTGGGGCTCTTTAAGAGCTACTCGATCTTTGCTGGCGTCCAGGACGCGATGATCCAGTGGTGGTACGGCCACAACGCGGTGGCGTTCGTGCTCACCACCCCCTTCCTGGGCCTGATGTATTACTTCCTGCCCAAGGCGGCCAACCGCCCGATCTACTCCTACAAGCTCTCCATTCTGCACTTCTGGTCGCTGGTCTTCATCTACATCTGGGCCGGCCCGCACCACCTCCACTACACCTCGCTCCCGCAGTGGGCCTCCACCCTGGGGATGGTCTTCTCGGTGATGCTCTGGATGCCTAGCTGGGGCGGCATGATCAACGGCCTGTTCACCCTGCGCGGCGCCTGGGACAAGGTGCGCACCGATCCTGTTCTGAAGTTCTTCGTGGTCGGCATCACCTTCTACGGCATGGCCACCTTCGAGGGTCCGCTGATGAGCGTGAAGCTCGTCAACTCCCTGAGCCACTACACCGACTGGACGATTGCCCACGTGCACGCCGCCGCGCTCGGTTGGAACGGCTTTATGACCTTCGGCATGATCTACTGGCTGGCCCCGCGCCTCTGGCAGACCAAACTCCACTCCACTCGCCTTGCCAACGCCCACTTCTGGCTGGCGACCGTCGGCATCCTCCTCTACATCGTCGCGATGTACAGCGCCGGCATCACCCAGGGTCTTATGTGGCGCGCCTTCGATGAGACCGGGCGCCTGATGTACCCGGACTTCATGGAGACGGTCGTCGCGATTGTGCCCATGTACTGGGTGCGCCTTATCGGCGGCTCGATCTACCTGATCGCCACCTGCCTGGGCGGCTACAACCTGATCATGACCGCGCGCACCGCGCCCAAAAACCTCGAAGACCCGGAAGCTGTGGTCCCCGCTGCGCTTCCCAAACCCAGCGTTAAGAGCAGCCCCATCCTGGCCACGCCGGCCGGCGAGCAGGCCAACATCGACGACGCCCTCTACCGTCTTCAGGAGAAGTTCAAGGGGGGCTGGCACCGTATGCTCGAAGGTTGGCCGCTGGTCTTCACCATTCTGACCACGGTGGCCATCCTGGTGGGCTCGATCATCGAGATTGTACCGATGCTGCTCATCCGCTCCTCGGTGCCCACCATCGCCGCCTTGAAGCCTTATACCCCGCTGGAGCTTGAGGGGCGCGACCTCTACATCGCCGAGGGCTGCCACACCTGCCACTCCCAGCAGGTCCGCCCGATGGTCGATGAGATCGAGCGTTATGGCGAGTACTCCAAGCCCGGCGAGGGCGTCTACGACCACCCCTTCCTCTGGGGCTCCAAGCGCACCGGGCCGGATCTGGCGCGGGTTGGCGGCAAGTACAACCACTTCTGGCATTACCGCCACATGATCGACCCACGCTCGACCAACACCCGCTCGATCATGCCCGCCTACCCGCACCTGGAGACCGACGAGCTCGACCTCTCCAAGACCCAGACCAAGATCGAAACCATGATCTTCCTGGGCGTGCCCTACACCCCCGAGGAGGCCGAAAACGCGGTGGAAGACGCCCGCGCGCAGGCCGCTCAGATCGCTCAAGAACTCCATGAGCAGGGCGGTCCCGAGGGCCTTGAGAACAGCGACCTCATCGCGCTGATCGCCTACCTGCAACGCCTGGGCACCGACATCTCTAACGCCGAAGGAGCCGACTGATGCGACGTGAGATCATGGAAGCCGCCGGCCTGGAGGCCTTTGCCGAGGTCGGCCTCATCCTCTTCGTCATCGCCTTTGCGCTGATCGTGCTGCGGGCCCTCTTCGCTCACAAAGAAGAGCTCAACCACGCCCAACACCTCCCCCTGGAGGACGGCACCCTCGACGGCCAGGAGTCCCCCCAATGAGTGAATCTACCCCCCAGAGCTCCGCTCCCGAACAGGATGTGCTCCTGGACCACGACTACGACGGCATCCAGGAGTACGACAACCCGATGCCCGGCTGGTGGCTGGCGATCTTCTACGTGACCATTGTCTGGTCGGTCTTCTACGTGGTGGCCTTAGGCCTGGACTTTATCGACGACTACGACGCCCAGCTCACCCAGGCCTCGCGCCAGCTGGAGACCACGCGCAACGCCTTTGCCGCAGCCACTCCGCCGGTGGACGAGGCGATGCTCAGCGCGCTGCTCGAAGATCCGGAGGCCATCGCACGCGGCTCGGAGGTCTACTCCGGCACCTGCGCCCCCTGCCACGGCGCCAACCACGAGGGCGGGGTCGGCCCGGTGCTCACCGATGAGGAGTGGATCCACGGCGGCACCCTGCCCGAGATCTACGCCACCATCCGCGACGGCGTGCCCGAAAACGGCATGCCCCCCTGGGGGCCGGTGCTGCGTCAGGAAGACGTCGCCGCGCTGACCGCCTACATCGCCTCGCTGCAATAGCGCGCCAGGCTCCCTTGTTGACGCCGTGCGGGTCGACGGCGTCAGATCTTTCTTTTCTTTGCGCAGTAACCCTGGTCTTCCCCGGCCGCCTCTTAGAGCGGTCGGGGAAGACCTCCCCTCTCGTCGATGACGAGGTCTATGATGAGCACCCCTCCCATTCTCGAATCCCCCGAAGCCGTCCTCTCCACCATGGACAAAGACGGCTCTCGCCGCTGGATCTACCCCACCTTAAGCCCGGGCCGCTTTCTCAACGCCCGGCGCGTGGTGGGCTTTTTGCTCATCGCGTTTTTCGTCGCGCTGCCCTGGATCAAGATCGCCGACAAGCCGGCGATCTTCCTCAACATCACCGGCGGTGAGTTCACCTTCTTCGGGCTGACACTGCACTCGACCGACACCGTGCTCCTGATGATCTTTATGCTCATCATCCTCTTGAGCGTCTTCTTCTTCACGGCGCTCTTCGGGCGAGTGTGGTGCGGGTGGGGGTGTCCGCAGACGGTGTATCTGGAGCTTGTGTTTCGCCCGATTGAGCGGCTCATCGAAGGGAAAGAAAGCGCGCGCCGAAGGCGCGACGCCGGGCCCATGACCCCGGAGAAGTTCGCCCGCAAAGCGGTCAAGCTGGCCGTCTTCACGCTGCTCTCGCTCTTTCTGGCGCACACCTTTGTGGCTTACTTCGTGAGCTGGCCCGAGCTCCTGCGCTGGATGACCCTTAGCCCGGCCCAGCACCCCGGCTATTTTGCGACCATGGCCATCACCACCGCCCTGGTGCTCTTTGACTTCGGCTATTTCCGCGAGCAGATGTGCACCATCACCTGCCCTTACGCCCGCTTTCAGTCGGTGCTGATGGACCGCGATTCGCTGATTGTCAGCTACGACCCGGGGCGCGGCGAGCCCCGCGGGCGCCGGCTCAGGTCGAAAGGTCCCATCGATCTGGAGAATCCGCAGGCGCGCCTGGGCGACTGCATCGACTGCGGGGCGTGTGTGCGCACCTGCCCCACCGGCATCGACATCCGCGACGGCCTGCAGATGGAGTGCGTCTCGTGCACCCAGTGCGTCGACGCCTGCGACGCGATCATGGACGCCATCGACAAGCCCCGCGGGCTGATCCGTTACACCTCCGAGAACGCCATTGAGAACAAGCCCACCCGTGTGCTGCGCCCGCGCCTGATGGCCTACGGCGTAGCGCTGGTGGTGCTCAGCACGCTCTTTGTGGCGCTCATCGGCCAGCGCCAGCCCCTGGAGGTCGACATCGGGCGCATGCCCGGACCGGCCTTTACCGAGCTTGCAGACGGTCAGATCGCCAACCGCCTGCGCATTCGCCTGCGTAACCGCACCGGCGAGGATCGCCAGGCCACCCTGCGCGTCACCGAGCCTGAAGGTGCGAGCGTGCGTGTGGTCGGCCCGCAGACCATCGCGCTTGAGGCTGGCGAACTCACGCGCGTGGAGGTCTGGACGACCGCCCCGCCGGCATCCTTGCCCGGCGGCTCAGCCACCGCCACCTTTGAGATCCTCATCGAGGGCGAGCCCTGGGCCACCTCGAGCTTCCCGCTTTTGGGACCCACCTCCCCTGGAGACTGATATGCTCTCGATCCCCTCACACATCTTCTGGCCGGGTTTTATCATCGCGATCCTGGGCATCTGCATGGGCTCGGGCATGTCGATCATCGTGGCCTCGGCCTCCGACGGCGGCCCGCGCATTGTGCCGGACTACTACGAACGCGCGGTGGCCTGGGATGAGTCGGTGGCTACTGATGAAGCCTCCCGTGAGCTGGGGTGGACGGTGGCCCTGAGCGTCAACGACGAGCGCGCCGAAGTCGCCGTACGCGACCGCCAGGGCCAACCTCTTACGCTCAGCGGCAGCGCGAGCTTTCGGTTGGCCTCCGACGTAGAGCCCCGCGCCACCGTCCCGCTCATCGCTCGCCCCGACGGCCAGCCCGGCCACTACATTCTTGCGGACGCCCCGCTTGCGCCGGGCGTCTGGGATGTGACGCTGCATCTTCAGAGCGGTGAGACCACCTACGAGCGCACCCACCGGGTGGAGAGGTCCCCATGACCCAACCTTCGTCGGTCCCCTGCGCGCACTGCGGGCTGCCGGCACCGCCGCCCCCCGCGGGCGCGCCCGAAGATGCCCCGAGCTTCTGCTGTGTGGGCTGTCACTCCGTCTACCTGGCCTTGCACGAGTCCGGGCTCGATAGCTTTTATCAGCTTCGCGACACCTGGAGCAGCGATCCGCAGCCGGCGCAGGCCCCCGATGTGGCCGCCGAGCTCGCGCCGCTGCTCGACTCCGAAGCCTTCTTAAACGAACACGCACGCCAGCACGAAGACGGCAGCTTAAGCGCCCGGCTGCACCTCGAAGGGGTGCATTGTGCCGGATGCGTCTGGCTCATCGAGCGCCTCCCCGAGCTGATGGACGGAGTCTTGAGCGCGCGCCTGGATTTAACCCGCGGGCTGCTCTCGTTGCGCTGGGATCCGGCGCAGGTGCGCCTCTCCCAGGTCGGCCAGGCGCTGGCGCGCTTTGGCTACCGCGCCCACCCGCTGCGCGCCGACCAGCGCGAAGTTCGCAACCAGGGCTTAGGCCGCCTGCTCACCCGCGTGGGCATCAGCTGGGCGGTGGCGATGAACACGATGATCTTCGCCATCGCCGAGTACGCAGGCTTAAGCGCCCTCTCGGATGCCGGGCTGCACACCACGATGCGCTGGCTCAGCTTAGGCTTGAGCGTGGTGGCGATGTTCGTCGGCGGATCGATCTTTTTTCGCCGCGCCTGGGCCTCCTTGCGCACCGCCTTCTCGCAGAAGTTAAGTACCGGGCTTACCCACCTCTCCATCGACGTGCCCATCGCCTTAGGGATCGGCGTGGGCTGGATCCATTCGGTCTACAACACCGTGTGGGGCCAGGGCGACGTGTGGTTCGACTCGCTCACCGTGCTCATCGCCGCGTTGCTCAGCGCGCGTTATCTGCAACTGAGGGGTAACGCGCGCGCCGCCGATGCCGCCGAGCGCCTCTACTCACTGCTCCCGCGCAGCGCGCGCTTGCTTCGCCGCGCCGACGAGCCCACCTCCCAGCTCCGAGAGCGCGCCGAAGCCGTGCTCGCAACCTCCCTGCGTCCGGGCGACCTCATCGAAGTTCGCACCGGTGATGTCGTCGCCGCCGACGGCGTGGTGACCCTCGGCCGCAGCGAAGTTCTACGCGCCCTGCTCACCGGCGAGTCGCGACCGGAGAAGATCGCCCCGGGGCAGGTGATTGAAGCCGGCGTCACCAACCTCGGCGCCCTCTTGCACGTCGAGGTGCGCGCCACCGCCGAAGAGACCCGCGTGGGCAAACTCCTGCGCTGGATCGAAGATCATCAAAGTCAGCGCGCGCCCATCGTGCAGCTCGCCGACCGCCTGGGGGGCATCTTCGTGCTCGCGGTGCTGGGCGCCGCCCTGCTCACCGCGCTGGTCTGGGCGCTGGTTGAGCCCTCGCGCGCCATCCCCAACGCCGTGGCCCTGCTGGTGATCTCGTGTCCCTGCGCGCTGGGCATGGCCACGCCGCTCGCGATGAGCGTGGGCGCCGGTCGCGCTGCGCGCCGCGGCGTGCACATCAAAAACGACGACGTCATTGAGGCCCTCGACCACCTCACGGATCTGATCTTCGATAAGACCGGCACGCTGACCGTGGGTCAGCCCACCGTCGCCGCCCTTGAGGGCGACGAGGAGGCGCTGCACCTTGCCAGCGCGCTGGAGTCGCACTCCAGCCACCCGCTGGCCCGCGCGCTGGTGGCGGCCGCGCCGCCGCAAGCCGGCTTCGCACCGCTCCCCACCCGCGAGGTCGAGGAGCACACCGGGCGCGGCATCACCGGTCGGGTCGGCGAGCAACGCGTGGCGGTGGGGCGCCCGGATTGGCAACTTCCCGAGGATCATCGCTGGCGGGTGCGCGCCTCGGAGTTCGCCGCCCGGGGACTTACCCCCCTGGTGGTGATGGTCGATGAGGAGCCGCGCCTGCTGCTGGGTCTGGGCGACCGCCTGCGCCCGGGCGCCACCGAGCTTGTGGCGCGCCTGGGTCAACGTGGCGTGCGTGTGCATCTGGTCTCCGGCGATCACCCGGAGCTTGTGGCTCGCGTCGGCGAAGAGCTCGGCATCGACAACGCCCGGGTCCGCGGGGGCGCCAGCCCCGAAGATAAGGTCGCCATCATTGAGGCCCTTCGAGACGTTCACCCCGACGCCACCGTCGCCATGATCGGCGACGGGGTCAACGACGCCGCCGCGCTGCAGGCCGCCCACGTCGGCGTGGCCGTCTACGGCGGGTCCGAGGCCAGCCTCCAGGCCGCCGACATCTTCCTGATGCGCCAGGGCCTGACCCCCATCGAAGATCTCCTCGACGGCTCCTCCATCATCATGCGCACCGTGCGTCGAAACCTCACGGGCTCGGCCATCTACAACGTCTTCGGCGTGAGCCTGGCCGCCCTCGGGCTGGTCTCCCCCCTTGTAGCCGCGCTGCTCATGCCGATAAGCTCACTGGCGGTGGTCGCCTCCTCGCTCTCCCAGCGATCCTTTGAGCCGCGTCCCCCCCGAAGCGCATCGCCGGACGCGGCCAACGCCGCCTCCCCTGCCCCCGCGCCGCAAACGCCCTCCCCCCTTGCCCGGGAGTCTGCCGCATGAACATCCTCTACCTGCTCATTCCCCTGGCGCTTGTGCTCACGCTGAGCTCGGTGGCGGCTTTTGTCTGGGCGGTGCGTCGAGGCCAACTCGATGACCTCGACACCCCCGCCCTTCGACCGCTTTTGGACGACGAGCCCGAGCCGCCCCGGCGTTAGCCCTCGAGCTTCGCCCGAAGATCGGCCTCGACCTTACGCGCCGCCCGCTGAATCACCTCCAGCTGCGCGCCGGCCCGACGCGTGAGCATATCATGCTCTTCCGGGGCCTTCTCAGGGTCGTAGCCCATCTCAAAGACCGCCCGCAGCACATCGACCCCCTCGGGCACCTTGCCCGCAAGCACCAGGCACTCGCCGAGGTTGACCAGCGTGTTGCGATCGGTGTTGTCGATCTCGGCCGCCCGCTGCAACGACTCCAGGGCCTTGAGCAGCCGCCCCTGACGCCGGTACACCACCCCCAGCAGCGCATGCGCCCACGACATCGCCGGGCGCATCTTGATCAACTTACCCAATACCTCCTCAGCTCGCCCCAGCTCGCCCTTTTTATAAAAACGCCTGGCCAACTCCTGGGTCTGCGCCGCCACCAGATCGGGGGCTGCTTCCCAGGCCTGCTCCGTTTCACTCTTGCTCTTCTGCTGCTCACTCATGGTGAAATCTCCTCTGGCATTCACGTGCAAAGATTAAGGGGGGGATCGATCCAGCGCTTATCAGGCCCGCAAAAACGCACCCATCATATCCGAGACCGTGCGCGTGAGGTTGAGCCCGTCGAGCTGGCCCAGAAGTCCCATCACATCGCCGAGCACCCCCTGGTCGAGCCCGCCCATATCGAGCAGCCCGCGCATCGTCTCGAGCGCCTCGTGGGTGACCTGCTGCAGCTGGGTCTGCGCCGCGTCGGTGAGCCCGCTGCTCATGCTCTGCGCCCGGTCCATGAGCATGGCGTGAGCCTGCTCAAAGATCTGCGTGCCCAGGGAGGCCACGTCGGCGTTGGCGTCACCCATCTCGCGCATCACCTGTTCAAGCGCCTGGCTCAGCGCTTCTTTGACCTCCCCGTTGGCCTCCCCCAGCCCGCCGGTCAGATCGCCCAGCGTATCAAAGGCCCCGTCAAACATGCCGACCAACTGGGGGATGTTCTCCAGGAGCCCGGCGCCGGTCTTCACTGTGTTGATCACATCCATCGCGGTGCGACCGAACTCCATCACCGAGCCTGCCTGACTGGCCAGCCCGCCGAGCTGGCCCACATTGGCAAAGAGCCCGGCGCCGCTTCCCAGCCCTCCCAGAAGACTCGCACCGCCCCCGCCAGCCAGAAGGCTGGCGCCGCCAGCGCCGCCGGTGGCCACCGTTAACCCGACCTTTTGAACGATCGGCCCCGCCACCTCGTAGAACATCCCCACCACATCGCTGGCCGAGCGGCAGAATCCGGCGATCTCCTCCCCCCCGCAGGCTTCGGCCACATGCCCGGCCACCTTGAGACCATTCTCAATGCCGCCAGCGACGTTGCCCGTACCAAAATCCACGGCTGCCCCGGCCACATCCCCCACCCAGTCCGGTAAACCCAGCCCGTCGAGCGCGCTGTTGGCTGCCGAGCCGATGCTCATCTTCCCCTTAAAGACATCCCCCACCAGGTCGAAAAAACCGCCCGAGTCCTCCTTCCCTCCGATCTCAACGCTGTCGCCCTCAAAGAGCCCGCCCAGCGCGTCGATCCCGTCGCCCCCGACGTCGCCCACCACATCCACCACCGACGCGGCAGCCTTGCCAATATCGCTGATCGCGTCGGCCGCATTGCTCAGCACGCCCATAATATTCATCGTCAGCCCTCACCAGACCTTGTCCTGCGGGCGACGTACTCCTCTCCGAACAGCTCATCGTCGCCCCTGCCCTTTTGTTATCGAGCGTTTGGCGACGATCTTGCGTGCTCCCCTCAACTTTTTTTCAGCAGGTGCTCTCTTTTCAGCCTTGAAGCCCGGTCGCAGACCCGCTCTTCGCCGCGCCCACACGCAAAAAAGCCCCCCGCGAGACCATGTCTCGCGGAGGGCTCCGGGTTGAAGCATCGCTCCAACATGCTGCGTCAGGCGTCCCGATGGCGGTCGGGAGGCCCGGGTCGAGCGACCCTTTTCCTCAGGCCTCGTGCAGCTCGCGCCACGGCTCATAATAGCTCTTGCGAATCAGCTGCACCGCGCGCTCCACAAAGGCCACCAGCGGCCCCGGCCCGATCTCTTCGATGGGATCTTCGAGGTGCCCGTAGGTGTTGACCGGAAAGGACTTCGGCTCGAGCGCCTCGCGCGCCTCAATAAAGGCGTTGAGCGCCTCGCGATGCTCATCGGTGGCGTCTTTGCCCGGGTGGGGAGACGCATAGAGTTTGACCACACCCTTGGTGTTCACATCGAGGATAGCATAGCCGATCGCCCCGTAGCGTAGGTTCATGCCGCCGGCACGACCGCCGCCAACCTGCATATCACAACCGAGCTGCCGCGCGCCGATGAGCACCTGCTCAATCGCCTCGCGCCGCTCACTACCGCCCCGCTCTTCCGCCTTCTTGACCACGTCTAAAGTGTCCAAACGCTCTCCTGGGTTCTACGTCAATGTCGCCCGATGGGCACAACCGCTTTCACCAAGAGGATGCGCCGCCCCGGGCGCCCAACATCTTCCTCCGCTCGAGAAGAACTGGACCTTACGAAAGGTGAGCTTTTTTCACGCCGGCATCTCTCGACGCTGGCACAGCGAATAAGCGCGCTCGGTGCGCGCCGCTCGTTGTCTGATCATCCATCATCAACTCCCTGATCAAGACGACTAAGTATACATAATGACTAAATATTGTCAACTCTGCTGCAAATGTAAGGAGCGCAGCGCCCCGAGCATTCCCCACGCTCATGGCCTGGCGAGGCGCTCAAACCCACCCTCACCCGGGTCTCATCAGAGCGCTTCGCACCGCGTCGAGAGGCACGTCCGGCCCTTCATCACGCGCCACCCCGGCTACCTTAACCCAGCACGTAAAACAGAATCGCCAGGAAGTGACACACGCTCCCCCCGAGCACAAAAAGGTGCCAGATGGCGTGATTCAAAAAGAGGCGCTCCCACACAAAGAACGCCACCCCCGCGGTGTAAAAGAGCCCTCCGCCAAAGAGCAAAAACACCCCTCCCGGCTCCAGGGCCAGCCACAGGGGTTTGATCGCAAAGACGATGGTCCACCCCATCAGCAGATAGAGCGCCAGGCTCAACCCCTCAAATCGCCCGAACCAGAAGAGCTTGATCGTCACCCCCAGCAGAGCCAACGACCAGATCACCCCCATGATCGTCCAGCCCAGCGTGCCCTGCAGCGTCACCAGGGCAAAGGGGGTGTAGGTGCCGGCGATCAGAAAGAACACCGCGCAGTGATCGAGCACCTGCAATGCGCGCCGCACCCGCGGCTGAGTCACGCTGTGGTAAATCGTGGAGGCCGCAAAGAGCGCCACAAGCGTCAGCCCGTAGACCAGCGCGCTGACAATCTGCAGCGCCACGCCGGTGGCCCAGGCGCTGACCATCAACACCACAAAACCCACAATCGCCGCGCCCAGCCCGACGCCGTGGCTGACGCTGTTGGCGATGTCTTCCGCGCTGAAGATCTCGGTATGGGCGATGCGCTCGCGCGCATCGCTGATCTTATCTGCCAGCTCTTCGAGCTGTGATTCACCCTGCTTTGATTCTCGCCCCACCTTCACGCCCATCGTGTTCCTATCGTACGGATTCGTGCTCATCGCCTGCCTCCCCCCCTGTCGCGCTCGACGGTGAGGATCCCACATCCCCTCCCCGTCGCGCAAATATCCCCCCTCAAACCTGTCAGCTCTTGCGTCCTATCCCCACAACTTCTCAGCGCTGCTCAAGCAGAAAATCGACCAACGCCCGCTTCCCCACCGTGCTCAGCGTCGGGTTATGCTCGGCACCTCGCATCGACCAGAGCTCAACGCTCGCGCCCGGCTGACAGCCCTGCCAGCGCTCGACCTCGGTCTCCGCGCCGGTAACCCCGAGCACCACATCGACCGCCTCGCCAGCCACAGCCTCCTCACAGCCCTGAAGACCCGCCCAGCGCGCGGCGACCTCCTCCGCCCCCGGATAACGCTCGCCACTGAGCGCTCCGCCGCCGTAGGGAATCACCTCGTCCTCATCGCCGTGCACATGCAGCACGCTGACGGGATGGGTGGGCTGACACGCCTCCGGATCGGCATCCACCGAGCCGGCCACCACCGTCACCGCGCGAATACGATCGCTGAGTTCACAGGCCATCCGGTACGCCATAAAGCCGCCGTTGGAGTGTCCCATAAAATAGATCCGCTCCGGGTCGACGGCCAGTCGCGCGCTGACCTCATCGATAAGCGCGCTGAGGTAGGCCACATCGTCAACGCCGCTGTCGGCAAAGTCGCAACAGGCCTCGGTGGCGTTCCAGTAGCTAAGATCGCCGGCGCCGACCGTCCCCGGCGGCAGCACCGCGATAAACTCCCGATCATCGACCATATCGCTCAGCCCCAGAAAACGATCCACCCAGCCCGGCGACGCCGAAAAGCCGTGCAGCGCGATCACCAGCGGCCAGCGACGCTCCACCGAATAATTCGCGGGCAGCGCCACCGTCGCCGCGCGCTCCCCACCCAGGGGCTCACTTCCATCCCACTCCGGGGCATAGGGTGGCCCCTGCTCTTCAATGACCACGGGCTCATCGGCCTGCTCGGTCCCGCATCCAACCCAGGTCACACACGCCGCCGCAACCGCCAACCACCACATCGTTCGAACTTGCACTCTGCGCCCTCACTCAAATCAACCGAACCTCACCCTCGACGAGAAGTCCTCGAAGTCCTGAAAGTCATAGCGCAGCCGCGCCAATGCTTCCACTTCGGGGCACACCTCCTCCGCGACGACGCGACATCGGGCACACCAAATCGGGCTTTTGCGCCCCCCCATCTTCGCCACATCGCCCGGACAAGCCCCCCCCATCGCTCGTCGGGCATGGACCGCCGGCGTGGCGTCTCCCCGGCAGCGTGTCGCGCTCGGTGGAGCGCCATCTCAGCTCATCGCCTCCGCGCGCGCGCAACATCGTTTGTACTTACGCCCGCTGGCGCAGGGACAACGATCGTTTCGACCGGGCGTCTCCTTCGTCTTGGCGGGAGCACGAGAGGAGAGCCGCATCCCCAGATGCTCCAGCCATGCCAACCCGACAAAAGGGGCCCAGGAAGGCTCATTGCGCACCAGGTCTGCCGGTGGATACAGATCCGCCGCGCGGGCCTGCGCCAGATAAGGAAGCGCCTGAGCAAGGTGGTAGATGGTTGTATTCCCGCCCTGACGATCGAAGAGCATCAGATGATATGCCGCCAGCACCTCGGCATCATTGGGCGTCTCCGGCGTGCCGCTCAAGCCCTGAGCTGTCTGAACTTTCCTCGCCTCCGCGTACTGGAAACGCGCGCGTCTTAGATGCTCTTCTCGCGCCTCTTCCGGGGATTCCAGCACCGGCAAGAGAATCCGACTGAGGATCAACTCGATTCCCTGATTCTCACTGACCTTTTCGCCGCTGTTACACGCGGCGGATTCCCACGAACGAAACAAGGCCACAAGCGCTTGATGGTACTCAGGATGTCGCAACGCGATGACCGTCATCACCATCGCGTAGTACCCCTTTTTACCGGCATCCTCCCAGCGCAACGCCTTCATAAGGCGCGGCACCATCACGTCCGCGTAGGCCGCAGCGCACCAGAGAGCGCGCAACGACACCCCGAAGAGCATCTCCGCATAGAGCACAAAGAGGTTCAACTCCACTAACTCTTCGGCTCGCTGCGTCTCGCGAAACACGATTTCCAGCTCAGCGGCATTTGCTGCGTGAACCACCGTCAGATGGCTCAAGAAAAAGAGATCTTCCCAATACTCGCGCAGGCGCTTCTCCAACGCTGGAGACATCTTGCGGATTCGGCGAGCCTTCGAGCCCAGACGCAGCGAGAGGCCTTGAAAGCCTCGTGCCACCTTACCTGAGCATTGAGTCAGGGAGGGGTAGAGTTCTTCGCTACAAAGCGCCGCGACCAGACGAAACTCCTCAAACGCCTCCCGCGAAAGGCAGTGGCACGCCTCACGCGCCGTACGAAACACCCGCTTCGGGACAAGGTCGGAGTTCACCACCTTGTCGCACGCCTCCCGCATCTGCTCCAGATACCCATGCAGTCCCACTGTCCGCGCTCGCTCCAGCACGTAGAGCCCCCGCGGCTTCATCCCGGCCCCCAGACAGGTCACAAAGGTCCCGCCCCGGGTGACCACTACATGAGGGCCATCGGGCTCGTCGGAGAGTGCGAGCGCAACGCGCTCAAACTCCGGGGGGATATGCATGCCATCGAGATACGCACGCACAAAATCGGCGTCGTAGTAGAGCTTCAACGCCAGCTCTTGCTCCTCGCCATCGACACGTTCCAACCGCTCCAGAAAATGCACCTGATGACCGGCGTGGTTCATCACATTGCCCTCCGCTGCAACGACTGCTTTTTGTGAGTTGTGCGCTCACTCTACCCCCACAAACGCCTCGCTGACAAATCGAACTCGACATCCTCCGGTCACCCTCAAGGCACACGGTGATGCGCGATCAACGAGCAGTCGTCGCCCCCGAATCCACGTTTTCTACGGCACGACGCTGAACATGTGCACCCTGAATAGGTGTGCAACTTTTTTTCTTCCTGCCCCTTGACGGGCAGGTCGGCGGCCTAAGGTTTCCCCTCACTCCGCGGGACTCTGCGCGTCAGCGCTTCGGGTTCGTATCGTCACAGCGAGCGATGCGCCCCCCGCGATAGCGATGCCGATGACCACCGACTTCAAAGGAGTATGTGATGGCAGGACAAAGCGATGTCTCAGGACCCGATCTCACGCAGGGCATCGCCCTGGCCGACCTCACTCCAGACTCCCCGGTGGTCGGCCACGTCGGTGACGATGCGGTCGTGGTGGTGCGAAAGGGCGAGGAGGTCTTTGCGATTGGTGCGCGCTGTTCGCATTATGGCGGCCCGCTGGAAGAGGGTCTTGTGGTGGGCGACTCCATCCACTGCCCCTGGCACCACGCCGCCTTCAGCCTGCGCACTGGCGAGTCGGTCAGCGCGCCGGCTCTCACCGGCACCGGGTGTTATCCGGTGACCCTGGAAGACGGCACTGTGCGTGTAGGCCCCAGAAAAGACGCCGCTGAGCCTGCGGCCCGGGGTGAGGCGCTGCAAAGCATCGTGATGGTGGGCGCCGGCGCCGCCGCCGCTGCGGCCGCCGAGCTGCTGCGCCACGAAGGCTACCGCGGGAAGATCGTGATGATCGGCGCCGAAGAGAGCGGCCCGGTCGACCGGCCCAACCTCTCCAAAGATTATCTGGCCGGCGAAGCTCCCGAAGCGTGGATCCCCCTCGGCGGCGACGAGCGCTGGAACGAGCTCGACGTGCACCTGGTCACAGGCGTCGAAGTCAGCGCCATCGATCGCGACGCTCAAACAGTGCGCACCGCAACTGGCGAGAAGTTCGCTTATGATGCGCTCCTCTTCGCTACCGGCGCCGAGCCCGTGCTCCCGCCGATTGAGGGGCTCAGCGAGGTTGACCACTTCACCCTGCGCTCGCTCAACGACACCTCCCGCATCATCGAGGCGGCCGAAGCCGGGCAGCGCGCGCTGGTCGTTGGCGCGGGCTTCATCGGTCTGGAGGTCGCCGCCTCATTGCGCAACCGCGAGCTCGACGTCACCGTGGTCGCTCCCGACAGCGTTCCTCTGGAGAAGGTGCTCGGCAAAGAGCTCGGGCGCCTCGTCCAGAAGACCCACGAGGCCAACGGTGTGAACTTCCGTCTGGGCCGCACCGTCGAGCGCTTCGCCGAGGGCAAAGCCCACTTAAGCGATGGAGACACCCTCGACTTTGACTTCGTGGTGCTCGGCACCGGCGTGCGCCCCCGCGTCTCGCTGGCCGAAGAGGCCGGCCTCAACGTCGACAACGGCGTGGTCGTCGACGAGAACCTGCGCTCCAGCGATCCGGCCATCTTCGCTGTCGGCGATGTGGCCCGCTTCCCCGAACCTTCATCCAACGCACCGGCGCGCGTGGAGCACTGGGTGCTGGCCCAACGCCTGGCCCAGCGCGCCGCCCGCGTGATACTCGACCTGCCGGTCGAGCCCCTGCTGCTCGTTCCCTTCTTCTGGAGCCGCCACTTCGATCTGAACCTCAAGTACGTCGGCCACAGCACCGACTACGACGACATCGTCATCCGCGGCGATCTCGACGAGCGCGACGCCATTGTAGGCTACCTGAAACAGGGGCGCGTCGAAGCCGTCGTCACCCTCGGGCGCGCCCGCGAGAGCCTGCGCGCCGAGCAGGCTTTTGCCGAAAAGGACCAGGCTACGCTGAAGTCCTTGCTCAAACTCGACTAAAAAAAATCACCCCCGTGCCGGAATCCGGCACGGGGGTGATCTAAGTGTATCGCGTGATGCGCAAGGCGGGATTCGAACCCACGACCTCTGGCTCCGGAGGCCAGCGCTCTATCCAGCTGAGCTACTCGCGCAATTCAACCTACGAACAGGCGCAAACTAGGTGAAACCCACGGCAGCGTCAACCTCAAACGCCCCCGGCCATCAGGGGCCGAAGTCGCTTCCAACGCCCTCGGGCTGCTCCTCGCTGCCCTCCAGCTCGACCTCCTTCGGGGCGAAGCGTGAGGAGCAATCATCAAAGGCCTCCGGGTCCTCGGAGCTGCGTCGTGCGTCATCGCGGTAGATGTCGGCCAGAAAGTTCGCGTAACCCTCATCATCGATCCACACCGTGTAGTACTCGGTGATCACCGGCAGTTGGTTCTCAAACTCAATCTTTCGAGTTCGTCCCGAGGCGATGGTCTCATTCACATCGACGTCGCGTCCGTCGTAGTTGGCCAGAAAGCGAGCCAGCTCCACCGGCTCCTGCACCCGCACGCAACCCGAGCTGTAACCGCGCACCGGGTACTCAAAATAATGCTTCTGGGGGGTATCATGCAGGTAGGTGTTGTGTTCGTTGGGGAAGATAAACTTCGCCACACCGAGGGCGTTGTTCGGTCCGGGCTTCTGGCGCACGGCTTCGCCGCTGCCCAGCTGCAGCACCTCGTAGCCCTCTTCCTCGTAATAGTCGGGGTTCTCCTGAACCTTCGGCTCAAGCGACTCCCGCACAAGGCGAGGCGGAACGTACCAGGAGGGGTTGAGGATCATATGTTCCATCGGCGCCCACTGCACCGGCGTGGCGTTGGGGTAGACCCAGCGGCCCGTCTCCCGATCGCAGACCCGCTTGTTATTGCCCACGACCACCCGAAAGCGCATCTTGCGCTCCCCGCCCACATATACCTCGGCGTGAAAATCGGGGATGTTCACAAAGATGAAGTCTTCGTCGCCGTCGAGGTGCGTCTCGCGCCAGCGCTTAAGCGTCAGCTCCATCTGCGCCAGGCGATCTTCGGCGCTCACATTGAGGCTTCGCCACACCCCGGGCGTGGGCTCTCCTTCGGTGCGGAACTGGTGGGTCTGGCGGTAATGGCGCATCGCTTCAATGAGCTCGGCGTCCATCACCTTCGGGTCGACCTCATCCAGCGTTTCGGCGCCGCTACCTTCAGCGGCCACGGCGATCGCATCGGAGACCGACGCCAACACAACCTCTTCGATCGCCTCGACTTCCTCTGCCGCCTGCGCCACCTCAGCGGCCGCCTCAGCAGGCGAGGGCTGCGGATACCCTTCGCGTTTGAGGCGCTCGCGCAGCACCTCCACCCACACGCTCCGATAGCCCTCCTCCAGCGGCACCTTACGCACCCGTTTCCAGCCGCCCTCCTCCACGATCTGCCGGTAACGCTCGGTCGCCTCAAAGAGCGCCCGGTACTGCGGATGATCCGGCTCCAACCCCTCAAACACCGACGCGACCTCGGCGGCATCCCCGGCCTGATAGAGCGCCTGAAGGGTGCGCTGCATCCTCCCCAGAATGAGCTCCGTGGAACCCCCCGCGTCGCGAAGATCGCGCCAGTCCAGGCGATTGAGGTTGGCGTGGCGCATCTCCCGGGCGTAGCGCAGCGCGGCGTCGGCCACATAGAGCTCGAGTTCGGCGCGCAACGCCGCCGGCTGCGCAATGGCTTCGGCCCGCGCGTTCACAAACTCCTGCACGCGGGCCAGCCCGCTGCCCCCGCGAATCAACGCGCGCTCTACAATCGGTCCCTCCAGGTCCCCCTGCTCCTCTCCCAGCTCGTCGACGGCCGCCACCAGCGCTTCGACCTCGGCCGGGCGCAGCGAAAAGGTCTTCGCCTCATCCGAGGCTTCGGCCGCAGGCGCCGCGGCTTTGCCATGGCGCGCCAGCAAGGCTTCGATCCGCGCCAGCCCAAACTCGCTGTCATCCATCGCGTGCAGCTCCGCGCGCTGCACCTGCGCAAGCACCGCCTCACCAACTTCACTGAGGCCGTCTTCGTCGCTCAAAAAGGGCCAGAGCTCCCCGTCGATGTACTCCCGCTGAAAGACGGTGGCATAACGCAACCCCGAGACAACCCGCGCAGCAAAGGGCCGGGCCGACTCATGCGCCACAAGCTCCTCCACCGCCTGGCGAAGCGCCTGCTCACGGGCCGCCTGTTCCAGCACCGGCCCCAGGTCACCCACCCGCTCCTCGACCAGCATCCGCGCCGACTCCACCGGCACCGGCACGTCGTTGACCTGGCCATCGTCGCCGCAGGCCGCAAACACCAGCGCGCACGCTCCAGCCAGCGCCCACAGCCGCCACTTCCCCTTGATTTGAGCTCGCTTCACCACCGGGCACCTTCTGCCAACCACCAGGCGCGGACTTGTCCGCAGCCTCTTGAACCTCTAGCCTTTGCCCCACCCCTCGTCGGCTCAGACCCTAACAGACCTGAGCACGTTGCCCAAGAAATCCCCCGTAAAATCCCGTCACAGCAACGCGCCAAACAAACGCCTTATTGCCCAATAAATTCAAGGACTTACCATGAGCGACATCTATTTAAGCGCGCAGACCAGCCTCCTGGTGATCGATGTGCAGGAGCGCCTGCTCAAAGCGATGCCCCAGCCCGAAATGGAGCGCTGCCTCCACGCCACCAAAACCCTGGTGGAGCTCGCCGCCGAGATCGGCGCGCCGATCGTGTACACCGAGCAGTACCCGGCGGGCCTGGGCCCGACCGAAGCCTCGCTCCTCGACACGCTGCAAAAGGCCGGTGCCGAGCGCGTCGAGAAGATGAGCTTCGATGCCTGCTCCGCCCCCGACTTTCACCGCTTCCTGATCGAGCTTCCCAAACGGATTGTCGTCTGCGGCATGGAGGCGCATATCTGCGTGCAGGCCACCGTCCGCGAGCTGATCTACCGCCGACACCAGGTCGTGGTGCCCTTCGACGCGGTCATCAGCCGCCGCCTGGAGAACCGCGACAACGGCCTGCGCGTCATGGAGCAGAGCGGCGCCATCATCTCCAACTACGAGACGCTGGTCTTCGATGCGCTGCGCAGCGCCGAGCACCCCGCGTTCAAACGTTTCTCCAAAATGGTGCGCTGAAGCCCGCCGCGCGCAGCTTACATACCGGGCTCATCCTCCCAGAAGGGGTGCTGCGGATCCTCCAGCCAACGCTCCCAGCGCGCGCCGTACTCGGACCATCGCAGCGCCCCCACGCGCTGGCGGCTGGCCTGGCGCAGCGCTTCAAATCGCGGCGAGTCCTCGGCTTTGAGCCGGGCTGCAAGCTGCAGAGCGGCCCGCAGCCCGGCATCCGTGCTGGCGACCTGCCAGGCGGGCTCCTCCAGCCAGCGGCCCACCCCGGGCACCTCTCCGACCACCGGCACCGCCCCCACCCCGGCGGCCTCCAGCAACGAGACGGGCAGCCCCTCATGGCGCCCTCCATTGAGGCGCCTGGAGGGCAGAAGAAACACGTCGATCCCCTTGAGGAATGCGGACTTCCGCGCTCCGCTGACATGTCCCAGAAAAGCGATGCCCTCGCCACCCCGCGCCTCCAACCCCCGGCGCTCCGGCCCATCGCCGGCGATCTGAAGCACCACCTCCACTCCGGCCGACCGCAGCTCTCGGACCACCGCAATCGCCCGATCCACGCCCTTGATCGGCACCAGCCTCCCCATAAACCCCACCCGCAGCGTCGCTGGCGATGGAGATGGGGCGTTTCTTTCGTTGTCGACCTTGCTTTCGTCGCCATGCGCTCGCTGCACCTGAAGATCCGGCGCGTCGTAGCCCATCGGCGCCACCACCACCGATCCGGCCTGGAGAGGATCGCCGGCCAGCTCGCAGAGCCTCCTGGCAAGTACCTCGCTGCTCATCGTCACCGCTCCGACCAGCACCTCGCCAGCCAGCGCACGCGCCAGCTTTGGCGGCAAGCGCCCCAGCGCGTGCACCCCACCCGAATGCCCCACCACCACCGAGGGCACGCCCGTAATGCGACCGAGCATCCTGGCGAGCAACCCGCCCGGAAGCACCCAGTGCCCCACAATGCGATCCGCACGCTCTGTGCGCAGCTCCTGCAACCCGGCGGCCAGCATCGCCCCGAGAGCCGGCACCATCAGGGCGGCCAGCGCCGGCGACTTCTCCAGGTTTTCCGGACCACCCGCCCCGAAAAACAAACGCTCCCAGGCGCGCGGCGCGTAAGGCACAAAATGCACCCGCACCCCACCCACCTCGCGCGCCGGGCCCGGCGGCACACCCTCGCCACGAAAGCACAGCACCCGCACGCGATGCCCGCGCGCGGCCAGGCTCTCACACCAGCGCGCCACAAAGGCGCCCGCCCCATCACCCTCAAAACGCGGGTAGCTGCTGGTCACCACCAGAAGGTTCATCGGCGCTTACTCGGCCGCCGCGGCCACGTCATCCCAACGCCCCGTCTCAGCCCCCGCGGCGGTAGAAGCACCGACGTCGGGGCGCAGCGTCACAACCTCTCCGCGCGGCGCATCGGCGATCGAGAGGCGACGCACGCGCCGCATCGCTCCCCGCAAGAGAATGCCGCTGATCGGCACGATCACCTTCGATATCTTCAGCCCGGAGACTTCATCGGCGTAAACCGGCCGCACCACCGGCTGAATTACCCGGGCACCTCGCTCGGCCAGTCGAATCAGCATGTCGTTGGGGTAGCCGTAACGCGGGTACAGCTCGCCGAGCGGCAGCGCCTTGAGCATCTGACGGCTGATGGCCGTGTAGCCACACTGCGTATCCTCCAGGCCCTCGAGTCCGCTGACCAGGCTGGTCAGCCGTGCCAGCACGGCAGTCCCCGCGCGACGCAGGGGCGGCATTTTCGCGATCTCGGGGTGGCGCAGGCGGTTTCCCTTCACATAGTCGGCCCGCCCCTCCAGCACAGGCGAGAGCACCGCCGGCAAGTCCGCCGGGTCCATCTGATCGTCGGCGGCCATCACCACGACCACGTCCGCCCCCAGCTGCAGCGCGCGCTCATAGCCCCGCACAATCGCGCGCCCCACCCCCTGGTTAAAGCCCAGGCGCACCACGTCCACCCGGGCCTCAACCCGGGCCAGCGCCGCGGCCACCTCAAAAGTGCGGTCCGGGGAGCCGTCATCGACCACGATCGCGTGGTCGATAAAGCCAGGGAGCCCCGCCAGAGTGCGCGGCAAGATCGTCTCTTCGCAATAAGCCGGCACCACCACGGCGACGCGTTTTCCTTCCAACATCTCAACCTCAATGGCCGCAGCACCAGGGGCACGTCGCGGCGATATACGGGGCGCTCCTCGGGGTCAAACGCCCGAGCAACGCCCGCCAGCTCGTCAGCGGGTCACAAACCATGGCGAGGGATCGACGGGGCGCCCGCGCTCGCGCAACTCAAAATACAGCCCCGGCCCATCCAGCCTGCCGCTCTCACCGGAGGTGCCCAGCACGTCGGCCCGCCCTACGCGCTGGCCAACCTCCACCTCGATGCGCTCCAGGTGGGCGTAGAGCGAGTGGTAGCCGCCGCCATGATCGACCATCACCAGCAGCCCGTATCCCACAAAACGCTCGGCAAAGACCACCAGCCCTTCCGAGACCGGGCGTACATCGGTGCCCACCTCCACCTCGTAGGTCAGGCCGGTGTGGCGCACCGTGCTCTGGGTGCCCTTGAGCTTTCGCGGCCCGAAGGGGTGCGTCACCGGCGCGCTCACCGGCGGCACCAGCGCGCCCTTTTTGCGATGAAAGTCCGCCGTCGAAGGGTTCTCGGGCATCGTATCGCCGGCGTCCTCCAGGGCCTGCGCCGCCTGCACGTAGGCCAGGTTGAGCTCGCCGCCGCCCTGATGAAGCGCGCGCTCAATCCACAGGGAACGCTCGCGCTTTCGCGCGGCGATCAACGCCTGCTGTTCGGCAATCGCCACATCGAGTCGGGTGCGCCAGGTCAAAAGCTCCGCGCCGCGCTCCACCCCGCGGGCCAGCTCCCCGAGCGTATCGAGCTCGTCTTTAAGGGTGGCCATCGCCGCCGGCTCACTCAGCTCCAGCAGGCGTTTAAAACGGTCGGCGCGCGCCGGCGTCTGCCACACTGCCTGACGGGCGACCTTGCGCGAAGCCCCGTCCCATGCGGCCTGGCGGGCGCTGATATCGCGCCGCATCCCCCGGGTGGCCCGCCACACCGCGTGCTCATCGGCCATCACCAGATCGCCGCTGGCGTCGAGCGCGCGGGCCTGCGCCTGCTGGCGCTCCAGCTCTTCATCGAGCGCGATCGCCTCGCGCTCGCGCGCGTCGAGGCCCTGCAGCCAACCCGCCGACGCCCCGACCACCGGCGACGAGGCGCCAGCGGTCGAAGCCACCAGGAGCGCAACGAGCGCAGCGCCCGTCAGCAGACGTACAGAAAAGCGACGTGTCGTCATGGCAGCCTCCAGTCCAGCAGGGGGCGCAGCGCGCCTTCGGCGCGGTCGGCCTGGCGAGGACGGCGCAACGCCCACCCGAGCAACGCGCCCAGAAGCGCGCCGCCGCAGATCTGGGCGACCATCACCGGGACGGCCGCCGCCGCGCTCAGCGTCGCATCGACGAGCAGGGGTTGCAGCGCGGCGCTGAGCGCGCTCAGCGTAAGCAGCGTGGCCGGGGCTGCCAGGGCGCCGGCCGCCGCGCCCAGCACAAGCCCGCGCACAAGCGTGGCGCGGCCGAGCGCCACGCGCGAGGCTCCGAACTGCTCCAGCATCGCCTGCTCGGCGCGCTCTTCTTCACGAAGTCGCCACAACAGGCCGCCCAGGCCCATCAGCGCGCCCAACAGCGCCAGCGCCCACCCCACCCACACGCCAACGCGGATCGCTCGCCAGGCGGCCATCGCCTCCAACGCCTGCGACTCAGGCAGATCCACGGCCACAACCTCATCGCGAACCTCCAGCGCGGCGACCTGGGCCGCCAGCGCCTCACTGCTCTGCCCCAGCGCCGAAGGCTCCACCTCCAGCACTACCGGCAAAAGTGAAGCATCAAGCCCCATCTGGCGAACGTCCTCATCGCCCAGCCGCTCGCGCAAAAGCTCCATATTCTCGTCAGGAGAACGCCGATGCACCTGAGCGACTCGCGACCAGCCCTCCACCTCGGCGATGAGCGCGTCGAGCTGTGCGCTCTCCGGCTGCCCCTCCACATAGATCGCCGGCCAGTACTGCGTCGCGGCGCTCTGTTGGGCGCGCTCCAGCTGCCAACTCCCCAGCGCGAGCACCCCGCCCAGGCTCAAAATGGCGGCCAGGCCCAGGAGCACACACGCCGTCCAGGTGCGCCGTTTGCTCAGCGCCACAAGCGGACTTCTCAGCATAGCGCCGCCTCCGGCGCCACCGCATCCAGGCGCAGCACCTCCCCGCTCGACGAGCGGCTCGTGGGGCGACGCCCCAGCACCACCACCGCGCTTCCCCGCTCTTTGAGCTGCCACAACCAGGAGAGCACACGCCCCCGCCAGGCCGCCTCCATCGCCTCATGCACCGCGTCGATCACCACGAGCTTCGGGTCGCCCACCGTGGCCATCATCACGCCCACCAGCATGCGCTCCTGGGCGCTGAGTTCCGCGCCCGGCACGTCGCGAAGATGTGCGATCCCCAACCCCTCCAGCACCGCCTCGGCGGCCGCCAGGGCGCCGGCCGCCCCACCACGCGCGACCATCGGCAACACCGCATGTTCCACCACCGTACGCCCGGCCAACACAGCAGGCCACTGCGCACACCCGCCGATCTCGCGCCGCACCGCACTCAAGCCTGCGCGCCCCACCCGCTCCAGGTTGCGCCCGGCCACCACAAGCCGCCCCGAAGAGGGCTGGCTCATCAACGTGATCACCTCAAACAGCGCGCTCTTGCCGCTGCCCGCCCCGCCCACAACCTCGGCCCACTGCCCTCGCTCCACACGCCAGCTCAGCGCGCGCGCGCCACCGCGCCCCTCACCACCGGTGGGAACCCTCACGTCATACAATGCGATCATTTCTTGAGTCTTTCCCCGGGATTCACCCGACGATGCCGCGCGTCAGCCCGCGATCATCCCCCGATGAACGCCTCCACAAGCTCGGTCAGCGAGAGGTCTTCATCGATCGGATCGAGCCCGTCATAGGCTTTCACCCCCGTGGAGGGAAGCTCCGCACCGCGCGCCCGGGCAAGCCCCGCCTTGAGCTCGCTGACGTTAAAACGCCCCGAGAGCTCACGCCCACGCTTCGGCTGAGGCTTCTCGGCGGCCGGCGAGCTCACCACCTCGGCCTGCTCCAGAATCTCGGAGACCTCGCCCTCATCGGCCACCGCCGTGCTGGCCTCCTTGAGGTTGGCCAGCTTGTCTTTGAGCTGCGAGAGCCCCACATGGCTCTCCCCGCCCAGCTCCTCCAGCGCCTCGACCTCGCCCTCCTCCACCGCAAGGGCCGCCGCCGGCACACGCTCCTGGGAGGGGTTGAAGACCTCGGTCTTCGCCTCCACATCCTCTTCACCGGCGTCTTCGAGAGGCTCCAGCCCCACCATATGGTCGTATTCGCCCGAGAGCAGCTTCTTGTAGAGGGTGCGGTGGCTGGCCTGCATCGCGCTCTTGATCTTCTTGTCGCGCGTCTTCCCGCTCAACCCCTCCACTAGCTCGGTGTAATTGGTGATACGCGTATCGAGGATCGCGCCCCCATGAAAGAGCTGCGTCTCAATCGTATCGGTGCTCGCCCCGCGATCTTCGGTCTGAATGTGGAACGTCTTCCCGCGGTGCTCCACGTCGTTGTTATAACCAATCAGCATGCAGGACTCCGACCTCAGTAAGGGCGCCGCCACAGCGGGCGCGGCAAAGGTTGACTCCGGAAAATTAACACAGGCCCCGGGCGCTGAAAACCACCACGCGCCCGGCTCACCCGCGATGTGTTCACCCGCGATGGGCTCACCCGCAACCCGGGCACATCTCAGAGAGACGCCTCACTCCCGGAGCCCGGCACTTCGCGCCCCTCCCACAACAGGCGCGGCTCAAAGCCCAGCGGCCCGGCCACCACCTTCTGCGGAAAGGTCTCCCGACGCGTGTTGTAGAACGTCACCGCGTCGTTATAGCCCTGACGCATCAGCCCCAGCTCATTCTCCACGTCTTTGAGGCTCTGGCTGAGCTGATCGACGAGCTCCTGGCTCTTAAGCTCGGGGTAGGCCTCCACAAGCCCCATCACCCGCTGCGAGAGCACCTCTTCTTCCTCGGCGACCGCCTCCAGCCCCTCGCGGCTCTTGCCCAGCTTCTCGCGCCGCGCCCGCGCCGAGGTGACCGCTTCGAGCAGCCCGCGCTCATGCTCCATATGGCCGCGCACGACCTCTTCGAGCTTCGAGATCAGGTCAAAACGCTTCTTGAGCGACACCTCGATATTGGCCCAGGCCCGGTCGGCGCGCAGACGCATAAAGATCAGATCGTTGTACAAAAAGATCACCGGCAAAATCAGCGCCCAGGCAAACACCGCCGTGGCCACCCCCACCAGCATCAGTGGCGAGAAGATCGTGATGAGCCCCAGCGCACTGAGCGCCATGCCCATCAACGCCACAAGCCCCACGGCCACAAAGGCCGTCGCCCGCCGGAACTTCGAGCGCTGCACCCGCCGCTCACTCCAGGTGCTGATAATGTAGGGCACATCCTTCTCCCCCCGTGTCACTTGCAGCGAGGTATGCGTCTCAGGGTCGATGGTCGCCGTGCCCAGCACATAAACCTCATCACCCTCATCAATCCGGTGGTAGTGCGTCTCTTCCTTACCCTGCTTACGCGTCTCCACATGGTCCGAGAGGATCTCGGCGCCGTGCACCTCCACGAGCACCTTGCCGCTCTCATCAACGCAGTAGAAAGGCACCGCCTCGTAGGTCTTCCGATCAAAGCCCTTTTTGATCTTGCCCTTATGGTCAATCGCGCTGTCGTAGGTCTCCCCGCCGATGGCCCAGGCCACACAGGGGCGCTTCTCCACCGGCGACTCCAGCGGGCCGTACTCCGGATGCAGCGCCACACGCCCTTTCACCTCGGTGGGGCCATAGCTCACCCCGGCAACCGGTGGCGTGGGCAGGTTGCGCGAGATCCGCAACCTCTTAAGCTCCCGCAACCCGGCGTAGCTGAAGACCAGCATCAAAAGCGTCATCAACGCCCCGCCGCCAAGCCCCGCCCCCAGACCCAGCCCGCGGCGCCAGCCCCGCTCCACCTCGGGCTTCAGCGCCTCTTCAGCCTCACTGAGCGCGACCTCCTCAAACCAGGGGTAGCCCAGGGCCATCGAGAAAAAGAGCTCCGGCGGCCGGCGCTGAAAAAGCCGCGCCTCATCGACCGCCGAGCTCACATTGACGCGCATCAACTCCACCCGGGCGCGCTCCCCGCGGCTGAGCCCCTCAAAAGGCCCCGCGCTCAGGTTCCAGGGCTCCTCCCAGTTAGCCTCCCAGCCCCGGGCCGAGCTCCCCATCATTTTGCGGATTGAGGTCTCCGCCGACTGCTTCGCCCGCGCCACCTGCGCGGCGTTGGCCTCCAGCTCACCCACGGTCAGCCGCGCGCCAAAGCCCAGCAGCGAGACCAGCACCCCGAGAGTGAGCACCACCATAAAGCCGCCCACTGAGACCAGCCCGATGCCGTTGAAGAGGCTCCACAGCCCCAGCACAAGCAGCAGCAGACTCACCAGCAGCAGCGCAAAACTTCCGCCCGAAGCCAGCTCGCGCGCAGCCTCGGCACCGCCGGCAACCACCCGCAGCGGCAGCTCTTCGCCAGCCTCAAAGACCACCTGCAACGCACTCCCGGAGCGCTTGACCACGCCCTCGATCAGCGCCTCATCGCCCACCTCCAGGCAGAACTCCTCGACGCGATTGTTGCCCCGCTGCTCCTCATACACTTTGGGCACAACGTACTGCGGCGCATCGCTGGCCACGACCTTCAACTCACCGGTCGCATCGCGCAGCGTGAAGTTCGCCTTTTGCACCTCGGAGCCGGTGCGACGCCACTCGTTCTTCTTGCCGCGTCCGCGACGCTCAAAGGTGTCGGTGCGATGGTACACACAGCGCCCCTCATAGCCGGTCGCCGAGAACACGTCGCCCGCAGCCACCACCTCGCCAGTGAGCCTGGCCGGGCCTTCAAGCGCGCCACCCAGGCGCTGCTCCACCATCCGATCGATCGCCCGGGCGGTCTCCAGCTCCGAGAAGCTCGAGAGGGCCACCAGCACCGAGAGCCCCATCAAGATCGGGCCCAACACCAGCATCACCAACTTTGTCTTCAAGCCACCGGGCTCACTTCGGGTCGTCGCGTCATCGCTCACAGGTACTCCTGGTGTAGCGTTCATCGCGGAGCGCCGGGCCGGGCCATCTGCCAACATCGCCCGACACACCGCCTCGTCGCACCATCCATTCTGCAGGGCACTGAACCTAGCCCGCCCGATCGCCTCCATCAACCCCCACGCGCTTCCACGCCCGACCTCCACCCCGTGTTTGCCCGAGCTCACCGGGCACGCGCCACATCCCTCCCCCGAAAAAGCTGGTCAGCTGCCCGCTGCCCGCTTATCGTGCGCCCCGAGACGTGTCGCCTTTTGCGGACCACTTAAGATCGGAACCCACCCATGAACCCACAGGCCCAACGCCCCATCGGCGTCTTCGACAGCGGCGTCGGCGGACTCACCGTCATGCGCGCGCTGGTCGAGGCGCTGCCTCACGAAGATCTCCTCTACCTGGGAGACACCGCGCGTGTCCCTTACGGAAACCGCGGCGCCGAGACCATCCGCCGCTACGCGCTCAACGCCGCCCGCCAGCTCGTCGGCCACAACATCAAGGCCCTGGTCGTGGCCTGCAACACCGCCACCGCCTACGCCCTGCCGGCCCTCCAGGACGCCCTGGAGATCCCCGTCTTCGGTGTGGTCGACCCGGTCGCCACCCTGGCCGCGCGCCGCTCCGCCGGTGGCCACATCGCCATGATCGGCACCCGCGCCACCGTGCGCAGCAACAGCTACACCCGCGCCCTGATGAATCTTCGGCCCGACGCCCACGTCCACCCCATTGCCTGCCCGCTCCTTGTGCCCCTGGCCGAGGAGGGCTGGACCGAGGGTCCGGTCGTCGAGCAGGTGCTTCGCCACTACCTCGAACCTCTGGCATCCACCCCGGTCGACACCATGATCCTGGGCTGCACCCACTACCCCCTCTTGCACGACGCCATCGCCTCGGTCGCCGCCGAGGTGATGCGCCGCCCGCTTGAACTTCTCGACAGCGCCTCGGCCACCGCCACCGCGCTCCGAGAGACCCTGGCTGCCCTCTCTTTGCACACCCCTTCGACCGACCCGGGCTCCCACCGCTTCCTGCTCACCGATCTTCCCGAAGGCTTTGTCGAGACCGCCTCGCGCTTCTTCGGCCAGTCCGTCGCCGAGCGCTGCGAACACGTCGACATCATCGACTCCTTCGCCACACCCCACGGTTAAGCTATGGCACACCTTCGCTCCTACCTGCTGGCCATCGCCGCAACGCTCGCCACTGCGCTGACCTTAAGCGCGGGCTCCACCGCCCACGCCCAGGTCGTCGCCGGCCTCAAAACCGACTACGGCCCCACCGTCGACGCCCCGCTGCGCGAGGCCCTCAACGAGGGCATCCTGGACGCTTTTGACCAGAACTCCCTCTACAGCTACATCCCCGCCGATCGCGTGCGCTCCCAGCTCAACCCGGTGGTGCGCGACTGCTTCACCGCCGACTGCCTCATCCGCGCCGGAGAGGCCACCGGCGCCCAGGCCGGCCTGCGACTGATCGTGCGCGAAGAGGGCCAGATCTACGACTGGTCGCTCGAGATCTTTGAGCTTCAGGAGGGCACAGCCCTCGTCGAAGATCGCGGCGTCTGCGAGCTCTGCGGCCGCGCCGAGGTCGTCAACCAGGTGCGCACCGCCATCATCGCTAACCTGGCCACCCTCGACCTCAATGATCGCGGCGCCCCGCCCCGCGCCGAAGCCCTCGACACCGGCTCCGCCCCGGCGGCCGCGCCCGGCCAGAAACGCCTGCGCATCAGCGTGGTGCCCGCCGACACCCGCATCCTCCTCAACGATGAAGAGGTCGGCCAGGGCGAAGTCACCCTGGAGGTTGAGCCCGGCCAGCAGGAGCTTCGCTTCGCCTCGGAGACCCACCGCGACCTGCGCGAGACGATCATCGTCAGCGAGTCCTCCCCCGAGCTCATCATGCTGCGCGTGCACTTGAGCGGCGCCCCCGCCCCCCAGCGCATGGTGGTCACCCGCGGCGACGGCTTCGTCGACCACATCGAAGACAAGCGCCTGGCCTACGGCTGGGCCGGCGTCGGCGCCGGCGCCCTCTTCACCGTGGCCGGCATCCTGCTCATCGCGCAGGACGGCGAGCCGACCTGCGAGGAGGGAACGGCCTATTCGCGCTGCCCCACCCTCTACAACACCGCGCCCATGGGCGTGACCTTCACCGTCCTGGGCACCACCGCCATGGCCGCCGGCGCCGTGCTCTTAACCTGGCCTCTACTCGCCGGCGAAGCCGAAGAAGCCGACCCCGTCAGCCTCAATGTGGGCCCGGCCATCGGCCGGGGCTTTGCCGGATTGCGCTTCAACGGGCGATTCTAACCCTTTGATTCAAAAGGCATTTTGGCCACATCCAAACAAACAACCTCCCCGCGCCCCCTTAGCCCCCACCCTTGAGCAACGCCGACATGGGGGCGCGACCCACCTCCCAGCTCTCATCGACCCAGAGCGCCTGACCGGGCTCCACCTCCTCCCAGCCCGCCCCCACCCCGGAGGCCAGCTCCGGGGCCTGCGCGCTGGTCACAAGCACCGCCCGAAATCGCTCCCTCGCCACACGCTCCACCCGCTCGCGCGCGCGCCGATCTTCGGGCGCCTCCAACCCCTCGACCACCTTGATATACAGCGGCTCTTCGAGCGCCAGCGCGATCAACCCCCGGTCGCGCACCGCCACCGCCGCACCCTGCCCGCGGGCTCGCTTACCCTCTTCCCCCTCACCATCTTCTCGCGCGCGCAACACCCGGCGCGCGCCCGTCAGCGCCAGGGCCATCGCCCGGGCCGCCTCCCGCCAGCGCTCCCGCTCCGAGCTTCGCTTCCAGGCGCGCTCCATCTCGGCGTAGGCCGATAAAAACATCACCTCCGCCAACGCCCTACCTCCCAGCCGCTGGCGAAGATGCTCGGGCACCCGCTCGCGCAACGCCGCGTACGCCCCCTCCTCATCCGGCCCAAAACCCTCCTGCACCCACACCCAGGGGCCGGCCCGAAAGGGCTGCAGGGAGCTTGCCGGAAGTCGCCCCTCAACCCGCGCCCGCACATGCGCCACCACCGCGCGGCTGGGCACATCTGAGAGCAGCGCGCCCATCTCCACCCCGGCCGCGCGCTTCCCGGGCTGCTTGCGCACCAGCGTGCGCCCTCCCTGCGCCCAGGCAAGCCCCAGCCCGGCGCGCTCCTCGGGCGCAATCTGCCCGAGCACCGTTTCACACCCCGCCATCAGCTCGCCACTGAGGCTGTCGTCACTGCAAACGTACGCGAAAAGTTGTCCCATCGCTGACTCCCGGGCCACGTCCCCGCCAACTCGCCACTCTTCTAAAGATGCGCATCACATCCAGCCTGCCCAGCCCGAAGCTGATGACAAAGCCCGCGCCCTGTGGAATTCTCCCCTCTCCGCGCCCCCGAGCGCGCGCTCCTTTTTTTGACGGGAACCCCCGATGCGCCCTGCAACCCCACGTCGTTTCAGCAGCCTGCTCGCGCTCGCCAGCGCCCTGCTCACCGCCTGTTTTGTCAACGGCGGGCAGCCCTACACCACCTCCGATGAGGCGCGCCCCCCCGCCGAAATCGCCCGCGAGGCCTGCGCCCGCGGCGATCTGGCAACCTTTAAGACGATGGCCGCGCGCAGCGCCGACACCTCATTGCAATGCCCCGACACCGCCCACGCTGAATCCGAAGCGTCGGCCCCCTGATCTGCAAAATCCGATCTGTTTAATCATCGAACATACCACGTTGGAAGATCCCATGACCCAGCTCCCCTACCGCGCCGTCCTCCTCGACATCGAAGGCACCACCACCCCGGTGACCTTCGTCTACGACGTCCTCTTCCCCTACGCCCGTGAGCGCGTCGCCGAGTTTTTGAAAAATAACCTCGAAAACCCCGAGGTTCAGCGCGACCTTGAGCTCTTGCGCGAGCAGGCCCAGGAAGACGCCGCCGGCGACTTCCCCACCGCCCCGCAGATCCCCACCGACGCCGCCGCAGACGCACTGGTTGAGGCCGCCGTCGCCAACATCCACTGGCAGATGGACGCCGACCGCAAGACCACCGCCCTCAAATCCCTCCAGGGCAAGATCTGGAAAGACGGCTACGCCGCCGGCACGCTTGTGGCCTCGGTCTACCCGGATGTCTTCAACGCCCTTCGCCGCTGGCAAGAGCTCGAAATCCCCGCCTACATCTACTCTTCGGGCAGCATCGCCGCCCAGAAACTCCTCTTCGGCCACACCGAAGAAGGCGACCTTCGCCCCCAACTCGCCGGATACTTCGACACCACCACCGGCCCCAAAAAGAACGCGCAGAGCTACCTGGACATCGCCCACCTCATCCACCAGGCCCCCGAAGACGTGGTCTTTGTCACCGACAACCTCGATGAAGCCATCGCCGCGGCCGACGCCGGCATGAAAACCCGCGTCGCGCTGCGCCCCGGCAACGCTCCGCTTCCGGACCACGACCACACAACGCTCACCACCTTCGACGCCCTCTTCGAAGACTGAGCTTCGTCACAACCATCAAAAAAAGAGCGCCGGGATCACTCCCGGCGCTTTTTTCGTTCAAAAAACCCTCGTTAGTTACGGTGCGCCTGGATCTTCGCCGCCGGGAGTCTCACCGGCCGGAGCATCACCCGCAGGAATATCACCGGCCGGAGCATCACCCGCAGGCATATCCACCGCCGGCGCCGAAGTCCCCAGCGGAAGATCCGTGCCCAGACGCCGCGCCTGCCACTCCACCTCTCCCGAGGTCAAAAGCCCGCCCACAAACTCCGAGACGCCGGCGTGCGCCCGCACAAGCCCGCTATCGACCGGCTGACCGCTGACCTCCGCCACCGCCGCCGAAGGCCAGTAGCCGTAATGCGAGAGCGTCTCACCCGCCAGATTGGGCATCGGCGCGACAAGACCCGCCACACCCAGAATCGAGATCCCCAGCACCCAGTGCCGATACGCCCCGCGCTGCACCAACTTCTTCAAGATCGCCGGAATCCCGAACACAAACATCGTGACCACTGCCGCGATCAACCACCCGGCCGAGATCCACGCGGCCAGAAAAGCCCCGAGCACCCACCAGAAGATCATCGCCGGCCCGTACCACAACGCCACTCGCCCCACCCCCCGGGCGGCCCGCTGCCCGAAACTACGCCCGCCCTCGGCCTTCATCTTCGCTTCGGCTTTGGCCTGCTTCTCGGCGGCCTTCGCATCCTGAGCGGCCTGACGCTCGGCCTCTTTGGCCGCCGCCGCTTCGGCGCGCGCTGCTTCCTTCTCCTGGCGCTTCTGCTCGCGACGCTCCTTCCAGCTCAACTTCTCTTTGCCGTCCTTACCCTTCGCCGCGCCGGCATCTTCGGGCTCATCGGCCAGCACCAGATCGCTCTCTTTGGCCAGCTTCTCAAACTCCGCCGCAAAAGGATCTTCGGCCCGCTCGGCCGTCGCCGTCTTCACCTTCGCCGTGGCCCGCGACTCCGCATCGTCTTCCAGCGAGGCCAGAAACGCCTCCAGATCCTCATCGCCCCCATCACCGGCATCGGCCGCCGGCGCCTTTTCGCCCCCACCGCCTCCCGAAGACGCACGCCCCTCCAGGTCGCGCAGCAACGCGGCGTATTCATCGTCGTTCAACTCGTGATCTTTATCGCTCATCGTCGCTCCTCAGCTTCATTCGGCCCCTGCCTCAAGGCACAGCCCCCTTCAAAACTACGGATCTTCTCGCCAGCATCAACCGGCCACACGCGCCCGACGCCCCGCTCCCTCAAACACATCAACAAAGCGGGCGGCTCACCCCTTCCTTCCTGCAGCCCCCGCCATGAACAAAAAACGCCGGCGGCGGCCCTCACTCTCAAGGTCCGCCGCCGGCGCGTCAGGCTCTCAGCACCCGGGCTCTACGCCCGGGCCGTGCAGCTCAGGGAGCGATCACTCCCCGGCGGCCATCTCTTCGTCCAGCGTACCGAAGCGACGGCGAATGTCTTCCGGAAGCTCCTCAGGCGAATCCACCTTGTGGCGAAGCTTCTGGTACTGGGTGGCGCCGGTACCGGCCGGAACCAGGCGACCCATGATGACGTTCTCTTTCAGGCCGCGCAGGTGGTCGACCTTGCTCGCAAGCGAGGCCTCGGTGAGCACCTTGGTGGTCTCCTGGAAACTCGACGCCGAGATGAAGCTCTCGGTCGAGAGCGAGGCCTTGGTGATCCCCAGCAGGAGATCCTGACCCACCGCCGGGCGACCGCCCTTCTCCACGAGCTTGCGGTTGACCGCTTCAAACTCCGAGCGCTCCACCTGCTCATCGGTCAGGAAGTCGCTGTCGCCAACTTCCACGATGCGCACCTTACGCAGCATCTGACGCACGATAACTTCGATGTGCTTGTCGTTGATGCCGACGCCCTGAAGTCGGTAGACCTCCTGGATCTCATCGACGATGTATTTTGCCAGATCCTTGCGGCCCTTGACCTTGAGGATGTCGTGGGGGTTCTCCGAGCCCTCCATCAGCGCCTCACCGGCACGCACGCGGTCCCCTTCAAGCACGGTAATGTGCTTGTTCTTCGGGATCTTGTACGCCTTCTCCTCACCCACATCCGGGGTGACGATGACGGTGCGCTTGCCCTTGGTCTCGCGACCGAAGGAGACAATGCCGTCGATCTCGCTGATGATCGCCTGCTCTTTCGGCTTACGGGCCTCAAAGAGCTCGGCAACACGGGGCAGACCACCGGTAATATCCTTGTTCTTGGTGGTCTCACGCGGGACCTTCGCCAGAATCTGACCCGGCTCCACAGGCTGCCCTTCGTTGACGAAGAGCGCCGCGCCGGCGGTCAAAAACTGCGTCGAGAGGACCTTGCCGCCCTTCTTATCTTCGCGAACGACGATCTTCGGGCGCACGCTGGAGTCGCGGCTCTCAATGATCACCTTACGCGAGAGACCGGTATCGGCATCGACGCGCTCCTCCATGGAGACGCCTTCGACGATGTCTTCGTAACGCACCAGACCGGCCACATCGGTGATAACCGGCGTCGCGAAGGGTTCCCACTCCGCAAGCGTCGCGCCCTGCTCGATGGCATCGCCGTCGCTGAAGTAGAGGCGCGCACCGTAAACCAGCGGGTAGCGCTCACGCTCACGGCCCTCATCGTCCACAATCGAGACCTCCCCGTTACGGGTCATCACGATGTTGACCTTGGTGCCGTTCTCATCGCGCTCGACCAGACGCACGTTGACCAGCTTGACCTTACCGCTGAAACGCACCTCGTGGGCGGACTGCTCAACGCGAAGCGAGCTAATACCACCGATGTGGAAGGTACGCATCGTCAGCTGGGTACCCGGCTCACCGATCGACTGCGCGGCGATCGTGCCCACCGCTTCACCGACGTTGACCAGGCGACCGCGTGCAAGGTCGCGACCGTAGCAACGCACACACACGCCGTTTTCAGACTGGCAGGTCAGCGTGGAGCGCACGCGCACCTTCTCGATGCCCGCGTCTTCAATCGCCTCGGCCACGTCTTCTTCGATCGTGTCGTTGGCATCGACGAGCATCTCGTCGTTATGATCCCAGACCGGCTCCAGCGCCACACGACCCAGCAGGCGATCCTTCAACGACTCGATCACCTCGCCGCCCTCATAGAGCGCGGTCAGGTCGATGCCGTCGAGCGTGCCGCAGTCAAACTCGATGACCACGCAGTCGTTGGCCACGTCGACCAGACGACGGGTCAGGTAACCGGAGTTCGCCGTCTTCAGCGCCGTATCGGCCAGACCCTTACGGGCACCGTGCGTCGAGATGAAGTACTCGAGAACGGTCAGACCTTCACGGAAGTTCGCCGTAATCGGCGTCTCAATAATCGCACCGGAGGGCTTGGCCATAAGACCGCGCATCCCGGAGAGCTGACGCATCTGCTGGGCCGAACCACGCGCCCCGCTGTCCGCCATAATGAAGACCGGGTTGAACGACTTGCTGACTTCTTCGGCCCCGGTGAGCTTGTCGACAAACTTCTGCGTCGAGATCTCCTGCGACATCTGGCTGGCGACCTCTTCGGTGGCGTTGGCCCAGATATCGACGACCTTGTTGTAGCGCTCACCGTCGGTGATCAGACCCTCGGTGTACTGCGCCTGGATCTCGTTGACCTCTTCGCGCGCCGCGTCGACCACCGTCCACTTATTACCCGGGATCTCCATATCGCCGATCGAGACGGAGATGCCCGCGATCGTCGCATAGGTGTACCCGATGGTACGGATGGCGTCGGCCACAAGGACCGTCATCTTGTTGCCCGCCAGGCGGTAGCAGGTGTCCACGACGTTGGCCAAAGCCTTCTTGGTCAGCGAGCGGTTCACCAGCGAGAAGGGAAGCTCATCGGGGATGATCTCGTAGAAGAGCACACGACCACAGGTCGTCTCCACGATCTCACCCTCGTGACGCACGCGGATCTTGGCCAGCAGATCGAGCTGACCGGCATCATGCGCCATGCGAACTTCTTCGAGGTTCGAATACAGACCGGCGATCGGGCGGCCCTTCTCATCTTCGCGGTAGCAACCGCGCGCGAAGGGGCGCTCGCTGGTCATGTAGTAGCAACCCAGGACGATATCCTGCGTCGGCACGATGATCGGCCCGCCGTTGGCCGGCGAGAGGATGTTGTTGGTGCTCAAAAGGAGCACGCGTGCTTCCATCTGCGCTTCGAGCGAGAGGGGCACGTGCACGGCCATCTGGTCACCGTCGAAGTCGGCGTTGTACGCAACGCAGACCAGCGGGTGAATCTGAATGGCCTTACCTTCAATAAGCACCGGCTCAAACGCCTGGATGCCCAGACGGTGAAGCGTCGGCGCGCGGTTAAGCAGCACCGGGTGCTCCTTAATCACCTCGTCGAGCACGTCCCAGACCTCCGAGCGCTCCTGCTCGACCATCTTCTTGGCGCTCTTGATCGTGGTGACGTAACCCTTCTCTTCGAGACGGTTGTAGATAAAGGGCTTAAAGAGCTCGAGCGCCATCTTCTTGGGAAGACCGCACTGGTGCAGCTTCAGCGTCGGTCCGGCCACAATAACCGAACGACCCGAGTAGTCGACGCGCTTACCGAGGAGGTTCTGACGGAAGCGGCCCTGCTTGCCCTTGATCATGTCCGAGAGCGACTTAAGCGGACGCTTGTTCGGACCGGTGATCGTCTTGCCGCGGCGACCGTTATCAAAGAGCGCGTCGACCGCTTCCTGGAGCATCCGCTTCTCGTTGCGGATGATGATCTCCGGGGCGTGCAGGTCGAGCAGGCGCTTGAGACGGTTGTTGCGGTTGATCACCCGGCGGTACAGGTCGTTGAGATCGGAGGTCGCAAAGCGGCCCCCGTCCAGCGGCACCAGCGGGCGAAGATCGGGCGGAAGCACCGGGATAACGTCGAGGATCAGCCACTCCGCAAGGTTCTGCGAGTCGCGCACCGCTTCGACGATTTTGAGGCGCTTGGCAATGCGCTTGCGCTTGGCCTGGCTGGTCGCTTCTTTCATCTCCGCGCGCAGCTCTTCGGCGATGCGCAGGATGTCGAGCTCGGCCAGAAGATCCTTGATGGCGTCGGCGCCCATGCGCGCCTCAAACACATCGCCGTACTCTTCGAGGTACTGCATGTACTTCTGCTCGGAGAGCACCTCACCCTTGGTCAGCGGCGTAAAGCCCGGGTCGGTGACGATGTACGCCACGCAGTAGAGGACCTTCTCCAGATCCTTAAGCGTGATGTCGAGCAGGTTGCCGATACGCGAGGGCAGGCTCTTCAAGAACCAGATGTGCGCCGTCGGCGTGGCAAGGTTGATGTGGCCCAGGCGCTCACGACGCACCTTGGACTGGATCACCTCCACACCACACTTCTCACAGACCACCCCGCGGTGCTTCATGCGCTTATACTTGCCGCAGATGCACTCGTAGTCTTTGACCGGGCCGAAGATCTTGGCGCAGAAGAGGCCGTCGCGCTCCGGCTTAAAGGTGCGGTAGTTGATCGTCTCGGGCTTTTTAACTTCGCCGTGACTCCACTCGCGGATCTTCTCCGGGCTGGCGATTCCAACCCGAATCGCGCTGAAGCTTAACGGGTCTTTGGGCTTTTCGAAGAAGCTGAAGATATCTTTCAAGGTACCCTCCTTCAGGGACTCAAGAGGTACATACGATCATCGTCGTTGAGCGCCGGGAGCATCGGCTCCCGGCGATCCTGCGCTCGGCACTTACGCCACGTCTTCGAGAAGCTCGACGTTAAGGCAGAGCGAGTGGAGCTCTTTGATCAACACGTTGAAGCTCTCCGGCAGACCCGGATCCAGCGAGAAGTCACCCTTGACGATCGACTCGTAGATGCGCGTACGACCCTGCACATCATCGCTCTTCACCGTCAGGAATTCCTGCAGGGTGTAGGCGGCGCCGTAAGCCTCAATGGCCCAGACCTCCATCTCACCCAGGCGCTGACCACCGAACTGCGCCTTACCACCGAGCGGCTGCTGGGTCACAAGGCTGTAGGGCCCGATCGAGCGAGCGTGAATCTTATCGTCAACAAGGTGGTGCAGCTTGAGCACGTACATCACGCCGACGGTCACCGGGCTATCAAACGCCTCACCGGTGCGTCCGTCGTAGAGGATGGACTGACCGCTGATATCTAGGTCAGCCAGCTCAAGCATCTCGCGGATCTCGCTCTCCGGCGCCCCGTCAAAGACCGGCGTCGCCATGTGCACGCCGCCCTTCATCGAGCGGGCAAACTCAAGCAAGTTCTCGTCATCAACATCGTTGATGATCTGGCGAGTCTCCTCGTCTTTGAACGCGCTCAGAAGGTACTCGCGCAGGTTCTCCGGCTTCTGCATCTCCTCGAGCATCTCGGTGATGCGCACGCCCAACCCGCGAGCGGCCCAGCCCAGGTGCGTCTCAAGGATCTGACCGATGTTCATACGGCTGGGAACACCCAGCGGGTTGAGCACCACGTCGACCGGCGTGCCGTCTTCCAGGAAGGGGAGGTCCTCTTCGGGGAGGATGCGGCTGATAACACCCTTGTTACCGTGGCGACCGGCCATCTTATCGCCGACCTGAAGCTTGCGCTTCACCGCCACGTACACCTTGACCATCTTGATGACGCCCGGGGGCAGATCGTCGCCCTTACGCGCCTTGGCGATCTTGTCGCCGTAGTTGGTGCGGATGACGAGGATCTGGTCTTCGACGTCGCCCAGGATCTGCATGAGCTTCGAGGAGGTATCCTCATCGATGTCGAAGTCGGCCCAGTAGCGGCGCGGAACTTCGTTGAGCACCTTCTCGGTGAGCTTGGTGCCACCCTTAACCAGCACCTGGCGCGACTCGTCGACCAGATCGCTGCGGGTCTTCTTGCCGCCGAGGATGTCGCGCATCTTGCGATACGCCGCGTCGCGGAGGATGCGGATCTCGTCGTTCTGATCCTTGAGCAGCTTGGCCTCTTCGGCGTCTTCAATCGCGATGGTGCGCTCATCCTTCTCAGCGCCTTCGCGGTAGAAGACCTGCGCACCGATCACGGTACCCGAGGTGCCCGGGGGCATGCGCAGCGAGGTGTCGCGGACGTCACCGGCCTTCTCACCGAAGATCGCGCGAAGCAGCTTCTCTTCCGGCGAGAGCTGCGACTCACCCTTGGGCGTGATCTTACCGACGAGGATGTCGTCAGCGGTCACTTCCGCGCCGATGCGAATGATGCCGGCCTCATCGAGATCGGCCAGCGCCTCTTCACCCACGTTGGGGATGTCGCGGGTGATCTCTTCGGGCCCGAGCTTGGTGTCACGCGCAGTGGCCTCGTACTCCTCGATGTGCAGCGAGGTGAACCAGTCTTCTTTGACCAGGCGCTCGCTGAGCAGGATGGAGTCCTCGAAGTTGAACCCGTTCCAGGGCATGAAGGCGACGACGCAGTTCTGCCCCAGGGCCAGCTCCCCACGCTCGGTGGAGGGGCCGTCGGCCAGGATCTCGCCAGCCTCAACGCGGTCACCCACATCGACCAGCGGACGCTGGTTAAAGCAGGTGCCCTGGTTGGAGCGGGTGAACTTGAGCAGGTTGTAGATGTCCGGCTTCACAAAGAGCTGATCACCGGTGTCATCGGGACGCACCACGATGCGGTCGGCGCCGCAGCTCTCCACCACACCGGCGTGCTTGGCCACGATGGTGATGCCGGAGTCGCGCGCCACGGTCCCCTCAATGCCGGTACCGACCAGCGGAGAGCGCGAGCGCATCAGCGGTACCGCCTGACGCTGCATGTTCGAGCCCATCAGCGCGCGGTTGGCGTCATCGTTTTCCAGGAAAGGAATCAGACCGGCGCCCACACTCACAAGCTGGTTGGGCGAGACGTCCATCAGCGTGACCCGATCCGGCGTCACAAAGGTCGGCTCACCGGCATCACGCACAGCGACCTGGTCGTTGACGAAGCTGCCGTCGTCATTGAGCTCGGCGTTGGCCTGAGCGATGACGTTATTCTCTTCCTCAAGCGCCGAGTAATAACGCACGTCGGTCGTGGCTTTGCCGTCGACCACCTTGCGGTAAGGCGTCTCCACGAAGCCGTACTTGTTGATGCGTGCGTAGGTCGAGAGCGACGCGATAAGTCCAATGTTCGGACCTTCCGGCGTCTCAATCGGGCAAATTCGGCCGTAGTGGGTAACGTGAACGTCGCGCACTTCGAAGCCGGCGCGGTCGCGGGTCAGACCGCCCGGTCCCAGGGCGGAGAGACGACGCTTGTGCGTGACCTCCGAGAGCGGGTTGTTCTGGTCCATGAACTGCGAGAGCTGGCTGGAGCCGAAGTACTCCTTGATCACCGCGCTCACCGGCTTGGCGTTGATCAGGTCGTCGGGCATCAGCGTCTCAATGTCCTGCGAGATGCTCATGCGCTCTTTGATGCCGCGCTCCATACGCACCAGACCGATGCGGTACTGGTTCTCCAGCAGCTCGCCGACCGTACGCACGCGACGGTTACCGAGGTGGTCGATGTCATCGACGGTCCCGCGGCCGTTACGCAGCTCAATGAGGTAGCGCATCGTCTCGAGGATATCCTCTTCACGAAGCGTCTGAATGCGCCAACGATCCAGCTCCTCGGTGACCTCGGCCAGCTCGGCCTCGGCCTCTTCGCGGGCCTTTTTGCTCGACGCCGACTCGATCTTCTCCAGCAGCGCCTTCTCGCGCTCCTCAAGCGGCACCACGATCTCGCGGTGGAACTTGTAGTTGAGCTTCAGACGACCCACGTCCGAGAGGTCGTAGCGCTCCGGGTTGAAGAAGAGGTTGTCGAAGAGGTTCTGCGCCTGCTCCTGGGTGGGGGGATCGCCGGGGCGAAGACGCTGGTAGATCTCGAGGATCGCGTCTTCGGCGTTGGTGATCTTGTCCACCAGCAGCGTGTTGCGCAGGTAGGGGCCGACGTTGACGTTGTCGATGAAGAGCACGTTGATCGACTCAATGCCACGCGTCAAAAGCTCTTCGAGCTTGGCCTCGGTGAGCTCTTCGTTGCACTCCACCAGGATCTCGCCGGTCTCCATGTCGAAGATATCTTCGGCGGCGACCTTGCCGAGCACCTCTTCCAGCGCGATCGGGATACGCGTCAGGCCGGCCTTGGAGATGCGGCGCGTGGAGCCACGCGTGAACTTCTTGCCCTTCTTGACGAGGACGTTGCCCTCCTCGTCGACCACGTCGCGCGAGGCGACCTGACCCGGCAGAAGATCGAGGTTGACCGTCTTGAAGAAGTTGGTCCCCTCCAAAAAGATCTGCTCGGTGTCGTAGTAGTAGTTGAGCAGCTCTTCGGTGGAGTAGCCCAGCGCGCGCAGCAGCACGGTGGCCGGCATCTTGCGCTTGCGGTCGATGCGCACGTGCACGATGTCCTTGGCGTCGAACTCAAAGTCGAGCCAGGAGCCGCGGTAAGGGATCACACGCGCCGAGTAGAGGAACTTACCCGAGGAGTGGCTCTTGCCCTTATCGTGATCGAAGAAGGAGCCCGGCGAGCGGTGCAGCTGGCTGACGATAACCCGCTCGGTGCCGTTGATGATGAACGTGCCTTTCTCGGTCATCAGGGGGATGTCGCCGAAGAAGACCTCTTTCTCTTTGACGTCGCGGATGCTGCGCGTCTCGGTGTCTTCATCCACATCCCAGACGACCAGGCGGATCACCACCTTGACCGGCGCCGCATAGGTCATGCCGCGCGCGATGCACTCGTCGATGTCGTACTTGGGCTTCTCGAGGTTGTAGCTGATAAACTCCAGAGTCGAGGTCTCGTTGAAGTCCTTGATCGGGAAGACGCTTTTGAAGACGCCCTGCAGACCGGTGTCGGTGCGCTCTTCGTGAGGCACGTCGGTCTGAAGGAAATCGTCGTAGGAGCGCCGCTGCACTGCGATCAAATTCGGAATGTCGACAATCTTCTTAATCGAACCGTAGTCTTTGCGGACCCGGAAGTTCGACTTGATCGTTAGACCCATCGTCTCTCCTTGGAGTGCTGCCAGAATAGCGATCCACCGCCTCGCAGACCTCATCGGCCCCGAGAAGCGCTAAAACGCGCTCGGGTTGCCCTTTGAGTTCCGCAGGACGGTGACATCAATTGCCTGCCTGAAATGTCCAATTCCCGCCTCGGCGAACTCACTCGCCATAAGCGGGTCGCGGTTCACCGCGCCCTACCTCATCCAACCTGTTCTTTTGCGTACAAAAAAGGCTCCGCCTTCGTCGAGATCCAGCTCTTTATGGGTGCCGGGTGTACGCTGGGAGCTCTCGATGGGGAACCTTCTTATCACGTGTACCGCCGCTGGCGTGTTGGAGGCCGAGCGGGGTGTGCATTTATCTGTGTCCAACCCTTTAAGCCCCGGGCCACCTTCTACGGGGCGACCCATGCCGCACGGACCTCGCGCGGACGCAGGGCGGGTAAGGCGCCGTAGAGTATGAGCGCGCCCAAGGGGTGTCAAGAACAAATGAAGGATTCTGTCAAGGGAAATTTCCCCCTCGCCCTACCCCTGGCCTGGCTCAATCCCGTCAAGCGCCCGCGCGACCGCCTCCAGGCTGGCGACGCGCTCATCAGCGCTGGACCGAATCATCTCGCCGATCGCCTCGGCCAGCTGTGGCCAGATGATCGCCTGACGGCGTTTTGACCAGATCTCATCGATCTGCAGGAGATCGCCCATCCCCTCAAAAAGGCGCTCCAGCGTCATCAGCTCATAGAGGATCGCGCCGAGCGAGAAGATATCCACCCGATGATCGTAAGGCTCGCCCATCCACAGCTCCGGCGCGCGATAGCCCTCGGTGCCGATGCTGTTGAGATCGTCGGAGATGGAATCAAGCTGCTGGACCCGCGCAAAATCAAAGTCGGCGATCTTAAAGGGCACGCGCGCTCCGCCGCGGGTCATGTAGAACACCCCCGGATGCAGGTTGCGGTGAATGATGCCGGCCTGGTGAATGCTCTTCACCGCCTCCACCAGCTCACAGGCGAGCTTAAGGCGCCGCGCCAACTTCCAGCCGTGTTCGCGGGCGCGCTCCAGATACGTGCCCAGCGTCTTGGAGCCGACATATTCGCTGATCATATAAAAGATCAGCTCATCATCTTTATCGCGCACCATATCGTAGGAGCGCGCCACATACGGGTTATCATCGAGCACCGAGAGCGCCTCGGTGTCGCGCACCGCGCGCGCAAGCTCGGCCTGCTGGCGCTCGGCGTCGCCGAGAAGATCCATGGTGTAGGCTTTGATGCGCACCTTGCCGCGGCTCTTCACGTAGCGATGTTGGCCCAAAAACTCCCGCCAGTGGCGATGGCCGACCTCAAGCTCCTCCTCGATCTCATACGCCTCAATGGTCACCTGATCTTTGAGGGCGTTGGCCTCTGGCACAATCGCTTCGACCACTGCCCGATGCAGCGCTGCGTCGCGAAGCGGCCCCGGGCCGTGCTTATGCAGAAGCTCGAGGTCGACGAAGTAGCCGTAGATCTCATCGGGCTGCACTACATGGCGGCGCTGCTCCTCGGGGAGCTCCAGCCCTTCGACCTGTCGGGGAAAGAGCACCACCGGCGCACAGAAGATCGCGGGGTCGAAGCCCTCGGTGCGCCCCGCCACAAACTGGCGCAGCGCCTTGGTCTTGCGCTCCAGATGCGTCAGCGGGTTGTCCAGCGTCGTCCAGGGCGTCGTCCAGCGGCGGGCGTCGCCTGTGATGGGGCCGCTCCACCCTTTGATCTCGACCGCGTAGATGCCGTGCTCGCCAATGACCACCGCGTCGAACTCCAGTGAGTTTCGGCGGCCCTTGAGCCGAAGATCGAAGTTGCCGATCACCACATAGTGATCCGGGAGCAAGTCACGCAGAAGTCGGATTCCCTCGGTCTCGGCGTCGTTGGCCGGAGCGCCAATCGGGATATAAGTTGCCATACGCAGATGTTCGTGTGTGGGGTATCTCGTAGCCCGACGCGGGTGCCGGGCGGCTGGTTCGCAGGTCCCCTCAGCGCGAAAACGCTTTACTTGATCGGGGAGGTAGAGTTTGCCCCCTGGCCGGGATAAGTCAAAATCCCTTTTTGATCGAATTGAATCGAAACAACACAATAATTGTCCCTCTGGAGCGCGATGGAACCCCTGACACTGCTTATTTTTGGCGTGCAGACCTACCTGGGTCAGGAGGTCGCCCGGCTGGGACGGGCGATCGGCCACCATGTGATCGCGGTGAGCGATGAGGTTGTGCCCCGGCCCCACGCCCCCTGGGTGGCCGGTGTACAGTGGGTGCAGGCCAGCGCGTTTGAGCCCGATCGCTGGGGGGTAACTCAAACACCGCAGGCGGTGATCTATTGCGCCACAACCTTTTTCGATGACGCCCGCGGTCGCCTGGAGCGCCACAACGTCGAGGGGGTACGGGGGCTTATCGGAGCGGGGAGCCTGGCCAAAAGCCGCATCGTCTACCGATCGGCCGCCCTCACCCCGCTCGTTCCCTCCTTTTATGTTCAGAGCACCCGCCGCGCCGAGGCGCTGCTCGCAGAGCATCACCCCGATCACGTCAGCCTGCGCCTTCCGCTGATCTACGGCAGCGATCGCCCCGACAGCGTGCTCGGCGCGGCGATCGTCGGGCTCGCCGCCAGCCTGCGACCGAAGATATACGCGCCGCCGATGCGGGTCGAAACAGCCGCCATCGCCTTATTGCGCGCGGCTCTGGAGCCCGAACACCAGGGGGTGCTCCTCGCCACGGAGGTCGCCACGCTCGGCGACGCCATGTACGCCCAGACACGCTGATCGGGCGCGGCGCGACGCTTTGACTTGCGCCCGGGGCAGCTTTATGCAAAAAGCCCCAACCGCAAGGCCCCTCTCACGCTCTGGTCTTGCATTCGAGCGGCGCCGACCCTATGGTATGCGCCCTTTGCTGCCGATTCGAGCAGCGCGTGGCTGGCTCGACGCACCTATAAAGCATCACACCCCTTTGGATGGGTCGCTCAAGCGTCATCACGACGCCGACCCAAAAAACGTCAACGCACCCGTGGATAGAATCAACTATGGCTCGTTATACTGGACCGCGCCTTCGTATCGCCCGTCGCCTCGGCACTGACCTGCCGGGCCTGACCCGTAAGCTTGCTGACCGCCGCCCCTACCCGCCGGGACAACACGGCCAGGGCCGCCAGCGTTTCAGCGAGTTCAAGAAGCAGCTCTATGAGAAGCAGAAGCTGCGCTACAACTACGGCCTGAGCGAAGGTCAGCTTCGTAACCTCTTTGTGGAAGCGCAGCGCTCCAAAGACCCGGCCGGCCTTGTGCTGCTGCGTCTTCTTGAGCAGCGCCTCGACAACGTGGTCTTCCGCCTTGGTCTTGCCCCGACCATCCCGGCTGCTCGCCAGCTGGTCGTCCACGGTCACGTGGTCGTCGACGGCAAGAAGGTTGACCGCCCCAGCTACCGCGTTGAGCCCGGCCGCGAGATCTCGGTCCGCGCCAAGAGCCGCGACCTGAACATCGTTCAGGAGTCGGTGGCCCAGCCCACCCTGCGTATGCCCGGCTACCTGAGCTTTGACTCCAAGACCCTCACCGGTCGGATGCAGGCGCTGCCCAGCCGCGAAGACATTCCGGTGCAGGTCCAGGAGAACCTGGTCGTCGAGTACTACTCGCCGCGCCTCTGATTCTCGCAGCATCGCGCCCCGCCTCACGGCGGGGCGTTTGTTTTTTGGAAGCACGACCAGGCGCGAGCGCGACCCCGTTTTGGGGACGCCTCGCGTTCTGGCGTTTTTAAGGAGCTGCTCATGCGTTGGATGCCTCTCGGTGGCTTGCTGGCCGCCCTGCTCGTCTTCGCCCCGGTGGCCTGCGGCACAGGTCCCGCCCCCCGCCCTGTCGACCAGCAGGAGCAGCGCAGCGCGGAGGCCACCGCCCGCGCCGCCGGCGAGCGCACCCGCGCAGGCCAGGAGGGTTTGATCTACGCTTCGAGCGAGCGTGGCCCCGATGCTCCGGCGAAGTCGCTCCAGTCGAAGCAAAACGCCGAAGAGGCCACGGCGACCTCCACCTCCGAGCTCCGACTGAGCTTTGACCAGGAGGGCCGGCTCGTGATCGACGGCCAACCCCTCGATCTGAGCTCTGAGGCGGCCGAGGACGCCGGGGCATCCGAAACCACCGGGGACGCCACCGAGGCGATCGACCGCACGGAGAGCCACGATGCGCTGGTCGCCGCGCTCACCGACGCCCTCAATGCCCTGGAGCCGGCCGATCGCCTCCGCATCATCATCACGCCACTGCCGGCGCCGCAGCGCTTCGATCGGCTCTTCGGGGCGCTCGGGCAGGTGCTGGCTGAGGCCACAGTCCCCGTGGAGATTCACCTCACCCCGGCCCCCTGAGCGCGCGTGAAAGTCCTGCTCCTATCGGCGTATCACGCGCACAGCCACGCGCAGTGGGCCCGCGGCCTGGCCGAGAACCTCGAGGGCATCGAGGTGGACATCCGCGCGCTGCCCGCGCGACATTTTCCCTGGCGGGTGCGCGGAAACGCGCTGAGTTTCGCGACCGATCCCTCCTTTGATGCGGCTGAATACGAGGCGTTGCTGGTCACCTCGATGGTCGATCTGGCCACGCTGCGCGGCCTGCGCCCCGAGCTCTGCCGGCTTCCCACGGCGGTCTACTTTCACGAAAACCAGGCCGTCTACCCGCTTAAAGAGAGCCGCGATCGCGCCCACTACATCATCACCAACCTGTATACGGCGATGGCCGCCGACCGCGTGATCTTCAACTCCCCCTTCAACCAGCGCACCTTCTTTGAGGGCACCGAAGCCTTCCTCAAGAAGATGCCCGACGGCGTGCCCCCCGGCGCCCTCGACGCGCTGAGAGCACGCGCGCAGGTGCTTCCCGTGCCCCTGCCCGACGCCCTCTTCGATCCTCCCGAAGACGTTGAGGCTCCGGCCTCTGAGCGCGATCCTCATCGCCCTCTGCGCCTGGTGTGGAACCACCGCTGGGAGCACGACAAAGATCCGCGCGCCTTCTTCGAGGCTCTCTTTGCCCTCGACGCACAGGGCGTGGACTTTCGCCTGGTCGTGCTCGGCCCGCGCTTTCGCAACGCCCCCCCGATCTTCGCTCAAGCCCGCCAACGGCTCGCCCACCGCATCGACCACTTCGGCTACGCCGAGACCCGTGCCGACTACCTGAACTGGCTTCGCCGCGGCGATATCGTCGTGTCGACGGCCCGTCAGGAGTTTCAGGGCCTGGCCGTGATGGAGGCCGTCGCCCTGGGATGTCGCCCTCTTTTGCCGGCGCGCCTGGCCTACCCGGACTTTTTTGATGCGCGCTGGCTCTACTCCTCCCACGATGGGCACGAGGCCCAGGTTCAGGCGCTTACAGGCGCGCTGGAGCCTCTTCTGCGCGACCCCGCCGGCGTGCGTGCTTTATCGCCACCCGATCTTTCAAGCTTGCGCTGGGAGCGACAAAAGTGGGAATACTCTCAATTGTTAAATTCTCTTAGCTAACTTTCTTTGCAGCCAGTCGTGCGCATTATTGTGCCACTTTGCAAATGGACTCTGTGCCGCCGGCCTTCTCCGCGCGGCTTTCTTCCCTCTGACTTCAGGTCTGCCATGTCGGATGTGCTCTACGCTGTTGATGGATCGATCGCCCGCATCACGCTTAACCGCCCCGAGGCGCGCAACGCCTTCTCCGACGCCATGATCAAGGGCATCACCGAGAGCCTTGATGAGGCCGAGTTCGACCCCGAGGTGCGCGTCGTGGTGATCCGTGGCGAGGGCTCGGCGTTTTGTGCGGGCGGCGATTTGAAGGCGATGCGCGAGCATAGCGGGATGTTCTCGGGTGACCCGGTGGAACTTCGCCAGCGCTACCTGCGCGGGATGCAGACCCTGCCGCGGCGCTTCGACAGCTTTGAGAAACCCACCATCGCCCAGATCAACGGCGCGGCCATCGGCGCCGGGCTGGGCCTGGCGTTGATGTGCGATCTTCGGGTGAGCGCCGAGCGCGCCAAATTCGGCTCGACCTTCGCGAAGGTCGGGCTCATCCCGGGCGACGGGGGTGCCTACCTGCTCACACGCACCGTCGGCTTTAGCAAAGCGCTGGAGCTGATCCTCACCGCGCGCGTCATCGACGCCGAGGCTGCGCTCAAGATCGACATGGTCCACGAGGTTGTCGCCGACGACCAACTTCAGAGCCGCGTCGACGCGCTCGCCAGTGAGATCGCCGCTCTGCCGCCCAAGGCGGTGCGCATGGCCAAGACCGCCCTCTACCGCAGCGTCAATCGCGACCTGGAGAGCGCCCTGCACATCACCGCCGCCCTTCAGGGGCTGATCCAGAGCACCCAGGAACACGAAGATGCCGTCGAGACGCTTCTCAACAGCATCCACAGCCGCAAGGAGTCGTAATGCGCCTGACCGGACCCGCGCTCACGCTCGCCAGACGCGCCGCCGAGACCCCGGCCGGCGCGCTCCTGCTGCGTCGCCAGGCGCTGAGCGACTTCGGCATCGACCGCCTCCTCGATCTTCCGCCTGGCGAGCGCGGCCCGCTGCGTTTTGACCCGCAACCGCTGCACCCTACTCGCAAACGCGGCTGGCAGGATCAGGGGCTCGGCGCGCCCACCAGCGCCCCGGGGCGCATCACCGCTGCGATGCTTCGCGACGCTTTTCAAGCCGGCACCACCTCTCCCGTAGAGGTGCTTCAGGCCATCCAGCATCAGCTCGGCTCCCGGCGACTGGGCCGCGCCGCACACTCCCCCTTCGTCTGCACCGACTTTGAGCGTGCAACCGAAGCCGCCCGCGCCAGCCAGGAGCGCTGGGCACGTGGCGAGCCCCTGGGCGCGCTCGACGGCATCCCGCTGCCTGTCAAAGATCAGGTGGAGATGGAGGGTTTGCCGCTGCGCTGCGGCACCCGCTATTTCAGCGAAGTCGCCCGACGCGATGCTTTTGTGGTGGAGGCGCTGCGTCTGGAAGGTGCGCTCCTCTACGGTCGCACCCACACCACCGAGTGGGGCATGAACCCCTCGGGTTTCTCGCCACACTTTGCGATGCCCCGCAACGTCTACAGCTCCCAGCATGGCGCCGGGGGCTCATCGACCGGCTCGGCGGTCGCCGTCGCTCTGGGGCTTGCGCCGGTGGCGCTGGGCTCCGACGGCGGCGGCTCTATCCGCATTCCCTCGGCGCTCAACGGACTTGTCGGCATCAAACCGACCTTCGGTCGTATCAGCCGCAGCGGCGACGCCTTCGGCGCGGGCACCGTCTCCTCGATGGGCCCGCTGGGCCAGTCCACTGCCGATCTCGTCGACTTCTTGAGCACCGCCTGCGCCCCCGATCCCCGCGATCCGGCAAGCCGCTGGGCGCCGCATAACCCGGAGCGCGCCTCACAGTGGCGCGCCGCTCTGGGGCGCGGCGTGCGCGGCTGCCGCATCGGCTACATCCCCGAAGAGATCGACGCGCTCGATCCCGCTCTTCAGCAACCCACCCTCGAGGCACTCCGCAGCTTCGCCGCCGAAGGGGCGACCCTGGTCGAGGTCGACTTCCCGCTGGCCGCCCACGCCCTGGCCATCGGCGTGCTCGCCATCGGCCTGGAGACCCTGGCCAACCTCGCTGACCACCTCATCATGCACCCCGATGACTTCTCAGAAGAGGTGCGCGTGATGATGGCCTCACTGCGCACCATCACCACCGACGAGTTCTTCGCCGCGCAGCGCACCCGCGAACTTCTCAAAGAACGCCTGCGCGATCTTCTCGACGACATCGATCTGCTGGCGCTTCCCACCACGCGCACCACCGCACTCCCCTACGACCTGAGCCTCACCGGCGCTGAACTTCTCGACGATCAGGGCACTCGCGATATGTGCCGCTTTACCTTCATGGCCAACATCAGCGGGCTTCCCGCCGGCAACCTGCCCATCGGCCGACATAAGGAGCTGCCCTTCGGCCTGCAGTTTGTCGGCGCGGCCTTCGATGAGGCCTCCGTCATCGCCGCGCTGGCCCACGGTGAGCGCATGGGCTTAAACCACCTCCCCGCTCCCACCGACTACCTGAAGCTTATCTGATGCATACCCTGCGCATTGGAACCGACATCCTGGGCAAGATCATCACCCGCGCCGCAACTATCACTGGCGAGTATCTGGCCCCCTACCGCACCGAACACTTCCGCGACGCCGTGGAGCGGCGGCTGCGCGCGCTGGATTTATCTTCGTACGAGGCCTACCTCACTCACCTGGAGCGTGACGAAGACGAAGCCTACGCCATGCTCAACGAGGCCTTTGTCGGCGTGACCGGCTTCTTCCGGGATGCGCAGGCCTTCGACGCACTCTCCGAACACCTGACGCGTCGATTCTGCCAGCATCCATCGCCGCTGCGCGCCTACGTTGCCGCCTGCTCCACCGGTCAGGAGGCGCTCTCCATCTTCATTCTGCTGGAGCGGCTGCGCCAGGCGATGGGCCTCCCAGAGCCCGCTCCCCTGGTCGCCACCGACATCAACCCCCACGCCATTGAGACCGCTTGCGAAGGCGTCTACACCGCCGACCAGCTCCGCGGCCTCTCCTCCTCCTTGCGCCATCAATTCTTCGAGCCTCATCCCCGGGGATGTCGTCTGCTTCCGCGCTACCGTCGCCGCATCCGCTATCAGGTCAGCGACGTCCTCCGCGAACGTCCGCCGGGGCGCTTCGAGCTGATCTGCTGCCGCAACCTTCTTATCTACCTTCAACCTCGCGCGCAGCTGCACCTCTTAAACAGCCTTCATAACGCGCTGCGCCCCGGCGGGCTGCTCTTTCTGGGAGCCTATGAGTCGGCCGCGCCGCTGCCCGCGCTCTTTGCGCTCGTCGACGCCGACCACAGCATCTACGCCCGCCGCCCTTAAGCCCTTCGTCAGCGTAAGGAGGGATGCTAACACGGTTGCACATCAACGTTTTCTGTCATAATCTGGGGTCACTCATTAATAAGCGCCGTCTGTACCGCGTCGACTCTCGTGGCGGGGAGCGTCCACCCTCTGGCTGACCTTTCTTGTTTGCCCACGGTAACGCTATGAATCCAAATGAAAGCGGCATCGCAGGCCTCTCCCAACTCGACCTTCGGGCCCGCGCCGAGGCCATCCTCAGCTCCAGCGACGCGATGGGAACCCCGGCCCGCGATCCTCAAGAGGTGATCCGTGAGCTGCAGCTGCATCATATCGAGCTCGACCTTCAGAATAAGGAGCTCAAACGTTACCAATCCCAGCTCGAGTCGACGCGCGAGCGCTACATCGACCTCTACTTTCATGCCCCCATCGGCTACGCCTCGCTCACTCCGGAGGGGATCATCGATGAGCTTAACTTCATGGCCGCCGATCACCTCGGCCTGACCCGTCAGGAGCTCCTGCGGGCTTCTTTCGGCGAGTTGCTGACCCCGTCGAGTCGCGAGCGTTTTCAGAGCCACCTGGCGCGGACTTTCAGCTCTCGAGATCTGCAAAAATGCGACGTCGTCGCGCGCCTCCCCGACGGGGGCCAGACCCACCTTCGGCTGACCAGTGTCGTGGTCGCTGGCGATGAAGACACCCCGGCCCAATGCCGCACCATCGTGATGGACATCAACGACGAGCAATACGCCGAGCGCGAACGTATCGCGCTTCAGGACCAGCTTCGTCAGGCTCATAAAATGGAGGCGCTCGGCCGCCTGGTCAGCGGCATCGCCCACGACTTCAACAACCTGCTCACCCTGATCATCGGCTACTCCAAGCTGGCCATGAATCAGCTCCCCTCCTCCAACCCCTTCTTCGCGCACGCCCAGCAGATCCACAAAGCGGGCCACCACGCCTCCGAGCTCATCGACCAGCTTCTATCCTTCAGCCGCGAGCGCGCCCCCTCGCCCACCCGCATGGTGCTCAACGAGACCATCCGCGACATCGAGTCGATGCTGCGGCGGGTCACCGGCGATGACATTGAGTTCAACCTCTCGCTCGACGAGTCGCTCGGTGAGACGTGTTTTGACGCCGCGCAGTTCAAGCAGGTGCTGATGAACCTGGTGATCAACGCCTGTGAGGCGATGCCTCAAGGGGGCCGGCTCACCGTGCGCACGCGCAACATTCAACTGCACGAGCGCGCGGCCTCCCGACTCGACATCGACCCCGGCCCCTTTGTGCTGGTCGAGGTCGAAGACACCGGCTACGGCATCCCGGAGGAGGCCGTCTCGCGGATCTTCGATCCCACCTTCACCACCAAGAGCTCCGACAAGACCCATGGCTTTGGCCTGGCGACCTCCCAGGGGATCCTGCGGCAGCACCAGGGGGTGATCGACGTGGTCAGTCAGATCGACAAGGGCACCTCGTTTTTGATCTACGCCCCGCGCGTCGACGCCGCGCGCACCGAAGAGCGCCCGGCTCCCACACCGACGATCCTGCTGGTCGAAGACCAGACCGATCTTCGCCAGCTGGCCACCATGGTGCTGAGCACCGCCGGCTACCGCGTGCTCAGCGCGTGCTCTCCGGCCGAGGGCGTTGAGATCGCGGAGCTTCACCCCGGCGCGATCGATCTTATCCTCACCGACGTGACCATGCCCGGGATGAACGGTCGCCAGCTGGCCGAGCGCGTGCTCAAGACCCACCCCAACGCGCACGTCCTCTACATCTCGGGCCACGATCACGAGTCGGTCTGTCGCGAGCGCGGCATCGACATCGACGCCCCTTTCTTAGAGAAGCCCTTTGCGCCGGAGCGCCTCGTCGAAGTCGTGGCGACGCTGATCGAGCCGCCCCCCAACGCCCCCACACCGAGCTTTGATCACAGCAGTGACCACGCCCCTCCCCCCGGATGAGACATCCCGCAACGCGAGGCAACGCCGCAGGCTTGTCATCGCCGGCGCTCGCGGCGCACTGGGCCGCGCGCTGATTCAACGACTCAACCCCGACTTCGACATCATCGCGCTGAGCCGGCGCCCCGATGAGACCTTGCCTGGGGCAACGACCACACGCCAGGTCGACCTCTTCTCTCGCAAAGAAACCTTCGAGGGGCTCCGCGACACCGAGCTCGCGGTCTACGCCGTCCATCAATCCCGTTTCCGCGCCCGCCTGACCCAGGCCCGCCTCGACGACCTCGACGTGCTCTGCGCCGACAACTTCGGCCGCGCCGCCGCCCATCACGGGCTCTCGCACATCGTCTACCCGGGCTGCGACACCCCGCCCAACGCCGCCCACGACCTGGGCCGCACCCGCGAGATCGCCGACGCGCTCGGCGCCCACGGTGTGCCCGTTATCACGCTGCGCCTCCCCATCATTCTCGATCCGCAGAGCGCGCTGACCCGCCAGGCCCTGGCTCTGGCGAGCCGCAACCACCCTCGCCTCCAGCCTTATTACCATGCCGAGACCGCCCCGATCGCCATCGGCGATGTCATCGATGCCTGCGCGGCGATCCTCGCCAACCCCGACGCCTTCGCCGGCACCTACGGACTTCACGGCCCCGAAACGCTCAGCTTCAAAGCCCTCGTCGAGGCGCTCGCCACACGCCAGCGCCACACACCAGAGTGGCGCGAGCCGGGCCTGCTGGCCTCCCTCACTCCCTCCTCCTCACCGGTGGGCGAGGAGTGGCTCGACATCCTCCAGGAACTTCTGGAGACGCCCACACGGCACCCCCGCACCTTCCCCTTTGAGGACAGCTGCCACCGCGCGCTCACACCTTTAGACGACGCCCTCGACGCCTGCCTCAGCCCCGATGAAGACGCCGGAGAGTTGGCGGAGGTTGCCGCATCGCCGGCTCCGCTGCCCTCGCTCGTGCGCTCGGTGCAACGACTTCCCTTGCCTGCCGGCCGCGACGCCCGCTGGACCGCCCACGAGTACGTGCGCTGGCTGCCCACCGCGCTGCGTTTTCTGATCCGCGCCACTCACACCCACGATGAGAGCGGCGGTTCGGTCGCGCGATTCTTCATCGGCCCGATTCCCTGGCCCATCCTCGAGCTGACGCTGGCGCCACAGGTCAGCACGCCCGACCGTCAACTCTTCTGGATCACCGGCGGAATGCTTGCCAGAAGATCCCAGAAAGGTCGGCTGGAGTTTCGCCAGATCGCTCACACCGACCGTGTCATCGTCGCCATCCATGACTTCGAGCCGCGCCTTCCCTGGGTGCTCTACCGCTTCACCCAGGCCCTCTTTCACCTCTGGGTCGTTGAGCGTTTCAAACGCCACCTGGCGCGCCTCAGCGAGCGCGCGGCGTGAAAAAGAACGTAAAGGCCCGCGTGTCGGCCTTCTCGCGCCCCCCCTTCTGGCGGTACCCTTGACGCTATGTCCCTCCCCTTCCCCGCGCAGATGAAGATGACGTTTCGCCTCGATGGCGAGCTCGCGCGGCCCGGGGAGATCTGCACGTCGATGGTACAACTTGCCAGGAGTACGTCATGCAAAAGACGCTTGTCGCCCTGATCGCCGCCTCACTCTTCGTGGGCTGCGGTGTCCCCAAAGACGAACACGAAGCGATGCTGCGCGATATGGAAAACACCAAGGTCGCGCTGGCCACCACCGAGCGCGAGAAGGCCGAGGTGGAGGAAGAGCTGCGCGGCCAGATCGAGACGCTGGAAGCGCGCATCGCCAAACTCGAGAACGACAAGCTCGCCCTGGAGACCGAGCTCAGCGAGGCCCGCGGCGACCTGGACCTCTATGAGTCACGCGCCGGCGGCCTGGAAGAAGCCCTGGAGGCCTCGCGCGCCGAGCTCGATGAGCTGCGCCGCGCCCGCGCCCAGACCGAAGAGCGCCTCAAAGAGTACCGCAACCTGGCCAGCCGCCTGGCCTCGATGGTCGAGTCCGGCCAGCTCACCGTGAAGATCCGCGAAGGACGCATGGTCATCGAGCTCGCCGACAACATCCTCTTTGACTCGGGTCGTACCGACATCAAAGAAGACGGCCGAATGGCGCTGCAAGAGTTGGCCGCAGTGCTTCAGGAGGTCGATGATCGCAACTTCCTGGTGGCCGGTCACACCGATAACGTGCCCATCAGCTCGGGGCGCTTCTCCTCGAACTGGGAGCTCTCGACGGCGCGTGCGGTCGAGGTCGTTAAATATTTGCAGGAGCAGGGCGTCGATCCCACCAACCTCGCTGCGGCCGGCTACGGGGAGTTTGACCCGGTGGCCGATAACGAAGATCGTGAGACGCGCGCGCTCAACCGCCGCATTGAAATCATCCTGATGCCCAACATCGAAGAGCTGCCCTCGGTGCCCGACGATGTCTTTGAGGGCTCTTAAGCCTCATCTTCGCTGCGAGCAGCGCCGGCCCTGTGCGGCCGGTGGCGCTCGCAGCACCGAGACACCGCATGCGTTTTGCCTCACTGCTCCTCATCGCCCTGACCGGGCTGCTTCTGGCGTCCTGCGCCAGCGTCCCCGACCCGCCTCCCCCCGATCTGGAGCTTGATCGCAACGAGACGGTCACGCGCCTGGCCTCGGTGCACGAGTCCGAAGCGGCGATCATCCAGGATATTGAGCGCCTCGACAGCCTGCTCCTCTCGCTCTCCACGCTCACCAACCGCGAGCGCAGCGAGGCCTTCCCCATCGATCTTTTTCGGCTGGTGGCGGTGGCCTGCCTCAACACCGAGTATCGCGGCAGCGAGGGCACAGCCCCGGTCCTGGCCACCGCCGCGCCGCTGACCTGCCGGCCGGCCCACCTGGATCGCCTCAACGCCGAGATCGCGTTGATGCCCCTGGAAGCGCGCAACGACGCGCTGCGCCTGCTCTTTCTCATCGACCAGATCCGCCTTCTCAAAGGCAGCCTGCGCATGCGCCTGGCGGCGATGCCCGAGCAGATCGCCGACCACCGCGAGTTCATCGCCTCCAGCCGCACCAACGTGCGCCAGATCGAGGCCGACTACGCCCGCCGGCGCACCCTCTTCAGCGCGGCGGGCTGGTCGCAGGTCAACCAGATTTTAAGCGATCAGCGAAGCCTGTTGCGCCAGTTCGACGCCCGCCTCGACGAGCTCACCGCCGCCTACCCGGACTGGCCAGCGCGCGTCGACACCCTGGTCACCGCCGTCTACTTCCGCCTCTCGCGCATGGGCTGAACCCACACGCGCGCTCACCTGGCGAGCGCGTGATGATGGCTGAGCGAGGTGCGCTCAAGCGGCCTCACTGCCACCTGATAGAGCCCGGCGATCTCGGCCTCCAGTGCGCCCTCCAGCTCGGTCAGCTTCGCGAGCAACGCCCGGGCCTGCCCCTCGCTGAGCGCCCGCGGGTCGTAGAGCGCATCGCCCTCCACTCGCCAGTGCAGCGCGCGCACGCCCTCGACGAGCTCGAGCACCAGGGCGGCGATCCGGCGCGCCTTCGCCTCATTCACCTCGGGCACCGGCAGCGCGCGCACGTCGCTGGCCTGAAAATGCAACGTGGGGTTGAGCGCCTTGAGCAGCCGCCGCGCCGGCGCGCTGTTGAGGATGCCCAGGAGCGCGGCGTTGCGCTCCTTAAAGCTCAGGCCCGGCAACCACTGCTCGCGCACAAAGATCGCCGGCCCGGTCATGTCAAAGACACATCCCGGGGGCATCCACCGCGCGTTAAAACGCCCGCCGGCAAAATCGGTGTAGCAGATGCCCTCGCGCCCCACATAGCGCTCGTGGAGCAGGTTGGAGGTGCGGTTGGACGCGTAAAAGTCACGCGCCGGCTCCGACCAATCCACAACCCACTCCCAGTTTCCCCACCAGGGCGCGTAGCGCCCGCCCTTACTGTAGAAACGCCAGCGCCCCGGGCGTGTCTCATCGCCCCCCGCCGCACTCCGGGGCGGCTCGAAGAGCCCGGGGGCGGCGGCGATCTCCGCGGCCTCAACCTCAGCCCAGGGGCGCACGAAGCGGCGGTTGGCGCCGGTCTTGTTCTGGCTCCCGGGCACCTCGGCGATGGCCGAGAGGGGCCGAGCCTCGTCGAACCAGCGCAGAAGCCCCTCGGGCAGCTCATAACAAAACGGTCGACCGGGCACCGAGGCGGCCCGGCTCGCCAGAAAAAGTTGTGGCGCGGTGCGGGCAAAGACCTGCGCCTTGGCAAAAGGATCGCGCGCCCGGCGCAGATCCCAGACGCGCGTGGCCTCATCACACCGCCCATCGAGGCGCTGCACAAACGCGACCACGCTGGCCTTCTCGCCAGTCAACCCCCAGAAGGCCCCGGGGCCCAGGTGTAAAAAGTCGGTCAGCGCGCCGGCGGCCAGCAGCTCGGCGCGCGCGGCCTCAAAACGCTTGAGGTAGAAGATGCCCTGCTGCACCAGAAGCCCCACCGCGTGCGTCGCCACATCCTGACAGCGCTTGATGAAGGCCGCGTAAAGATCGCGCTCAAAGGGCGCGTAATGGGCTTTGAGATGCTCGCGCAGCTCCGCGGGCATGGAGCGCCAGCCCATATAGGGCGGATTGGTCAACACCACCTCAAAGCCCGGGGCGTCGCCGAGGAGCGCGTCGCGGCAAACGATCTGCGCGTCGATCTGGTGCTCCAGCTGCGGGTCGCGCCCTCCCAGCCGACCCGCCACCTCCAGTTTCAGGGTCCAGCGCGCTACCCGGGCTGCGTGCGGATCGAGCTCCCAGCCCCACAGCCTCGTCGCAGCCTCAGCCGGTGCGAGCCCGGCGTCGACGAGCGCATCGAGCGCGGCGAGCAGCATCTGCCCGCCTCCCGCCGCCGGGTCGAGCACCCGAGCGCGGCCGAGATCGGCGCCCTCAAGCGCTTGCCTGGCGAGCGCGTCGGCCACCCAACGCGGGGTGTAGAGCTGGGTGGAGACGGTGGCCGAGTCGTGGCGCTCCCCCCGCTGCACGTGGGCCTCAAAACTCTTAAGCCGTCCGAGCGCCGACCACCCCTGGTGCATCCACCCGAGCACATGAGCATCGCCAAAGAGCGCGTCGGGCCATGTGGAGAGGTCGGCCTGGCATGCGGCGCTCAGGCCATCGCCTGCACCCACACCAGTCTCACTCACCCCGAGCCGGCGCGCGCGTCGCCTGGCCGCAGCCTCAATCAGCGCCCGGTGCCAGCCGGCCTCATCGACCCGCTCGCCGCGGTCGAGCGCGCGGGTCAGCAGCGCCTCGGTGCGCGTGATCACTTCGGCGGCGAGTGCCTGTTCCTGGGTTTGAGGGGGACGGGTCACAGCGAGTTAGAAGCGCCCCTGAATGCCCACACCCATGCCGTCTTCGCCCATCGGACCCACGCCCATGGCGCTGACGCCCCGCTCAGGGGCGGGATCGTCGGAGAGGATCTGCCATACAAAGATCACCCCGGCCGAGGTCAGGGCCACCGCGCCGACGATTGGCGAGGCGATGGCGAGCCCGTTGTAGGTCGCTTCGCGGCGGTCGGCGGCCTCTTTGGCCGCGTTGTTGGCGGCGGTGCGACCGTCAGCGCGGCGCAGGATCTCATCGCCCTCGCGGCCGGCGGCTTCTGCCTGGCTGCTGAAGACCGGCGTGAGCGCCAGCGCACCCACCCCGACCACCGCCAGGGTGACCGGCACCCAGGTCGAGCGCATAAAGGAGGGCTCGGCCGGACCGACGCCGCCCTCGGGCTCCATCCCCAGACGCAGCACCACGGTCTGCCCCTCGGGGACCTGCACGCGCTCTTCGATGGGCTCATACCCGTCAAGCTCGATGAAGAGGGTGTAACTTCCCGCCTCCACGTTGAGATCGATGGGGGTGACCCCGCGCATGCCCGACTCTTTGGAGTCGACGTAGACGCGCGCCCCTTCGGGGCGCGTGATCACCTCAACGGCGGTCTTGGCCCGCGAGGCCAGGCGACGCTCAATCACCGCGATGGTGCTCTCAATGCGGCCGCGCTCTTCGGCCTGCGGCACCTGGTTGAGAAAACTTCGGTAGTACTCGACGGCGCGGGCATCTTCGCCCAGGCGCTCGTAGGCCAGCCCCAGGCGGTAGAGAAAGTCCGGCAGGGGAGCAAGCTCGTAGGCCTCGTGAAAGGTGTCGGCGGCCTGCTGAAACTGCCCGTCGTCATAGGCCGCGCTGCCCTCATCGATAAGCTCAATGAGCTGGACCTTCTCCGCCTCACTCAGCTCTTCAAAGATCTGATCGGGATCGGCGGCAAACGCCGTCGCGCTGAAAAGCCAGACCACCATCGCGGCCAGCGCCGCCCCACACACTCGCATCTTCATGAACATCATCCTGTCACTTAGCCACCGGGTCGCATCCGCGCGCCGGTACTACTCCCCGGAGCGCAGTCGGCGCAACCTGTCGCGCAGCGCGGAGTCGGTATTCGACGAATCGTCCTGGGCCTCGGCGGCCTTACGGGCGCGCTCGGCGGCGCGGGCTTCGCGCTCGGCGGCGGCCTGGCGGGCGGCGGCCTGACGGGCCTCCTCGGCGGCGCGGGCCTCTTCGATGGCGCGCTGGCGCTCGGCGGCGCGGGCCTCCCGCTCGGCGGCAGAATCACTGGCGCTGACCCGCGGGCGCTCGCGCTGCTGCTGACGCGAGGTGGCCTGCTGGCGAGCAGCCTCCTCGGCGACGGCGGCCACCGCAGCGCTCTCGGCGGTGAGCAGGCGCGCAGCGATCATCGCCTCAAGGCCCACGCGCGCGCCGGCGCTCTCAGCGTGCAGCGCATCTTCGGAAGGTTCTGGCGCCGGATCAGCCACAGGCGCCGCCGGGGCCTCTTCTTCGACCACCGCCGCCTCAACCTCGGCGCCTGCGCCCTCATCACCTCCCAGGGCAAACGCGGCCACCGCTCCGCCTCCGAGCAGCAGCACCACCAGCGCCACCAGCAGCCCGGTCCGCGAGCGCGCGCCGCCTTCGGCTTCCATCTTCAGGGTGTTGCCCGAATCACCGCTAATCACCGCCGCCGGCGTTTCGACCTTCGACTCCCCGGTGATGGTATCGGTGCGCCGCTGCCCGGGCGCCTGAGTCGCCGGTGAGGCCTGAAACTGAGGTTGGGTGCTGCTGAAGGGCCGCGCGTCGGCGCCCACCCGCACCCGATCGATGTCGGTGGGGGTGTGGCGCTCGATCGTCGGCATCGACTCCAGCTCCCCCGTCCTCGGAGCCAGACCAAAACCACCGGTCTGCGGGGCCTGGCGCAGCGCCTCAGTGGAGCTGGGGCCGCCGCGGCCGGTGCCTTCAAGATGAGGCATCAGCCAGGGCTCAAAGGCCCCCGTCCCCTGCCGATCCACATCCAGGCGCACCGGCCGAAGTTGATGGCGCATGCGCAGATGATCGATCTCATCGCGCACCTCGCGGGCTGAGCGCGGGCGCTCGGCCGGATCTTTGCTCAGCATGCGGTAGCAGAGCGCCTCGATGTCTTCGGGGAGGCTTCCGGCCGGCAGGATATGGCGCAGCGAGGGCGGGCTCTTCTGCACATGGCTGAAGAGGATCTGCAGGCTGGTGTCGCCGGTAAAGGGCACCATGCCGCTGAGCATCTCGTAGAGGATGATGCCCAGCGCATAGAGGTCGGTGCGTGCATCGATCGCGTGGTTCTGCGCCTGCTCCGGGGCCATGTAGGCCGGGGTGCCGCAGATCATGCCCGTCTTGGTGATCTGCGTGCTCTGCTCCAGGGCGCGCGCGATGCCAAAGTCGAGCACCTTGACCTGCACCGTGCCGTCGGAGACGGGCAGCATCACCAGGTTATCGGGCTTTAAGTCGCGATGAATGATGCCGCGGGCGTGCGGCTCGGTCAGCGCGCCACAGACCTGGTAGACGACTTCCAGCGCCATGTTGACGCGAAAGCGCCCGCGCTCCAGCAGGTCGCCCAGGTTGATGCCGCGCACAAGCTCCATGACCAGGTAGAGAAGATCGCGCTGCCGATCCTGCCCGAAGTCAAAGAGGCTGACGATGTTGGCGTGGCTGAGCTCAGAGACGACCTTGGCCTCGCGAAAGAAGCGCTCCAGCGCCTTCTCGCGGTCGCTCATCTCCGGGCGCAGCACCTTGATGGCGACCTCGCGGTTCACCGAGAGCTGCACCCCGGCGTAGACCGCACCCATGCCGCCCACCCCGAGCAGACGCTCAATGCGAAAACGCTCATCGATGACCTGTCCCAGCAGCGGATCGGGGGCATCACCCGGCGAATCCAGATTAAAAAGACGGCTGCCATCGGAGGGGCAAACCTCCAGATCGCCGTCAAAGCGCTGCTGACATTGTGGACAATAAAGGGTCATTGATGCCTCGGTGCCGCGCGTCTCCCGCCGGGGAGCGCGCGTTCCGCGTGGTTCATAAAAAGCGCCGCAAAAGCGCGGAGGTGTGGCCGGCCTGACACCTACCTCGGGGGCGGGCGTTTTTGAGCTGCGTCGATCGTCGGGCACACCGCGCCCACTCTATGGCGAGGCCCGCTCTGGGTCAATGTTAGCGACATGGCCGGGCCAGCGCACAATCGGGGTTTATGCGGCCCTGAGCCATCCCTCTTTCGTGGGCACCGGCCCTGCCGCCAGGACTTTGAATGCCCGCGCGGGGCGCGCCGTCAGATGCGCACAGACCAACGATGACGCCTGCGTCTCTATTCACTTCGCGTTTCGCAAACCTCGCGACGAGCTGATGATGCCCACGAACCTGCCGATGTTCCCTCCTGTGACGATGCTGCTGAGTGTTGGTGTTGCGCTGCTTTTGAGTAGCTGCGGCCCCCTCTTCGATGGCGAGCCGGGCCCGGGAGATGAGCGCCGCACGCTGGCTCAGGGCTACACCCCCTGCAACGACTTCCCCGAGCCGAGCCGCGGGGTTATCTGCCATCCCTCGCAGTACTGCAGCTCCCAGATCTTGAGCATCTGTCACAACGGCTGCCTCTCGCAGGATAACTGCAGCCACGAGCAGTTCTGCCTGAAGACCGGCAGCCAGCGCGTGGGCACCTGCGTGGACCACGCCACCTACGAAGACCGCCGCCGCGGCGAAGACCTCGAGCCGGGCTACACCGCCTGTGGCGACCCGGATAACCCCTCCCGTTTTGCGATCTGCCACCCCTCCCAGTACTGCTCCAGCGATTATTTCGGGCAATGCAGCAGCGGGTGCCTCTCAGAGCATAACTGCACCGAATTGCAGGTCTGCATCAAAGAGGCTGGCGAGAACGTGGGCACCTGTCAGCACGCCGGCAACCGGTGATCTTCACCTCGGCGCGAACACCACCTGAGTCTGCGCTTTTTCGGCGATGAAGACCGCGATCTGAGGCGCGCGCTTGACAGGAATAAGCACTTTTGGTCAACCCTTTGGCCAGAGTTGCCGGCCGAAGTCTCACATGCTGTTGACTTCGCCTGAATGCTGCACAGGTTTGCGGCACCCAGGCCTTTCGCAATGTGCGCCGGCCCCCAGAACAGCGGAACTTTCGCGCCTCGGCGCGTCCTACGTATACCCACCTCTTTGCAGGGAGCTTCACATGACCAGCTCGCCCGTCGACGCCATCCCCCCCTTCATGAACACCGGCCGCCCGCTCTTGAGCGACGACCCCTTTGTGGTCGCCGACCTCAGCCCGGAGACGGTGGCTTTTGGCCGTAAAGAGATCGAGCTGGCCGAAAACGAGATGCCCGGTCTGATGGCGCTTCGCGAGCAGTACAGCGCCGCGCAGCCTCTTAAAGGCGCCCGCATCATGGGCTCGTTGCACATGACCATTCAGACCGCCGTGCTCATCGAGACGCTGGTCGCGCTGGGCGCCGACGTGCGCTGGGCCTCCTGCAACATCTACTCGACCCAGGATCACGCTGCCGCCGCCGTGGCCATCGGCCCCAACGGCACCGTCGACAACCCCCAGGGTGTGCCGGTCTTCGCGTGGAAGGGTGAGACGCTTGAAGAGTACTGGTGGTGCACCTTCCAGGCGCTGAACTGGCCGGACGGCAAGGGCCCCAACCTCATCCTCGACGACGGTGGCGACGCCACCCTGCTCGTGCACAAAGGCTATGAGTTCGAGCAGAACAACATCACCGCCGACCCCTCCTCCACCGACAACGCGGAGTTCCGCGTGGTGCTCTCGGTGCTCAAAGAGCTTCAGACCCTCGATAAGGGCTACTGGAGCCGCACCGCGCCCAACATCCGTGGCGTGAGCGAGGAGACCACCACCGGCGTGCACCGCCTCTACCAGTCGCAGAAAGAAGGCACGCTGCTCTTCCCGGCGATCAACGTCAACGACTCGGTCACCAAGAGTAAGTTCGACAACGTCTACGGCTGCCGCCACTCCCTGGTCGACGCCATCATGCGCGCCACCGACGTGATGCTCGCCGGAAAGCGCGCGCTGGTTGCCGGTTACGGCGATGTGGGCAAGGGCTCGGCCCAGTCGCTCTCCAGCCAGAAGGCCCGCGTGGCCGTCACCGAGATCGACCCCATCTGCGCGCTGCAGGCCTGCATGCACGGCCTCGACGTCATCACGATGGAGCAGGCCCTGGACATGGGCTACGACATCTATGTGACCGCCACCGGTAACTTCAACGTCATCACCGCCGACCACATGAAGCGGATGAAGCATAACGCCATCGTCTGCAACATCGGCCACTTCGACAACGAGATCGACATGGCCGGTCTCGAAGCGATGCGCGAGCGCGGCGAAGTCGAGAAGATCCAGATCAAGCCGCAGGTCCACGAGTGGAAGTTCAAGGAGACGGGCAACTCCATCATCATCCTGGCCGAAGGCCGCCTGGTGAACCTGGGCTGCGCCACCGGCCACCCCAGCTTCGTGATGAGCGCGTCCTTCACCAACCAGGTGCTCGCGCAGATGGAACTTCACGCCAACGCCGAAGCCTACGGCAAGGACGTTGTCACCCTTCCGAAGCACCTTGATGAGATGGTCGCCAAGCTGCACCTCGACAAGCTGGGCGCCACCCTGACCAGGCTCAGCGACTCCCAGGCCGAGTACATCGGTGTGGAGATCGAGGGCCCCTTCAAGCCCGACTACTACCGCTACTGATTCCGCAGCAGCAGCGCCTCGCGTCGTCGCGATGCGCTGCTGCCTCGACGTAGCATCAAAAACGGCCTCCCTTTCGGGGAGGCCGTTTTTTTATGCCCGCACCTCTTCCCGACCCATCTTTGACATCGTGACGATCGCGGTGAGCTTTGGCGGCGCGAAACCTGAAACCTCAATCAACTTAAGGAGTTCGGTGTGCCCACGGTGTCGTTGATGGAAGTCTTGCAGAAGTACTCCAACGCGTTTTTGGAGATGTTGCCCACGCTGGTGATGGCCGCCCTGGTCTTTGGCGCATTCATCATGCTCTCGAAGCTGGGTCGAAAGGCCGCGCGTAATATTGTGGGGCGAGTGCTCGATGATCCCAGCCTGCAGAGCCTGGCGGGTACGGTGGCCTCGGTGCTGCTGACTGTGATCGGCATCTTCGCCGCAGCCACCATCGTCTTTCCGGGGCTTGAGGCCGGCGATCTGGTCGGCGTACTGGGCCTCTCCAGTGTGGCAATTGGTTTTGCGTTCAAAGATATCTTTCAGAATTTTTTGGCCGGCATTCTGCTGCTTCTGCAGCGCCCTTTCATCGTCGGCGACCAGATCGCAGTCGGCGGTCATGAGGGCACGGTGCGCTCGATCGATATCCGCTCCACCACCATGCGCTCGTACAACGGCGTGGACATCGTCATCCCCAACTCCGACATCTACACAAGCTCGGTGACCGTGCAGACCTCCGAGAAGAAGCGGCGCTCGACCTTCTCCACCGGTATCGGCTACGGCGAAGACATCGAAGAGGCGCGCCGGGTGATCCGCGAGGCCGTCGAGGGCTGTGAGGCCGTGCTGAGCGAACCTTCGGTCGATGTGCTGGTGAGCGGCCACGGCGACAGCTCGGTGAACTTCGACATCTTCTACTGGACTGACTCGCAGAAGCGCAGCGAGGTGCTCGCCCGCGACCAGGTGGCCACCGCCATCAAAGACGCGCTCGATGATGCCGACATCGAGATCCCTTACCCCTACCGCACCGTGGAGTTCTTCGATAAAACCAAGCGCGAATCCTCCACCTCGACCCGCGCCGAAGTCCCGGCCTGAATTGCGGAGCAGCTGCTATGGCCCCAAGCCCCGATACCGTTGTGATCACCTGCGCGCTCAACGGCGTGCTCACCGACCCGGCGCAGCATCCGGTGCCTTATACCCCGGCGCAGATGGCCGAGGAGGCCCGCGCGGCCTACAACGCCGGGGCGTCGGTGGTGCACCTGCATCTTCGTGACCAGGCCAGCGGGCGGCTTCCCTCCTGGGAGGTGGAGCTCGCTCGGGAGGTGGTTGACGCGATCAAGGAGGCCGCGCCGGAGCTTATCCTCAACCTGACCACGGGTGTGGTGGGCGATGAGATCAACGGGCCGCGCGCCTGCCTGGAGGCCATTGAGCCGGAGATGGCCGCGATGAACGCCGGCTCGCTCAACTACCTTAAGGTGCGCAGCAACGGGCAGTGGGCCTGGCCGCCGATGCTTTTCGATAACCCCGTCTCCAAGATCAGCGCGTTTCTGGAGGTGATGCACGCCCATCAGATCGTGCCGGAGTGCGAGTGTTTTGATACCGGGATTCTGCGCTCGCTGGCGATGTTTGAGGCTCACGGCATTCTCAAACCTCCCTACACCATCAGCCTTGTGCAGGGGGTGGCCAGCGGGATGCCCGCCCGCGAAGATCTCTTGCCGATCCTGCTTGATGAGATGCCCCAGGGGCGGCCCTGGCAGTCGATCGTGATCGGGCGAGAGGAGGTCTGGCCGATCCACCGGCGCACCGCCGAGCTCGGGGGTAACCTGCGCACCGGCGTCGAAGACACGTTCTATTTGCCCGACGGCAGCAAGGTCGACGGCAACGGCCCGCTCATTGAGGCGATGGCACAGATGGCCCGGGAGGTGGGTCGGGAGCCGGCGACGCCGGCGGAGGCCCGGGAGATTCTGGGCATCCACAAGCGCTGAGCATCGGAGAGCAACGCTCAGCGCGCAAAACGCCGACGTGCCTCAGGTCGCGTCAACAGGGGCTGCGGAGGCCGCCCGGCGCGCGCGCCGCGCCGCACTGGCCCGCTCCTGGACCACCGCCCCCAGGTGCAGCGCCAGCGCGCCCACCAGCAGCGTCACCGCCCAGGGCTGGGGCCCGGGCGCCTCGGCCAGGGGAGCCAGCCCGTAATAGCCGGCCCACACCTCCCCGCAGACCCCACGCACCGCGCTCGCGAGCGGCGTCACCCCGGCCAGCCCCACGCAGAAGGCCGCCCACACGCCCACGCGCGCCGGGCCCAGCGCCGCCGGCGCTCCGGGCCACCACCCCCGCAGCCTGCGACCCAGCGCTGGCGAGCGACCCAGGAGCACCCAGACCAGCCCGCCGAGCATCAAGGCGTTGAGCACAAGCCCCGCCGCCACAAGCAGTCCGCGCCCGCCCCGAAGATCGATAGCGCGCACCGCGTCGAGCCACCCAAACTCCTCGCGCACCGCCGGCGAAACCTCCAGCTCGGCTGGCGAGTCGATGGCGTGGGCGGCGAGGTGGGCGTCAATGGCGTCTTCGAGCTGGCGAGCGATGGTGTCGCCATCGATGCCCCCCTCCAGAGGTCGGCCTCGGGTCATGGCGAGCTCCTGCACGCCGATGATCTCTCGGAGCTGGGAGCGCGCGCCGGAGTCGGCCAGCCCATCGAGCCAGGCCCGCGCCCCGGGCGCGTTGAGCGCGTCGCTGCCGATCTCAACGGGCGCCTCCCACACAAAGGCTGCGCGCTGGGCGGCGCGGCCCAGCTCTCCGAGGTTCCAGGCGCTGATCGCAAGGAGCGACGCCAGCACCAGCACATCGGCCGCTACCCAGCGACCGCGACCGCGGCCCAGTCCCACCACCGCGCCGCCGCCGAGCATCGCCAGCAAAAGTCCCAGGCCGATGACCAGGTGCTCATCGACCTCATCGACCGCCTCCTCCACCATCGCGCCCGGGCCGGGGCGAGTGAGGTGGGCGACGCTCTCGGCGCCGAGTGCGCGCCAGGCCGCGCGCAGACCCTCGGCGTTGGGCATGGCCTCCTCGGCCTGCTCCAGCACCCGGGCTGCGCTCACTGTGGCGTCGGCCTCATTGACCCGCGGCGCGCCCGCCACGCGGTCCAGCGCCTCGCGCAACCAGATGAACATAAAACTCGCCGCGACCGGGCTGGTCATCGCCCCGGGGCGAACGCCGGCGTCGCGCATCGCTTCCAGGCCGCGCCCCATCGCGAGGTCGGCGGCCGCATCCAGCCCAAAATAACGAAGTCGGGCGCTGGCGCGCAGAAGATCGTACCAGGGCGCATCGCGCTCGGCGGCCTGCATGGCGGCGCTGCGGGCCTCCTCGGGTCGGGCAAGTCGGAGCAGGGCCTCGGCGCGGTAAAGGGCGTAGTAGATGTTGGTGCGGTCGAGCTCGGCGCGGGCGCTCATCGCTTCGAGGAGCGCGCCATCGTCGGGCTGCTCGGCCTCAAGCTCGGGATCGGGGGCCTGCACCGCGCCGGGCTCACGGCCCAGCGCGACCTCCTCGCGCCAGAGGGCGTCCTGCATCGCCCCGAGCGTCTCGGGCCAGGACCAGGGGCCGCCGTAGGCCGCGGCGTTGGAAGAAACGCCGGGGGTGTATCGGAGCGCGGGGGTCGACTCCCCCTCCAGATGCAGCCGCAGATAGGGCGTCTCCCCCTCCCGCACCGCCTCGATCTCGCGCAGGGTCGTGGGAAGCGCCACGCGTTCGATCACCGCGCGCTGCTGCGCATCGAAGACCAGAAGCTCAGCGCGCACCCCGTAATAATAACGATCGCTGAGACGCACCGGCCCCACCGGGCGGCGCCCACCCTGGCGCTCGCGATAGCGGTTGGGATCCCCGTAGAGCGCCGGGTGCTCAAGCTGCACCTCCTCGCCAGCCCCACCCACGCAGCGCACGCCCCCCTCCACCGCCTCCAGCACGCAGAGGCCGGGGGCCGCTTCAGCCTCACTGGCCTCCTCACCCACCTGCGGATCGGCCGCAGCAGAAGCGGTCCACAGGACCATCAGCAACGCCAGGCAACCCGCGCATACCCGCTGCAAACGCCGCATCAAAACGCCTCGATCTCGATCTCGGCCACCTTCACGCGGTTCTGCCCGTCGTGCCCCTTACGCGGGCTTACGTCCATGCGGTCGGAGCCTTTGTAGAAGCCGATCCAGATCGTGTAGGTCCCCGGCGTCGAGTAGCGATCGATGGTCAGGGTGTGCTCATCGCGCACGATGTCACCGGGCAGCCAGCGGCTGGTCGGGTAGTTGCCGCCCACCGGCTCGTGGTCAGCGCCGATGCGATTTCCCGGCGTGTCGATGTGCACGAAGATCTCCTGCTCGCTCGTCACTCGCCGCAGGCTCTCGAAGTAGAGCGTCATCGTCAGTTCTTCGCCCCAGCTGTAGCGCGGATTTTCATCGCCTTCGGCTTTCTTGTTGAGCTCGTAGCCAATCAGCTCAATCTGACGATTAAACGCCGGCGAGTTCTCCGCGTCGCCCTCCACGGTGATGGGGGTCGCGGACTCGGGAAGTTCATCCAACAGCGCGCCGGCAAGGGGGCTCTGATCCTCTTCGCCCTCCCCGAGCTTGTTGCTGACCAGCACCATCGACGACGAGCTGTTATCGACCACCACAAGATCGGCCTTATGCGCGCGGCGCACGTCAGAGTGGACCGCCGCCAGGCGGTCGCGCGGAATCAGCGCAAAGAAGCGCTCCTCTTCATCAAAACGCGCGTTAAACGCCCGGGAGTGCGGGATGGACTCAAGCCCGCGCAGGTAAAAGTCCGACTCGCTGGTGTCGTAGCCGTAGCGCAGCAGCGGCTCATCGTTCTCGCGCGCCTCCAGGTAACTCGCCACGATCTTGCGGTTGGAGAGGTTGGAATCGAGGTCGGGCAAAAACACGCCGACCACGATCACCGCCCAGCTCACCGCGCCCAGCGTCGCCACAATGAGCAGGCCGGTGTAGCCCTCGGCAAAGGCCGCGAGGCGCGCCAGTTTGCCATCTTCCTGGCGGTAGGCCTCGCGCTCGGCGGCGCGCGCCTCTCCGGGGCTCATGGGTGCGGCCGAGGTTGAAGATGCCGCATCGGCCCCTTCGGCGTCGGCCGCCACGGTGGTGCTTTCAGCGGCCTCGGAGGCACTCGCGTCGCCCTTATTTCGCCAGGCGCGCCAGGTGCGTTTGAGCCAGCCCCAGAAGATCTTGAGGTCGCGCCAGAAGAAGACCAGCCAGCTTATCGCCCCGGCAAAATAAGCCGCGAGCAGCGCCACGTAGCCGTACTTCCACACCTTCAGCGCGCGGCCGTACTCGTAGTCTTCGCCCAGGCCCAGCTCATCCTGACCGGCGGTCACAAGCTCGACCAGGCGCGGCGGGAAGCGTTCAATATCTTTGCCGAGCATCATCACGATGAAGATCGCGCTGAGGGCGAGCAGAAGATAAAGCTGCGGCCGCAGGCGAAGTTCGGCCCAGTAATCTTTGTCGGAGAGCGCCCAGGCCACACCGAGCGCCAGGGGCACAAAGGCCGCAAAGGTGGCGTGGCCAAAACGCCCGGCCACCACCATCACCACAAAGGCGACCGCCGGCCAGAGCATCAGCACCCGCGCCATCAAGGCGGTGGAGGCGTCGGCCTCAGACCATTTGGAAGCGTCTTCAGCGGGGGCGCTCCCGGCCAGGCGCTGGCTCATGTAGCCGTAGCCCGCAAAGGCCAGCGCGAACCAGGGGAAGAAGCCAAAGCCGATCTGGCGCAACCACCAGCCAAAGCGGCTGGCGAAGTCCACGTCGTCGGCAAATCCATGTTGGGTGAGCAGGTAGGCCCAGCCGGTGTCACTAGCGAGCACGACGAGCGTGAGCAGACCGGCCCCGACCCAGAGGGCGCCGCGCCAGTTTAGCAGCGTTCTGGCAAGAGGGCGGCCGGCCTGCGGGCTGCGCCACTCCAAGAGCGCCACCACAAGGGCGGTGAGCACGGGAACGAGCGCGCCAAAGACGCCGCCCTCCCACACCGAGAGCATAAGCCCCAGCATCGCCGCACCCAGCCAGCCCAGGGCCTGGCGGCTCATCGCCGCGTCGTCTCGATCGCGGCGGCGCTCCTCTTCGAGCGCCGCGCCCACAAAGGCCAGGAGCGCGAGCGTGGAGCTGAGCATCATCGCGATCGGGCCCGATACAAAGATCGCGCCCAGGAGCACCGCCGGCGTCGTCGCCAGTATCACTGCGCTGAGCAGCGCGGCCCGCTCACCCAGGAAACGTCGGGCCCACAGGCCCACGCCCACCACGAGCAAGAGCGCCATGAGCATCATCAGCGCGCGCACGCCGCGCTCCGCCTGACCGACTTCGCCCGACTCCACAACGGGCTCATCGTCGACCGTCTGCGTCAACCACCACAGGCGCAGGCCCGAAAAACGCCCCTCTTCTTCGCCGAGCACCGCCCGGGCGCGGGCGTCGAGTCCATCGCCGGCGGCAACCTCCGGCTCCGCGCTCTCCGCACTCTCCGCGTCGTCTTCGGCGACCTTGCGATCCTCTTCCGACTCGGCGGAAGCGTCGTCGTCGGCCGGGGTCGCGGGCTCGCTGACCTCAATGGCCAGGCGCAACGCGCCCGACTCCCAGGGCTCCCAGATCCCGAAGTTTCCCGCACCCCAGAAGACCAACACCGCGCTCAACGCCACGACCAGGGCGGCTGCAACTCTCGCCATCATGCTATCCTCATCGCGGCTCCTGGCCGCGCGTCAACATCCCAGTGTTCGATGCCCGCAGGCGCCCCGACGCGCTCCTCGCGCGCGTGGGCCTTCTCGGGGGCGCCGGTGGTATCATAGCGGGCAAGGCTCAAGCAATTGAGGGCCAACCGCCCCCTGCTAAAGCGCTGTACAGGCCCCCATTTGACGCGGTAGGCTCTTGACCTTGAACACCGCTCTGTTGGAGAGTTGCCCCGCTGCACCGCCGTAAAAGGCCCACGGCAAAGACCGGGGGTTTGCCAGATTTGGAGGTTTCATGTTCAAGCAGAAGTTGACCAGCGTGGTCAACAACGTCGAGGGCGCCATCGGCTGCCTGCTCATTGGCTTTGACGGCATCCCCATCGACAGCGTCTACAAAGACGAGGAGCTGCCGCAGATGAGCGCGGTGGCCATCGAGCTGAGCAACCTCCTGGACAAGTTTCGACGCCTGCAGATCTACGACGTCGGCGAGGTCAACGAGGTCAGCATCACCGCCGGATCGATTACGGCGCTGGCCAAGGTGGTCGCCGAAGAATATCTGCTTATTCTTGCCCTCACCGCTGAGGGAGACGTCAACCGGGGTCAGACGATGTTGCGTCTGATCTCGCCATTTGTTGAGCGCGAGATGCGCTGAAGCCGGCGCAGCATAAGGCCCGCAGCGGGCCAACCCAGACCTGAATGAAGTTAAGGGGCTTGCTCAAAACGCGGCGCGCGGCGCCGCCGACTCGCGTGGAGAGCCTGCCCTGCCCTATCAACACCCGACGACGCCCCCGGCCGGGGCACGCCTACCTTTTGAGAGCGACCCATGATCAGCACCCAGGACTTTCGTAAAAACCTCAAGATCGAGATCGACGGTGAGCCCTACGTCATCATCGACTGCCAGCATGTGAAGCCGGGCAAAGGCGTCGCCTTTGTAAAGACCCGCATCAAGAGCCTGATCTCGGGGCGCGTGCTCGACCAGAACTACCGCTCCGGCGATAAGGTCGATCAGCCCAACCTCGAGTCGCGCACGATGCAGTACCTCTACCCGGAAGACGCCTTCTACGTCTTTATGGACACCTCGACCTACGAGCAGATCCGTCTGTCGAATGATGCGGTCGAAGAGGTGCTTCCCTACCTCAAAGACAACCTTGAGGTGGACATCCTCTTCCACAACGGCAAGCCGATCAGCGTGGAGCCGCCGACCTTCCTGGTGCTGGAAGTCACCCAGACCGATCCGGGCTTTAAGGGCGACACCGCCCAGGGTGCCACCAAGCCGGCCACCCTTGAGACGGGCCTGACCGTGCAGGTGCCCCTCTACATGGAGATCGGCCAGATGGTGAAGGTCGATACGCGCACCGGCGAGTTTGTGGAGCGCGTCAACAAGTAAGCGTCGAAAATAAAGGGTCGGGGTTATGCATTCTATCCCCGGCTTCGGGCCGGTGAGCGTATGCTCACCGGCCACCTTGACGCTCTCGAAAAGGCCAACGTATCATCGGCCTTTACCCCCCGAAGCCTTTTGAAACTCGCGCCGGGCGGCCGCACCCTTTGCCGTCCCGTCCCCCGGCTTCATCGTCTTGCGACGCGCAGGGAACTCCGTGGCGATCAACCGCAACAAAGTGCTCAACGCGGCTCAGAAACACATCCGCAAGGGCAACTGGGATAAGGCACTCAAGGAGTACTTGCTCCTGGCCGAAGACGATCCATCCGATCTGCGCACGCTGCTCAAGTGTGGCGACCTCTACGTCAAGCTTGAGCGCGTTGATGAGGCGCTCTCGGCTTACAAAACGGTGGCCGACCGCTACGCCCAGCAAGACATGTACGAGAAGGCCATCGCTGTCTACAAACAGGCCCAGCGCCTGGACGACAGCGACGTGGCCCTGCATCACGCCATCGGGGAGTGCTACTTCCGGTTGGGGCGTCTCAAAGACGCGGTGCGCTCCTTCCATCAAGCCCAGCGCATGTACAAAGAGCTGGGAGATGCCGATCGCCAGCGCCAGATGCTCGAGCAGATGGTGCGCATCGACCCCGAAGACGTGGGCCTGCGCATTCAGCTCGCCGAGCGCTACACCCGTGACGGGCTCAACGCCCAGGCGGTCGAGGCCTTTACCTTCTGTGCCGGCAAGCTCGAGGCGGAGGGGCGCCACGATGAGCTTTTGCAGGTGCTTGAGCGCGTGCTCTTTTTGACGCCGCAGCGCCACGATCTGCGCAAGCAGGTGGTGCGCCTGCACCTGGAGCGACGCGATGAGCAGACAGCTCTGCAGCATCTTCAGATCCTCTTTCGGGAGACCCCGGAAGATGTGGAGACGCTGGAGCTTCTAAGCGACACCTTTGAGCGGCTCGGGCGCGGCGATAAGGCCGTGATGGTGGCGCTCTCGTTGCCGCCGCTCTACACGGCAGCAGGCCGACGCGCCGACGCCGAGAACGCCTGGCGGCGCATCGCTCGCCTCGATCCGAACAACGCCCAGGCCAGAGAGGCGCTGGGGCTCTCGCCATCGACCGAAGACAGCGGGGTGCTGGCCGACGCGCCCTCCACCGACGCGCTGCGCGCTCGCCAGAGCACGCCGCCTCCGGCCGACAACCTCGGCGGGGTGGAGTTCCTCGACGACGACATCGAGTTTCTGGACGACGACCTGGAGGTCGCGCTGGCGCCGGCGCAATCGGCCGCGCGCACCGCATCGCAACCCCAGGCGCCCCCGCGTCAGAGCGCGCCGCAGGCTTATCAGCCGGCCGCTCCGCAGCCGCCTGCTCCTCAACCACCGGCGCCGGTTGCCGAGTCGGTCGAAGCCTTTGTCGACATCACCAACGAGGTGGAGTTTCTTGACGATGGCACCTCCTCCGGGCTCATTGCGATCGAGGAGGTGGAGCCCGCGCCGGCCAGCGAGACCGAGATCCGGCAGATGCTCAGCGAGTGCCAGGTCTTCTTAAAGTACGGACTTTACGACAAGGCCGTCGCCGCCATTGAAGCCGCGCTGGAGCGCTCGCCACAGAGCGTGGTGGCCCACCAGCAGAAGTTGGATCTGGCGCGTGCCACCCGCGATCAGGCCGGTGCCTACCGCACGCTGATCACCCTGGCGGAGCTCACCGCCGAGACCCCGCTGCGGGCCTATGAGTTTTTGACCGAGGCGCTGGAGGTGGCTCCCAACCCGCAGGCGGTGCACGTGCGCGCGCAGGCGCTGGGCGTCGACCTCAACGCACCGCCTCCCACCGACGGCATCGCCGAGATCTCCATCGACGCCATCGAAGTGGTGGAGGTCAGCGACGAGCCGGGCACGATGCAGGTCGACGTCGACGACATCGACGAATTTGTGAACGTGGAGCCCGAGCCCGTCTCCGACTCGCTGGAGTTTCTCGATGAGGCGGTCGTCGACTTCCTGCCCCCCTCCGAGGAGTTTGAGGCCGACGACGCGGTGCACGCCGCGCTGGAGACCCTGGATTCGGCCTTCGACGCCTTCGGCGATGCCCCTGAGAGCGGGCTTGCGCAGGCCACCGAGGCCGAGCCGCTTTCCCTCGGTGACATCGAGTCGATCGAGGAGATCGCCGACTTCGACGATATGGATGTGGCCGAGATCGGCACGTTTGAGGGCGTCGAAGATGCCGGCCTGATGGACGGGTTGGACATCGCCTCCAGCGTGGTCTCCGACGAGGAGCTTGCCTTTGATACCGACGATGTCGTCGAGATGGATCTGGGCCAGGACGTCGGCGGTATCGACGAGATGGACTTCTCGGCCCTCGACGATGCCCCGGTGGGCGATGAGGCGCCCAGCGTCAACGCGCTCTTCGCCGACGTGGAGGCCGACGACATCTTCGACGATCTCTTCGGCGACATGTTCTCCGGCGGCGACGTCAACATCGGCGGCGACGACCCGATGGGCGAGATGGCCGAGATCGACTTCTTCATCCAGCAGGGGCTGACCGAGGAGGCCTCCGAGGCGATCAGCTCCTTTGAGGATCAGCATCCCAACCACCCGGGTCTGGCCAAACGGCGCGCGCAGCTGATGCAGGTGCGCGGCGGTCTGGGCGCAGCCGACAACCCCTTCGGCGCGCGCAGCCTCTCGCAGAAGTTCAATCCCAACGCGGCCAACCCCACCGGCAAGGTCCCCGCGCCGAACTTCGGAGAGGTCGTCAACTCCAACCTGGAGCTGGGCGTGGCCTACCGCGAGATGGGACTTCTCAACGAGGCTCTCGACGAGTTCCGTCAGGCCGCCGACGATCCGGACGCCCGCGACGCGGCCGCCTTCCAGATCGCGCTCTGCGAGCTGGAGCTGGGTCATACCGACGACGCCCGCAACACCCTCACCGAGCTGCAGGCGCGCGAGGGGCTCAGCGCCGACATGCAACAGGCCGTCAAAGAGCAGCTCGAAGCAATGGAGCAGCAGGCGTCGTAAAGCGCGCACTTTAGGCTTGACGCTTCTGCGCAACTGCCTAAGCTAATCGAACCCTCTGCGGGTGTAACTCAGCGGTAGAGTGTCAGCTTCCCAAGCTGAAGGTCGTGGGTTCAAATCCCATCACCCGCTTCATGCAGAGCATCAAAAAACCCCGACGCCACACGGCGTCGGGGTTTTTCGTTCAGGGAGCTTTTCGGCGCGCTCAGGCGACGCGGCGCATGCGCCGCCTGGCCAAAAGCCCGGCCATCAGCAGCAGCATCAGCGCGGAGGAGCCTCCGGAGTCGGTGGAGGAGCAGCCCACGCAGGAGTTCTCCTCCAGCATGCGATCTTCCGAGGCGACGCCGGAGTCGGGGGCGTCGCCGGCGTCGGGCTGCGGGCCGGCGTCGGCGACGTCGGTGCCGCTGTCGCCCTGCCCCGCGTCATGCTCACCGGTATCGGGTTGACCCGCGTCGGGCTCACCGGCGTCGACTTCGGGCTCTTCGACGCCGCGGCGCGTCAGCCGCAACGCGTCGGCCACGAACTGCAGGCGATCCGCGAAGGCCTCGCCGCTGTTATCATAGATCTCGAGGCGTTCGCCGCTCTCCCCGCTCAAGCGAAACGTGCCGAGCGAGGTCCACCCGCTGGCCGCGCCCTGGTCGACGCGAAGATCGTGCTGCTGACCATCGGCAAAGAGGCTGTAGCGCGCACGCGCGCTGCTGGCGATGCTGTCCTCAATGTAGACCTCCAGCTCGTAGTCGCCGGGCTCTTCCACGTGCAGGCTCCAGCGGGCGTAGCCATCGGGGTCAGGGGCCTCCCAGGCGTAGGTCCAGTTGAGGCTTCCGCCGTGGCCGACGTTTTCGGTGCGCCAGGTGCCGACGTTGCCCAGAAGTTGAAAACAGGCGTCGTCGTTGTCGATCAGCCCGCCCTCGGCGCCAATGAGGCCGCAGGGCTCGGCGGGCTGCCCGATCAGATCCTGGTAAGAGGTCACCAGCGACATGTAGGTGGGGATGTACACCTGACCATGTGGGCTGACGTTGCGGCGGATGTCGTAGTGCAGGTGGATGGTGGTGGGCGTGCCGCCAAAGGCGTTGGAGACCAGCCCCAGCCGGTCGCCGGCGGCCACGGTATCGCCCACGGAGACGGCGAGTGTGCCCGGGTCCATGTGCAGGTAGCGGTGCTGGGTGCCGTCGGCGGTCATCAGGTTGACCGAGTAGGTGCCGATGTTGGTGATGGTGCCGGCCTCGGCGGCGACGGTCCAGTGGGTCTTGTTGTCGCAGGTGGCCGCGCGAATGTCCTGGCCCTGGTGGCCCTGCCCGCCGGGGCAGAGGGGCATGTCCCAGGTTCGGGTCTCGCAATAGTTATCCCACCAGGGGTAGCTGTAGTTGCCCGAGTCGCACTGGCCGCCGCCGGGGCCGTTCATGCCCCCGTGCCCCCAGACCTGGGAGTTGGGGTAGGCCGGAGCCTGCTCGATGGGGAAACGCATCCCGGGCACATAGACCGTGTAGTCGACGCGCCCGGTGCCGCTGCCGGCGACGAGCTGGCCGGGGGGCTGGTAGGTGAACTCTTCGGCCTGGGCGGGCGCCGCGAGCAGGAGGGCGCCCAGGGCGAAGACCGCGCCAGATGCGAACTTCTCGAAGGTTTTCAACGTCGTCGTCTTCATCGCGTGGCCTCCGCGCTCAGCACCTTCAGCCCTTCGACCAGCTCCCAGGCGAACGCATCTTCGGCGCAGCGCGGGTTGGTGTGCGGGTTTTGGCAGTCGATATCCAGCGCATAGGCCACGCCGAAGCTCTGAAAGCTCACCGTGACGATGGCGTGGGTGCGACTTAAGACGGGGCGACCGGCCTGCGCGTCGGGTTTTTCTTTGGCGCCGCTCCCCGGGAGGCTGTGCTGCGCGTTGGTGCCGTGGATCACAACCCCGAAGTCCTCGCCGCGCATCGAGGCGCCGTACCAGGTGGGGCCGGTGGTCAGCTGCAGGGTGCCCAAAAGGGCATCATCGTCGGGCAAGAGCACCGGGACCGGCGACGCCTCGGCGAGCTTCAGCGCGTCGTCGGAGACGCGGTTCGGGGAGAGGCGTTCGGCCTGGTCTGCGGCCTCCCAGTCGGGCTCGATGATTTTGACTGACGCGGCGGCGGCATCATCGCCGCTCGGAGCGGAGCGCTCCAACGTCACCAGGGGTTGGGAGGCTGAGCGTTGCGCGTCGGCGGGAGGCTCGGGCTCAGCGCAGGCCACGCTCATGGCGAGGGCGCTGAGTACGCCGAGCGAGGCGCATCGCAGGCAAAAGCGGCGAGTGGGGGTAGCAACATCCATACAAACTCCCGGGTGGGGTGCCGGCGGGGTATTTAGCGGGGTGGAGCAGCGAGGTCGGCCGGAGCGTTTTAATACAAAGCAGCGCCAGAGGTGTATCGGAGTGGTGGGTGCAACACCTCACATACCATCAACCTGGGAGCTTTAGCAGATTTCTTAAAGATCCAAATTTAGCAGGGCACCTTTTATCTCAGATTCCAGAGAGCTTGATGCGCTTCTCGCCAAAGGTGGCGAACATCTCAATATCCCCCCCCAGGGCCTCCACATATCGTCGAAGAGTCGAGAGCAAGAAATCGTCTCGGTTCTCAATATGAGACACCTGCGCCTGCGCCATCTCCAGGCGGTCTGCCAACTCCTGCTGTGTCAGCCCTATCTCTTTGCGGAGTGCTTTGAGGTTCAACTCCATGACGGCCGCAAGGGCCTCTTGACGAATCTCCTTGAGTTCGTCGTCGGTGAAGTGCTCACGGTCGAGTTCTTCCAAAGTGCGGATCATGGCGTCTCCTGTTGAAAATCCTCCCAGATCTTCTCTGCGAGGGAGATGAGTTGCTCGTAGAAGCGTTTGCTTCCGGCCTTTGTTGCCCCGATGAGCAAAAGGGCGTTTCGCGTGGGATCAAACCCGTAGACCACGCGAATCTGCGTACCTTTGGCCTTGACGCGTAACTCGCGAAGAGGGTGCGAGGTGTTCTTCAACGATGAAGAATAAGGAAAGGGCAATGTGACCCCCATCTGCTCCAACATCCCGACGACGCGACGGACAGCCTTTTTCTCGGTGGCGTCCAGGCTACCAAACCACTCGCTGTACTCATCGGTGACAAGAATCTGGGTCTTCATGCGTCTCCGTGGTTTCAACGTGCCAACAGAAATATAATTCCAGAGTTATATAAAATCAATATTCTATCGAGCAACCTACGCGAACGTTGGTCCTGATGTTCGTCGCGCAAGGTGAGTGGTGCCAGATCCGACGCTGACGTGGCCCATCGGACGGCCCTCCTCCTTGCCAGATCGGGCTTAAAACTCCTCGCCCAACGCGACACGCGCTCTGCGACCGCCGTCAGCGAGTATGGGGCAGCGGTAGCCAGCCTTGACGAGCCTCAGTCGGGATTCATCGGGGATCACGTAGGTGGCATAGTCGGCATAAAACTCCAGGGCGTCGACGAGCTCGTGGATCGTGGTGTTGAGGTCATCGGCCAGCTCGTCGTAGGCGCGGCGGGCGGCGTCACGCTCCAGGCGGGCGAGCTCCAGGTGGCCGAGCGGGCCGGGGCGCAGATGTCTCTGGCACATGCGTGTGGCGCCCTCCCCTCGTGGAGCTGTGCTCGTCGTTTATCAATGTCGGCGCCGGGGGTGATCGAGGGGTCAGACTGAGGGTCGAGTCCCAACCCGAGGGGTGGTGGAGGGGTCAGGCTGAGGGTCGAGTCCCAACCCGAGGGGTGGTGGAGGAGTCCGGCTGGGGGTCGAGTCCCAACCCGAGGGGTGATCGAGGGGGCCGGCTGAGGGTCGAGTCCCGACCGGAGGGGTGGATCATGCCCCCGAATGAGGGATAACCCCTCATTCGGGGGTGGTGATCTGGGGTCAGGCCGCGGGTGAGGTGAGGCCCGGGGGGATGAAGGTGGGGTGAGCGCGGAGGTCGGGCCGCAGCAGGCGTCTCATTCCGCGGACTCCAGAGATTTGGTGAGGTTACGGGCGTGGGCCAGCGCCTGGTCGTGGTCGTTGTCGAGGGCCCAGTCGGTGGTGATGACGGCGTAGTAGGCCCAGCGCTCCCGGCAGCGCTCCACCAGGGCGAAGCCCGGCTCTGCGCCCTCTTCGTCAAGAAGATCGCGCAGGCGCTCGAGTGTGCCGGGGGCAAAGGCGCCGACGAAGAAGCTCAGGTCGATGGCCGGGTCGCCCAGGTGGGCTTCTGACCAGTCGATGATGCCGCTGAGCTGGCCGCGCTCATCAAGCAGGAGGTGGCCGGGGTGGAGGTCGCCGTGCACCAGCTTCGGCGTCCAGGCCCAGAGGTGGTCGGCGGCCAGCCAGCGCTCCCAGCGCTCGCGGACCTCGGGGGCCGGCTTGAGTACGGAGAGGGCGCGGGGGAGCATGGCCTTAAGATGATCGCGCTCCTGATGCGGGGTGCGTTGCGGGATGCCGGCTGCCCGGAGCTCGTCGCCCGGGAGGCGGTGCATGGCGGCGATGGTGCGGGCCACCGAGCGAAGGAAGGTCTCGGAGGGATCTTGAGGGTCGATGTGGTTCCAGGTGAGCGCTCCGGCCGGTGAGATCTGCCAGCCGGGACGGCCTTGAAGGCGGCGGTAGGCGATGATCTCGGGGGTGTGGAGCGCCCAACGTGGGAGTTCGACGGGGAGTTCATCGCTGAGCGCGCGAAGCGCGCGGGCCTCGATGCGGGCGGGCTCGTAGAGCCCCAAGCGTCGGGGGGTGCGCAGAATCCAGGAGTCGCCCTCCTGATCGATGGCGTGCAGCACCCGATAATCTGCGCCGCTCTCATCAAAACCACTTTCCAACGACTCGTCGCCATCGTCCATCATAAGCTCCAGGCCGAAGTCGGCGGCGCGCTCAAGCAGGCTGTCGGCATCGTCGAAGACGGGTGGGTCGGGGAGTTCGGCGCGCCAGAGGGGGATGGCGTGTGCCGGCGCGCGGACTTTGAGTGCGGTGCCCCGGGGGCCGTGGTGCTGCTCGACGACGCGGGCGCCCTCATGCACCGCGCCCACAACATGGCCGAGTTCAAAGGGGATGAGCAGGGATTCTTCGACGAAGGAGGTCTCCTGAATGCGGGCGATCTCGGCGTGCAGAAGCGCCACGAGTTCGGGGCGCATCGCGCTGACCTGCAGCGCGTCGGGCATACGCATACGCAGGCTGGCGCGCTCGGCGTCATCGAGTCGGTCGACCTTGTTGAAGACGACGCGGGAGTGGGGGTTGGCGCCGATGTCCTGAATCGTCTCGCGGGTGACCTGAAGATGGTCGGGCCACTCCGGGTCGGAGGCGTCGAGGACGTAGAGGAGCAGGTCGGCGTCGTGGGCCTCATCCAGGGTGGACTTAAAGGACGCGACAAGCTCGTGGGGCAGGCGTTTGATGAAGCCGACCGTATCGCTGACGACGACCTCGGGCTGCAGCGGGGGGTCGAGCTTGCGGGCGGTGGTGCCCAGGGTGGCAAAGAGTTTGTCTTCGACAAGAACTTCGCTGGAGGTGAGGGCGCGCATCAGCGAGGACTTGCCGGCGTTGGTGTAGCCCACCAGGGCCACCTGGAAGGCGCTGGAGCGCCGGGCGCGCTGGGTGGCGGCGTGCTGCTGCAGATCGGTGAGCTCGCGGCGCAGGGTGACCAGGCGCTCGCGCAGGCGTTGCCTGGCGAGCTCCACGTTGGTGTGGCCTTTTTCGCCGCGGCCGCCGCCCCCGCGGCGGTCATCGGCGACGTGGCCACGGCGCACCCGGGGGAGTTCGTATTCGATGCGGGCGATGTCGACCTCCAGCTGGGCCTGACGGGTCTGGGCGCGTTCTTCGAAGATGCGCAGCACGACGCCGGAGCGGTCGGTAACCTTCACGCCCAGGGCGTCTTCGAGGTTCTCGTGCTGGCGGGGGGTGAGCTCCCCGTCAAAGAGCACGCGGGTGATGCCGAGCTCTTCGATGGCGTGGGCGACCTCCTCGAGCTTTCCGGAGCCGAGGAGTTTTGCGGACTTCCCGCTGCTGCGGCGCTGGGAGTGAAAGCCGAGCACCTCGATGCCCAAAGTGTTGGCCAGGCGTTCGAGCTCACGGGCGGAGCTGTGAAGCTCTGCGTCGTCGGTGCCCGAGAGTTGCACCGCGATGATCAGGGCGCGCTCAGGGGTCGGGGTGGTGTCGTGGATCGAAGGTGCGTCGCGATGCTCGGTGGCATCGGGTGTGGCGTTATCTCGATGGCGCATAGGGCCTCCTTGCAGGTGATATCACCGGCCGAGGGGCGGAGCGGGACGAGGACTTCTGGCGAGTCGCGGGTGGGAGTTTTGGAGCGACGCGAGCCTGGCAACACAGGGGAGTGCCGGCATCGTGACAGCGAAAACGTCCACATCGGCGCCCGTGAGGGCGGACGTCCGGGCAAAGGTGCCGGGTGACGTCGCCCTGAGAGGGGCGCAGCGCGCTAAACAGAATCCTCATTGCTACGCCCTGCTCTGCGGCGAGGGTGTAGAACGAAGGGTGAGGCGCCCGCTCAAGGCGGGGGCGCGCTCAGCGTAAGCGGATGTGGAAGAGATCGATCATCGTCGTCATCAGGTGGGCGCGGGGCGTTGGGCCGGGGTGGGCGTTCAACGCGCGCGGCGTGGAGGGCCACAGGGCCCCTCAGGGGGATGCCATCGAAAAGCATCGCACCTGCAGAAAGGTAGGGATGGGGGGGAGGGGATGTCAAGTCGGCGAAGATGCTGGCGAGTGAAGGTGTGAAGATGAGGGGGTGGGCTTGCTCGCGGGGAGGGTGGTCTTTATCGTCGGGGGCGGAGGTTATGCGACATGAAGTTACGTGGGGGGTTGTCTCCCGGGTCTTTGAGGATGGGGAGAGCGGTGTGAATGTGAGCGAGCGAGACATCAACGTACTGCGCGCGTATCTGGAGAAACGCTCGACGGTGGAGCGGCTGTGCGAGCATAAGCGTGCGGTGGTGCTGGTGCAGGATATGCACGGCACCATTCGCGACTGCGTGGGGGATACGGATCGACTCTTTGGAATGCCGGCCACGGAGCTTATCGATGCTGCGCCGCAGAGCTACACCTGGCGGCTTCTCGATGAGGAGGGGCGAGCGTTTGCGCCGGAGGAGCTGCCGGGTCGACGGGCGATTATGACGGGGCGAGTGCAGGAGGGGCTTGTGGGCGTGGCGCTGGCGGAGGGGGAGCCGGTGTGGGTGAGTCTGGTCTGCCACCCGATTTTTCACGGGAATGAGGCCATCGGGCTGCTCACGACGCTCATTGATGTTTCGGCCTTACAGCTCACGCGTCAGGCGCTGGCGGAGGTGGAGGCCCGGCTGCGGGAGCAGCATAAGATGCAGGCCGTGGAGCGGATGGCTGCGGCGATCGCGCATGACTTCAACAACCTGCTCAGCGTGGTGTTGAGTCAGACCGACTGTGTGTTGGCCGACTACGGGGGGAATCCGGGGCTGCGCGCCGACCTGCTGGAGATTCGGGAGGCGACGGAGCGGGCGGTCGAGCTGACGCAGAACCTGCTGGCGGTGGGCAAGGTGCAGCATCAGGCGCCGGTATCGCTCTCGTTGAACGGGTTGATGGAGGAGTTCACGGGGTTGGCCAGGGTGCTGATGCCGGGGGTGAGCGTGGACTGGCGGCCGGGGACGCTCAGCTACGGGGTGCGTGCGGACCGCAGCCAGCTGGAGCAGATCGTGCTCAACCTGATGATCAACGCCAGCGAGGCGATGGAGGGCAAGGGTCGGGTGGTGGTGCGCACCGAGGAGGTGAAGACTGAGGGGGAGGTTGTGCTCCTGCTGAGCATTCGCGACGAGGGTCGGGGGATGACGCCGGAGGTGGCGCAGCGGGCGTTTGAGCCCTTCTTCACGACCAAGGCCCCCGGGCAGGGCTCGGGGATGGGGCTTGCGACGGTGTACGGGGTGGTGTCGCAGTCGGGGGGGCGAGTGGAGTTGGAGACGGCCCCCGGGGCGGGCACGGAGGTGCTGGTGTGGTTGAGGGCCGGAGAGATGTTGGAGGGGCAGGCGCAGGGGTTGGACGAGGAGACGACCGAGGTGGGAGGGGCCCCTCAGGAGGAGGAGGTCCAGACGCATCCCCGGGAGACGAAGCGTCCCTCGGGAAGTCTTTCACCGCTGCGGCGGCGTCAGCCCACGGCGTTGGTCGTGCTGGGGCGAGAGCGGGATCGGCGGCTTGTGAGGAAAGTGTTGGAGCGGCGGCGTTTTCGGGTGATCGACTGTGCGCTTGCCGATGAGGCGCGCTGCCTTGTGCAAATCGATGCGCCGCTGGACGTGTTGATCTGCGCGCAGCACCTGCTGGATGCCTCGGGGGTGGAGTTGGCCTCGGAGTTGATGAAGGTGCGGCCGGGGTTGGGGCTGGTGTTGGTGGGAGGGTCTGCGGACGACGCCGAGATCGCCGCGACCTTTACGGAGAGGCCACAGGTGATCGCGGCGCCTTTTGATGGCGAGGCGCTTCAGGATGCCGTTGAGCGCGTGATGCGCTCTGGCGAGGGGCGGGGGCGGATGGTGTCGGGGTAGATTTAAACGTCCCGCACCTTCTGTCAGGCTGGGGAGGTGCTCTCTCTGGGGAGCAGAGAACGACCAGGGGCGATCGTGGTGGTGCGGTCGTTCTGGAATCGAGTTTCTACGACGAGGTTGAGATGAGGATGTGGATGGGAAGGTGGATGGCGGTGCTCGTGCTGGCGAGCGGGTTGGGGTTGGCGGGTTGCAGCAGCGATCCGGAAGAGGGCTCGGACGATGTCGGGGTGGAAGACAGCTCGGAGCAGCCTGATGCGGATCGCGATGCCGATGTCCAGCCTGGCGAGCCGGTGCGTTTTGTGATTCGCAACGCTGGCGAGTCGACGATTTACGTTCAGGATAACTCGTATGCCGACTACGGGCTGGCGTGGCTGGAGGTGAGGTTTGATGGCGAGGAGCTGGCGCTCAGCGATACGTGCATGCCCTGTAGCTGCGGGGATCCGGAGCCCTGCGGGGTTTGTGATGCGCCGCTGCCTTCGGTGATCGCGCTGGCTCCTGGCGAGGAGGTTCGACATACGTGGGAGGGCATCTACTACCGTGTGGACTTCACGCAGGAGCCGTCGTGCACGCAGGCCAGCTCGGTTGGCGAGGCGTCGTTCAGCGCGGAGCTCTGCTATGCCACGGCGCTGGATAGCGAAGAGGACAATCTCATCTCGCGAGAAGACATGGTCTGCCAGAGCTTTGAGGCGGCGCTGGGCGATGAGGATGTGGAGCTGATCGTGGGGATGCTCTAAGGCGTCAGGCTGACCTTCGGGGCGTGGGGGAGGAGGGTTTCGCGCCTGGCGAGGTGTGCGCAGATTTGAGGCAACGCTCGCCAGCCGACCTCAACCCAAAGCGCCGAGGAGTTTATGCGCACCACCAGCACACCGATCCGTTACGGAGTGATCGGGCTCGGGCATATCGCCCAGGTCGCGGTCTTGCCCGGGTTTGCCAACGCCGAGAACGCCAGCCTTAACGCCCTGATCTCCGGCGATGCCGAGAAGCTCAGCGTGCTGGGGGAGCGTTACGATGTGGCCCACTGCATCGCTTACGACGATTTTGACGACTTTATCGAAGGGGGGCATATCGACGCCCTCTACATCGCCCTGCCCAACCACCTGCATTGCGACTATGTCGTACGAGCGGCCCGTGCCGGCGTGCACGTGCTCTGCGAGAAACCTCTGGCGGTGACCGAGGAGGAGTGTCGCACGATGATCGGGGCTTGCGAGGAGGCCGGGGTGCACCTGATGACGGCGTATCGGCTGCACTTTGATCCGGCGCACCTGCACGCGGTCGACATCGCGCAGCGCGGCGATCTGGGGGAGCTGCGCTACATCAGCGCTGCGTTCGGGCAGAATGTGGTCGAGGGGGATATTCGCCTCTCTCCGCTCGATAAGGGGGGAGGCAGCGTGTACGACATGGGGATCTACTGCATCAACGCGGCGCGCTACCTCTTCGGGGGGGAGCCGATTGAGGTGATCGCGACAAGCCAGCGGCGCCCGGGGGATGCGCGATTTGATTATTGCGATGAGTCTACGAGTGTCACGCTGCGCTTTGAGGGGGATCGCCTGGCGACCTTTATCTCCAGCCTGGGGAGCGCGTCGGTGAGCCGGCTGGAGCTGCTGGGGGAGGATGGGCGGCTGAGCTTAAGTCCGGCCTTTAGCTACGCCCAGCCCATCACGATGCAGGTGGAGACGCCGGAGCATTTTGAGCGGACCTTTCCCAAACACGACCAGTTCGGGGCGGAGCTGGCCTACTTTGCCGACTGCATCGCGAAGGATCGCCCCCCGGAGCCCGACGGGTATGAGGGGCTGGCGGACGTGCGCATCATCGAGGCGATCTACCATGCCGCAGAGCTTGGCGAGGCGGTAGAGCTTGAGCCGGTGGAGCAGCGCGAGCGGCCGGAGGTCTCCCAGATCATTGTGCGCCCGGCGGTGGAGAAGCCCGAGGAGGTGAACACCTCCGGGCCGAGCGCCAGCTAAGGCACACCCCCAACGAGCGGGGTTCAGCTCTCGTGGTTGTGGTAGTGCGGCTCTTCGACGACCTCTCGCTCGGAGAGGCGGCGCATGAAGTCGTCGGTCCCGGCGGCGTGCGGGTCGGAGGGTAGCGCGCTGGCTTTGAGATCGGGGAAGATGTAGCGACGCGAGCCTTCCCCGACGACGACGGAGTAGGCATGGCCGCGTTTTTCGAACTCAGCGAGCACGTGGGCGGACTGGTCCAGGTTGAGCTTGCTCTCCAGGGCCAGGGTGGCCGCGCTGAGCTCGCCGCCGCCCTTCTGGGCCAGCTGCAGGATGAAGCGTTCCAGGTCTTCGGGGATGTGGAGTTCGTTGGCCTGCAGACCCGTCTTGCGGGCTTTGACGCCCAGGGTGATTGCCGCTGCGAGGATGACACCGAAGAAGAGGGCCATCATCAGATTACCCTCAACGTTGGGTGCTCCGATGATGACCTCGTAAAGCGCGAAAGTCACACAGGGCAGACTGAAGAGGGTCATGGCGAAGGACCAGATCCACAGCACACGGGCCTGCCGCTTTTTTTGACGCTGAGCGTGTTCAAGCATGGTCGGTCTCGGGACAGGGTAAAGCGACATGACGACGCCGTAGAAGCGGGCGCACTCTAGCGCAGGGAGCCAGCTGCGCGCCAGCGTTCGGACCTTCCCCGGGCCTCACCAACTCCGACGCGCCGTCAAGGCGTAGGCCAACCCGCTCAGGGATTCCGTCAGGATGACCTGCTCATTCGCCGTGCCAGCCGTACGCACCTGCGCCCGGGTTCCCTCGGGGGCGCGGGCATAAAGGTGGAGATCATCGCCCCTTTTAACCTCGACGATGGCGTCGAGCACGGCGTAGCCCTCGGCGTCGGTGGAGCGCTCCAGAGCCAGGAGGTGAAGGGGGTAGGAGGAGCGACTGATCTGAAAATGGTCGCTGGAGACAAGTAGAAGCTGCGGAGCGGGCGCGTTGGCGGTCGGCGCGCGCAGAGTGATGCGGACCTGGGTCTCGGTCAGGGTGTGCTCGGCTGGCGAGGGGGGCGCGTAGGCGTCGAGTGAGACTTCGTGTGAGGGCGGATCGACGCCCAGCGCGCTCAGATCGCTGACGAGCGGGCAGTCGGCCACTCCGGGCTCCGGAATTGCCTCAGCCCGAGAGCGGGCATACTCGCCGGCCCGCTCCCGCAGGCTGCGCACGCTCTGGAGGTGCGCGCAGGCCCGGGCGGGCTGCTCGCTAAACAGCAGACCGCGTGCCAGCAACTCCTGGAGTTCAACGTTCTCCGGGGCACTGTCGATCACGCCTGAGAGCACCACCCGAGCGCGCTCGTCCTCGCCAGCCCAGGTCAGGTGGTGGCTGTAGAAGAGGAGCGCATCGGGGTCGAGGCGGTCGTACTCCAGCCAGTCTTCGAGCTCCATGCGGGCGCGACCCCCGGTGTAGGGGGCGTAGTCGTCGATCAGGCGACGGCGCAGGTCGCGGCGGCTGCGGTCGCGGGTGATGTCTCGGGAGAGTCGGGCGTAGGAGCGGGCCTTTTGTGAGGTCCAGTGGCGAGGATCACCGCCGGCGCGGAGTCGTCGATCGATGTTCAGGGTCACCTCGGAGACCGGCAACAAGAGCTCGGGAGGACGTTGTACCGGTGCGGGCCGGCGAGGGGTGGGTCGACGGGGGCGGGCTGTGGCGTTGCCAAAGAGGGGGATGAACTCGACGCCCTCGTCATCTCCAGCGAGGGGCTCTTCGGGCGAAGGGCCACGCATGACAGAGCTTGAGGCGCGACGGCGCGCCCGAGGTTTGGGGGCGTTGCGGGCGCGGCGGGCCTGCATCGTTTTGTAGGGCACCGGGGCCGGGGCGGCCTGCTGCGGCTCGGCGCGGGCCTCCTTCGGCTCGGAGCCGGAGCCGCCGCGCATGCCGAGGTCGGCGGGGCCTTCGCCAGACATGGGGATGCCATGAGGAAGGTCACGTGTCGCAAACACATCTTCGACAGGAAAGACATCGAGGGTGTGGGTACGCGATTCCACCTGCGGCAAGGGGCCCCGTGGCGCGCGAGATGTGTCACCGCGGACAAGCTCGATCGCCTGGATTGCGTTTGGGTGCTCGCGCCGGCGATCGAGGTGCTCGATCTCACTCTCCAGGACCACCCAGGTGGTCAGGGGGCTGAGCACGCTGTGGTATTTGGAGAGCTCGATGGTCAGCGCATCACTGCGCTCGGGGTCGTCGGGACGCATGGCGCTGAGGCGGGCGATCTCTTCGCTGGCCCAGAGGGCGGGCAGGTGCAGGGCATCGGATTTCTGCCAGGAGGCCGGCCGGAGCTGGGAGGTCCACTCCCAGGGCTGGCCGCGATGTTGGCCAGTGACGCGCACTTCAAGGGGCACATCCTCCTGCAACGCCTTCAGCGGGAGACGGCCGTAGAGCAAGAGCTCTTCGCCGCTGCGCAGCGAGGGGGGCGCGGGCAAGGGGATCATCTCAGCCGGAGCACTGACGTGAACCTCGATGTCGCGGAGTGACTCGGAGATAAGGCGCTCGAGCACCCGCCAGGCGTTGGCGGTGGGACCGCGGGTGGGGTCGAGCACCACGGGCTCGGTGCCGCCCAGGGTGCGCGCGAGCAAGCGCTGGGCGTCGCGGTTGGCCGCCCCGCCCGGGTCGACCACGTGCAGGCGCACGCCCAGCGCGTTGAAGGCCGGCGCGAGCTCGTCGACGATGGTGGCCATATCGAGAGGCCCCACGCTGGTGTGGCCGTCGGTGACATAGACCACACTCATCGGGGGGGCTTCGCCCTGCCCCTGAGCCGCGCGCGCGTGGGCCACCTCCAGGATGGCGCGGAGCGTCTCCAGGGTGTTCTGGGCGCCTCCCTGCTCCATGGCTGAGAGGGCATCGCGCAGGGTCGCGTCGGCCGCGGTCGTCCACCCATCTCCAAGTACCTCGCATTGCTCCGCGCAGCTGAGCGCGGCGACGCGGCGAGGGGCCTCCATCTCGGTGAGGATGGCGCGCGCGAGGCGTCGCTGGACGTTGAGCAGAGCCTCACCGCTGCGGTAGGAGGTGTCAAAGACCAGCAGCACATCATCCGGATCGTTCGCCGCGCTTAAGGGAAGGGGCGGACGCACGCGCAGGAGCATGTAGGCGTCGTCGTCGGGCTGGCGCGGCTCCACAAAGATCTGGGCGCTGAGCGCCTCGCTTCGCTCGGCGTGCTGCACCTCCACCACAAAATCCCCCTCCGCCCAGAAGCGCTCCTCTTCCATCGTCACATGCGCGTAGGCCACGTCGCCCGGGGTTTTGGAGGCTTCGAGCGCGGCCTCATAGCCGGAGACCATCACCGCGTCGGTGGGCACGTCGTAGAACTTGAGGTTGAAGCCGATTTTATCGATCGGATCCTGGGCGATGCCCATCGGGTAGGCGTAACGGTAGCCTCCGGCCGAGGGTTCCAGGCGGTGGTAGTACCCGATGCGCACGCTGGCCTGAGCGTCGGGTGGCACGCTGCCCAGCCGAAGCTCCCCGCGCGCGGTGGTGCCCTGGTCGAGCTGGGCCTGCTGCAGGCCGAGGGCTTTTGCGGCCTCCCAGGTCCGTTTGGCCTCCTCGCGCGTCTCGATGCGCCCCTCCCGCCACGCGTTATCGGCGCCGACCTTCATCGCCATGCGCGTGAGCACGGCACCGGGGGGAAGCGCAAAGGTGTAGGTGGCGTCGAGCGAGACGCGACCGCGGTTGGCAAAGGTCTCTTCGACCTCGGTGTAGGCGACCGGGCCGTGGACGCCCGCGCGCACCTCCATCTTCAGATGCTCGACGGGGGGCTCTTCGAGCACCTCACCCGCCCGGTGGGTGCGCAGCTCACCGAGGCGTCGCACTGGCGAGCCCAGGGGCTCCTCGCGCGTCTGCCCGGCGAAGATATGATCGAGGTGCAGAGGCGGAAGCTCCACCAGGGTGCCATCAGCCTCGATGCGCAGGGGGAGTGCGCGCGTCAGCGCGCGTTCTTCGTCTGTAGTGCGCACGGTGGCCTGCCCCTCGCGAAGGGTCAGCTCGGCGATGTCGTGATTGCGCACGATCTTGACGCGGCCTTCGAGCCGAAGCGTGCGCCTCTTGCCCAGGCTCACCTCAAGCGGGGCGTCGGAAGCCTCGACCCACACGCCCCCGTCGAGCACCTCAACTGACGGCGTCTTCTTGTTACCCAGCACCACCGTGGCCCCTGGCGAGAGCACCACCTCCTGAGCGCCGGGAAGGGTGAGATGCTGTGTGGAGCCGTAGGGCGCGTCCACCTGCTCGCCAGGCGCCACGCTTCGGGGGACAAGGCGCGCGCGATCCACCTCCCCGCGGGCCGGAATGCTGACCACGTGGGCCTGCCAGGTGGCCGGCCCCTCGATAAGGCCGCGAACCTGCTCGCACCCCGCAGCGGTCAGCATCGCTCCCAATCCCAGAATCACCAGCCAGTGGCGTGCGCGTCGCATCGATGCCCCGTGTGGTCGCCGTCGTCGTGAGTTGAATGGGGGAGTATAGCGAAGTTGGGGGGGCGTGTGCAGGGGGAGTTGGCCCTGGGAGTGTTCCTCACCGCCCCGGTCGCAACACCCCCTCCTCTTCCACGACCTGCCCCCGGGCGATGAGGCTGTTAAGCGCGGCGTCGAGCTCCGAGCGGATGCGCGAGCCCATGCGGCTGTAGCCAAAGACGGTGGAGCTCGTCTCGCTGATGGCTTCATCGCGGCTTAAGCCGAAGGCGCGCTCCAGCGTCCAGAGGAGCGCATTCTCCAGCTCGCGCTGCGGGATCTCGTCGATGGCGCGGCCCTGGGAACTCTCATCGTGGTAGCGGAAGCCCTGCCAGGTGGCCGGGTCGAGTTTGACCGGCCAGGCCACGTCGCCGACGACGCGCACCTCTGGCGAGCGCTGGAGCAGGGTCTCGATCCGCTGCGCGATCTTTCGGCCGTAGCGGGAAAGCCCCCAGGCCTGGCTCACAGCCTTTCCGACCATCTCCACCTTGACGGGGCCGTGGTGGCGCACCAGATGCGAGAGCTCCACGAGTAGCGTGGCGTCGTTGTGGCCCTCATAAAACCCGTCGGGGTCGAGGTGCTCGTGGGGGGCAAGATCGCGCCAGGGGCTGGCACTCTCGGGCCACCGGGAGTTGGCTGCAGCGCCGGCGATCTCCCGCTCCACCGGGGCGTACTCCACAGGGGCGGTGGCTGCGGGGGCGGTGGCGACCTTCTCTGCCAGCGCCACCTCAGCCGGGGGCGTCGCGGGGGCCTGGCGAGTTTTACTGGCCTGTGAGGGCATCTTAAATTCACGCGCAAAATCAGCCGGTTGGCGCGAAGGCGTCGCCCGGGCAACCCGCTCCTCGGCGGCAGAACGCGCCACCGGGGCCGCCTCCACCTCAACGTCGGTGATGACGTCGAGCTCCGCCTCGGAAATCTCCACCTCCGAGGCCGCGCTCAAGCCCCCGCCAGCTTCGCCGGAGACCACTGCGCCCTGACGAGGTTTGAGGTTGAGCTCGCGCAAAAGCGCCACCACCCGCTCGGTCTGCCCGGCCGGGTCATGCCACCAGTCGGTGGACCAGATGCGATGGATCGTCCAGCCCAGGTTCTCCAGAACACCCTGGCGAATCCGGTCGCGGTCCCGGGCATTTTTGGAGCTGTGGTAGCTCGCGCCGTCGCACTCCACGCCCAGCAGGTAGGCACCGGGGCGCTGCGGGTCGACCACGCCCAGGTCCACCCGGTAGCCGGCCACGCCCACCTGGGTGTGCACCTCCCAGCCGGCCTGGCGAAGGCGCTCGGCGACCTCCCGCTCAAAGGGGGAGTCGTAGTCGTGCATGGAGGCCTGGGTGACCTCCTCAAAGAGCGCGGCGGGCCCGCGTTTGGCGTACTCCAAAAAAGTCTTGAGGTGGCGCACACCCACAGCCTGGGTGCGGCTCGTGTCGATCTGATGGGGCTCAAGGGTGCTGAAGACCTTGAGGAGCTCGCGGGCGCGGGTGATGGCCACGTTGAGGCGGCGCTCCCCGCCCTCGCGGTTCAGCGGCCCGAAGTTCATGGTGACCTTGCCCACCTGGTCGGGGCCGTAGCCGATGCTGAAAAACATCACGTCGCGCTCGTCGCCCTGCACGCTCTCCAGGTTCTTGATGAAGACGGGCTCGTCGCTCTCGCTAAAGAAGCGCTCGATCTGGGGGTGGCGGCGGCGCTCCTCGTCGAGCAGCTCCTCGATGCACTGCTGCTGGGCCTGGGAGAAGGTCACCACGCCGATGGAGCGCTCGCGAAGGGTCGGGTCGAGCAGGCGCGCTACGATCTCGGCGACCACCGCCTGGGCCTCGGCGCGGTTGGTGCGCGAGCCGCCCCGGTCGTAGAAGCCTTCCACGGGCACAAACTTCACGCCGAGCTCGGGCACCTGCTGGTGTGGCGAGGGGAAGATGTGCAGGCGGTTGTTGTAATAGCGGTCGTTGCTAAAGGCGATCAGCGACTCGTGGCGGCTGCGGTAGTGCCAGTCCAGCGTGAGCTCGGGCACGCCCGAGGAGATGGCCTCGTCGAGGATCGACTCCATGTCCTGAAGATCCTGCTCCTCATCGAAATCATCCTTCGCGCTGGCCTCAAAGAAGTTCGTGGGGGGAAGCTGCTTGCTGTCGCCGACGATGATCGCCTGGCGCGCGCGGGCAATCGCGCCGATGGCATCCCAGGGTGGAATCTGGCTGGCCTCATCAAAGATCACCACATCAAAGAGGTCGAGCGAGGGGTCCAGGTAGCGTGCCACCGAGAGCGGCGACATGAGCATGCAGGGCTTCAAGCGCACGAGCGCCCTGGGGGCCTCGGCCACCAGGGTGCGCACGGGCTTATGGGCCCGCTTCTTGCGGAACTCCCGCTGCAGAAGCGCCATCTCTCCCGGGGCATGGGGGTCGGGGAGGCGGCGCGCCAGGGTGTGCTGGACCTTGAGCCGGGCCAGGCGCTGAGCGCCGGCGTCGATCTGGCGAAACTGCGCGATGAGCTGGTCGTGGGCGTAGCCCCGAAAACGCTCCAGCGCCGCGTGCTGGTTGAAGCAGTGGTCGACAAAGGCCTCGCGAAGCCCGCGCTCCATCGCGTCGAGCAGGGCGCGGTGGTCGAGCGTGCGGCTTAAGAGCGCGTCGACCAGCGGGGCCTGGCCGGGAAGCTGGCGGACCTGCTCGGCGCGGGCGTTCCAGTCGCACCAGCTGCGCAGGCGCGCAAGCTCGGCCTGCCACCGGGCGATGCGCTCGCGCTGCGCCGGCGGACGCAGCGCCTCAAAGCGCTCGGCGGGCCATTGAAGCTCGGTGAGCAGGGTCTCAACCGCCTGCGCGTAATCGTTGCGGGCGGCTTCAAAGCCCTCGATCGCGGTGTGGGCCCGGGTGCCCGGCGCCAGGCGATCGCCGGCGCGCACCACGAGCTCCTCCAGCACGCTGGCCAGCTGCGGGGTGACCTCGTTGAGCCTGGCGAGGCGGTCGCGCACCTCCCGGGTCTGCGTCCACACCCGAGCCAGAGCCTCCGGTGAGGTCTCGGGCCCTTTCCAATGATGGCCCCAGAGCGTGGCGTAGGCGTTAAGGGCGGGCTCGACCTGAGCGTCGAGCTCGTTGACCTGGTCGGCGCTCTGCAAGAGCCCGAGCACCTGCGTGTTGTCGGGAAGATCGCCGCTGGCGTGAGCCCGCAACCTGCGGCGCGCCCCCCACAGCATGATCCAGGCAAGGAGCACAAAGGCCTGGGCCCAGCGCGCGAAACGCTCGCGTTCCTGCCCGAGCGTCGGCTCGCGGTAGAGCGTCGGCGCAAAGACCTCGCGCACCCGGGCGTCGACCTGCTGGCGCTGCCGCAGGTAGTTCTGGGCCTGCTCAAGCTGCGCGCCGATCTGCTCGCGCGGAGCTTTCAAAAGCTGCGGCGTCGGCGAGGGGGCGCTTAAGACGAGCTCCATCGCCTCGTCGAAGAGGCGGCCGGCGCGTTGCAGCGCGGCCTCCTCAAAATGCAGCGCCTCGCAGAGCGCGTCGGTGGCCCGCGCAAGCGACTCACCGGTGTGTGCGGCGCGCTCAAGCGCGGCCTCCACGCGCTGCTGAAGGCCCAGCGACCACTCCCGCACGCTCGCCCCTTCAAAGGGGTTGTCGCGCGGATGCCCCAGCTCCTCGGTGGCGCGGGCAAGGATCTCCACGCGCTCGCGCATCTTCGCGTAGGCGTCGCGGTCCGGCAGCGGCCCGCGCTCCCCGGAGAGCTTGAGCACCGCCGGGGCCTCGCGCAGCTCGCAGAGGCGCGCGATCGCGTCGAAGAGCGACTCCCCAAAAGGCCCCTCCTGATGCAGCAGGCGCGCGTAGGTGTTGAGCCGGGCGCGGCGCTCCTCAAGCGCCTCACTGTGGCGCTCCCACTCCGGCGCTTGCTTAGGCCAGCCCGTCGTAAGCGGCTCTTCAAGCTGCGCCATCACCTGGGCTTTGCTGGCCTTGTCCGAATGCAGCTCCAGGGTAAAGGGCCCCAGCCCCACCTGCTTTAAGCGGCGCTCCACGACCTGCAGGGCGGCGGGCTTCTCGGAGACAAAGAGCACGGTCTTTCCGCGGCCGAGCAGCTGGGCGATGAGGTTGGTGATCGTCTGCGATTTGCCCGTGCCCGGCGGGCCCTGCAGCACAAAGGAGTTGCCGTCGAGCGCCGAGAAGATCGCCGCAAGCTGGGAGGAGTCGGCGTCGACCACCGAGAGGTCTTCGTGGGCGGGGCGCTTCTGGTCGATCTCCTCGGGCTTCACAAAGGGCGCCGGCTGCTCCAGGCGCTCCTCGCGGGAGCGCCCCTCCAGGATGTGGCGCACAATCGGGTTGGCCATCAGCGCGTCGGTGTTTTTGTGCAGGTCGAGCCAGAGCATGAACTTGCGGAACTCATAGATCGCCAGCACCGCCTTACGCTCCACATCAAAGCCGCGCACATCGCGCACCGCGTGCAAAAAGGCCTGGAGCACCCCGTCCACATCGACGCCACTCTCATCGCGGGGAAGCTCCTCCCAGCGGGGCAGCTCCATGCCGAAGTCGGTGCGCATCTTCTCGACCAGCGTCTGGTTGAGCAGCGGATCATCATCGCTGCGGCAGACGTGGTAGGGACCGCCGACGCGCTCACGCTCCAGGGTCACCGGGATCAACAGAATGGGCGCCTCGCGCTCGCGGTCGGAGCTCTCGCTCTCCTTCCAGCGCAGCATTCCCAGCGCCAGATAGAGCGCCGAGGTGCCGCTCTCCTCGGTGATGGTGCGGTTGTTGCGATAGATATGCACCGCGCGTTTCTCAAACTCCGCCGGCGTCAGATCAACGCGCAGAACCCCCTGGCCCAGGCGGGCGCGGGCCGCGGCGAAGACCTCCTCCTCGCTCTGATCGGGGCGCGCCCGGTCACGGGGCTCCAGCCTGAGACCTTTGCCCTGGCCCTCCTCCAGCTGATCTTCGATCGCCGCAGGAAAGTCGCCCAGCAGGGTCATCGCGTTGTTGGTGTCGCGGTGGTTGAGCAGGCGGTTGTGCATCGTCAGGTCAAGCAGGCGCTTTTTCCAGATATCGATGCGCTCAGCCGGGCTCTGGTCGGGGGCGGCCTCCGGGCGCATGGGCCCGGGCAGAATCAGTGTGGGCGCCTCCCCGCCCCCCATCGTGTCGGCCTGGGGCGCGGCGGCGACGGGCTGGTAGGCCGCTTCGCGCTGCAGGCGCAGCGGGCGCACGCCCTCATCACGACAGACCCGCACATCAACCGCGCCCACAAAATTCGCCGCGTTACTTAGATGCGCGCGGCCAATCTTAATGGCCTCATCAAAGCTCGCGCCGCTGGCGGCCGGCGAGGAGTCGAAGACCAGGCACTCCCCCAGTCGCACGTGTTTGTAGATCTGCTGGGGGTCGGTCTCCACGGCACGATCAAAGGTCATCTCGCGCAGCCACACCCCGACCAGAGCGTGGCCCCGCACAAAGATCACCAGCGGATGCAGACCAATCTGCTCAAGGGCCGAGGCCATCAGCACCGAGAGGTCCAGGCAGGTGGCGATCTTATCGGAAAAGATCTGCTCGGGGGTGCGCACCTTCTGGCCGCTCTCTTGAAAGCTGGCCGGGGGGTTGGCGTAGCCCACCCCGGCCTGGCGCACCGCGGCGTAGACGGCCCAGGCAAGGCGCGCCACCCGCTCGGGGCTCTCGCTCTGGTAGCCCTCCAGGCCGGGATCAAGCTGGCGAGCGCGCAGGCCCTGGCGCGCAAGCTCCAGCCAACGCCCAACGCCGGGATGGTTGGGCGTGACAAAGGCGGCGATGGTTTGCGCCCCGGCCCCAAGCCCCGGCCACTCGTTATAGGCCAGCACCTCCAGGGGCCCGGAGAACCTGGCGAGTTCCTGCGCCCCGGCGACAAGCTGCGCGCGCAGACGACCCTGCTCGCGCTCGGTCTGGTTGATGAGACGCTCAACATGAAAATCAATCGCCAGCGGCACGCCCGAAAGCTCCAGCGACTCGCCGGCCGGTACCCCCTCAAGGCGAAGCTCCAGCGGCTCGGCGATCTCCGGGTCCAGGGTGATGCGCAGCACCATCGGCCCCAGCGCCTGCGCGCTGCGGTTATGCACCACCACCCGGCGCAAGAGGGGGCGCCGCGACTGCTGGGTCGCCAACTGCACGCGGGGCTCGTACACCACCTCCAGCTCAACCTTCCCCTGCGTTCGTTCGTTCTGCTCGGCCATGGCCTGCTCCCGGGTGCCGGGGGGCGGTCTGCTGCCCCCGGGCTTTTTTGAGATCGTCGTGTCGCCTGGCGAGTCGCCTCACGTGCAAAGGAGGTCACCAGGCTCGAACGCCTGGCATTTCAACCCATCATTCCGTCGGATACAAGGTGTAACCTGATCGCATGACAGCGAAAGATGTCTGCATGGCCGCCGTCTACCCCTCGCCGCCTGCCTCTTTTTTATAATACGATTTGATATGGGCTCCTTCTGGCAGCGCGCTCTTTTCAGGTTGCACCCGGCCCACATCCCGACTCCAGCACTCTTCACGGCGCTCGCGTCTGCGGCGCTGCGAAGCGGCGTCGTTGCCGGCGTACTGTCGGTCGAGCTTCCGGCGGCGGCGCGACTCTTCGCTCATGTCGCGCGTCAGGCCTGCAGCGCGGGCCTGCTCGCGCTCCGAGGCGCTTAAGCCCCCGCGCTCGCAGAGCATCACCTTATAATGACGCTCAAAGCCGGCGCCCTGCAGCCAGCCCTCCACGCGACCGGTGGCGATAGCCCAGACCAGGAACACGCTCAACACGATCGCTCCCACGGCCCCTAATGTGCCGCCGCGGCCGCCAATGTGGTAGGTGCCGTCGGCGCCGCGGGTGACCTTCGTCGCCCCCCAGGCCCCGGCGCCGGACGCGCTCGAAGAGGGCGACGAGTCAGGCCGAGAGTTACCTGCCGGCGAGGAGAAACTCCCGAAGGATGGCGCGCTGCCTGGCGGCAGGCCCGGTCCCCCCGGGGGCTCGGCCCCCTCCGCCGGCCTGCCGAGGTCGGATAACGAGGCGCCAAACCCCACCGATGCCCCCTGCTGCGGGTAGGCACCGCCCCGGGGCGAACCTCCCGAGCGCGGCGCCCCAGCGCCTCCCGCCCCACCCTGGCTCCCCGACCAGGCGCTCGTTTCTTGCGCCCCTCCCCCCGCCTCAGCGGTCGCGCCAGCGCCGGTCAACAGCTCGGCACAATGCAGACAGTTCCTGGCGTTGGAGGGGTTTCGACCACCACATCGCTCGCATCGCATGCTCGCTCCTCGGCTTCACGCGGCTCCCACCGAGCCGCGGCCTCTCAACGATTCGATGAGTGCCGAGGCTGACAAAGTGCGTCGCCGACGTCAATTGCACGACGACCCGGCGTCGCTTTCCGCCTGTGCGCGTCTTTCTATCCCCTCGCCCCCCTCGCCATGCCTTTCGCGATAGGCCCGCGAACCCCTCGACCCCCTCGCCATGCCTTTCGCGATAGGCCCGCGAACCCCTCGACCCCCTCGCCATGCCTTTCGCGATAGGCCCGCGAACCCCTCGACCCCCTCGCCATGCCTTTCGCGATAGGCCCGCGAACCCCTCGACCCCCTCGCCATGCCTTTCGCGATAGGCCCGCGAACCCCTCGACCCCCTCACCATGCCTTTCGCGATAGGCTCGCGAACCCCTCGACCCCCTCGCCATCCCTTTCACGATAGGCCCGCGAACCCCTTTACGCCCCCTTCGGGGTATATCGAAAGCGTAGCGAGCCACGAAGCGCTCAAAATCCCCCCTTAATCATCAAAAATCATCAAAAATCATCAAAATCCCGCAAATGCCGCCGTCTCCCGTCCCGTCGCGGCCCGGAGCGCTTCGACTGACAGGGTACGCATAAGGTCGCCCAGGGCATCAGCTCCAGGCGGCGCAGGGGAATGGGCTCATCGCAGTCCAGACATAGCCCGAACTCCTCGGGGTCGGCCGCCATACGCTCGAGCGCCGCCTCGATCTTGCGCAGCTCCTCCACCCGCATGCGGTTTCGCTTCGAGGCGATCACCTGGTTCATCTCGTTGAGGGGCTGCTCGTCTTCATCGGCGTGCTCCACCGCCGAGGGGCGGTTGGGGTCGACGCCAATATCGCCCTGAGCCATCAGCTCGGCGCGGCGAGCCTGCAGGCGCTCGCGAAGGATTTTCAAGTCGTCGTCTTCCACAGGCGTTCATGCTCCAGAACGTGGATTAAAGAGGCCGGCCACCGGCCGGATTCGCAGCGCAAAGATGTATCGCGCTTGACCTTTGAGCTCAACGCTGTCACAAGCCGCTTGCCGAGTGTCGCCTCAACGGTCCACTCGAGTCTTGAGAAGAGCTAAGCGCCGGGCACACTTGCCGATTTCCCGAGCGCGCTATCCTTTTGCTCCGATGCTCCCGAAAGTGAGGTCGCCAAAAAAAGGGTCTGGCTCGTTACGACGCAATGATCAGAAGTTGATGTCGCTGGTGCTCTCAACGCAGCAGACACAGCATCAACGATCGCTCACGGCGTCATTTCCTTTTTACGGCACCATGGAGTCATCATGAGCATCTCTGTCGACGCTTCTGCGTCTATCCCCCCGTCTACCTTCCGCCAGCTGGGCCTGAGCGACGCGATCCTCAGCGCCGTGACCGACGCCGGCTACGATTCGCCCACGCCGATTCAGGCCGGGGCGATTCCGCTTCTTCTTGCCGGCCACGATATCATCGGCCAGGCCCGCACCGGCACCGGCAAAACGGCGGCGTTTGCGCTGCCGATGCTCAGCGCCATCGACCTGAACGTCAACGCGGTGCAGGGTCTGATTTTGACCCCGACGCGTGAGCTCGCCATTCAGATCGCCGAAGCGATGGAGACCTACGCCAGCCACCGCGCCGGTCTGCGCATTCTTCCGATCTACGGCGGCACCTCGATCGTGGGTCAGCTCCACGATCTTCGCCGCGGCGTGCACGTGGTGGTGGGCACCCCGGGTCGTGTGCTCGATCATATGCGTCGCCAGAGCCTGCGACTGGATCAGGTCCGCGCGCTGGTGCTCGACGAAGCCGACGAGATGCTGCGCATGGGCTTTATCGACGACGTCGAGACGATCCTGGAAGCCACGCCCAAAGAGCGCCGCACCGCCCTTTTCTCGGCGACGATGCCCCGCGCTATTGAGGCCGTGGCTCAGAAACACCTCGACCAGCCGCGCAGCGTGATGATCGCCTCGCAGGCCGAGTCGACCATCGAGCAGCGCTTTATCCGTCTGCGCTACCCGGAAAAATTCTTCGCGCTCGACCGTCTGCTGCGCGCCAGCGACCACGAGGGTGTTCTGGTCTTCGCTCAGCGCCGCGCCGACACCGAAGAGATCGCGCAAAAGCTCAATGAGCTCGGCCACCGCGCCCAGGCGCTCAACGGCGACCTGGGGCAGCACCAGCGCGAGCTGGTCGTCAACCGCCTGCGTGAGCGCCAGCTCGATGTGGTCGTGGGCACCGACGTGGCCGCCCGCGGTCTGGACGTCGACCACTTAAGCCTGGTCGTCAACTACGACCTGCCCTTCGACGTCGATACCTACACCCACCGCGTCGGCCGCACCGGCCGCGCCGGGCGCGAAGGTATGGCGGTGAGCCTGATCTCCAACCGACAGATGGCGTTTATTCGCCAGGTCGAGCGCAAGATGAAGACCAGCGTCACCCCGATGCAGATCCCCTCGGCGGCCGATGTGGAGCGCCGCGCCGCCGACGAGCACGCCGCCAAACTGCGCAAGGTGCTCACCGAGAAGCCCGACCTGCTCTCCCCCCATTACGACCTGGTCAAGGGCCTGGTCGATGAGGGCTTCCACATGACGGAGGTGGCCGCGGCTGCCTCACTGCTTGCCGCCGGCGACGCCCTGAAGCCCCCGACGATGGCCGACCTCAACGCCATCACCCCCAGCTCGCATCGCGCCTCCAACGGCAAGAAGAGCCGCTCCTCGAAGCATCGCGGCCGCTCGAAGGGTCGCGGCTCGCGCAGCTCCAAATCCTCGCGCAGCTCCAAGTCCTCGCGCTCGGCGAAGCCCGCGCGCAGCGAGAGCCGCAAGAGCTCCGGGCGTAACGCCTCGCGCAACACCCGCAAGAAGTTCAGCCACCGCAAAGGCCCCAAGCCCCCGCGCGATTGATTTTTTCAATCAGGGAGCTGCGGCTGTGAACCCATGGTGATGTCGCCTGAACGAAGAGACATCGCATCACCGTAAGTTCACGATCGGCATTAAAAAACCCGGCGCATCCGCGCCGGGTTTTTTTGATCATTTCGAGGAGGTGAACTCGACCTCCAGCCCCTTCAAACAGGCCAGCGTGATGGTCAATCCACCGCAGGCGTCGCCACCGCCATCCGGGGCACCGGGCTGACCGCGCGCACCTCCCAGCCCGAGGCGCTCAACAGGTCGCGAAGCCCCTGCGGGGGCCGCTCTCCGGCCACCTCGGCGTTGAGCGGGCGCTCGTCCACATAGGTCGAGACCGTATACGAAGACCACTCCCCGTCGCTGCACGCATAACACGCCCCGAAGGCGTAATGCTGCTCGGCGAAAAGGCGGCCCTCCTCGGCGTCCCAGGAGGGCGTAAGCGCCACCAGAGTGCCGTCGCCGGGCTCGACCTCCACGTCTTCTTCCAGGCCGAGCTTCAGCCCCTCAAAATGCTCCGCCCCCAGCGCCGCGCTCAACGCACCCACCTCCACCTGCGTTGGCTCCCCGCCGCTGAAGTCGATCGCCAGCTGCTCGCACTCCACCCCCGGGTGGGCCGCACCGCAGTAGTACGAATCCACACACAGGGTCACAAGCCCCACGCTGCCGACCGCCCCGACCGGGGTCATCGACACCTCCCACCAGCGATCCTCCGGCGCCATCGTCGTCTCTTCCGGCGCCCAGGACTCCCCGGTGGTGTCGTTGATAAAACGCCCGGTCATCACCGCTCGATCCGTCAAACACGCCTTCGGATCGGGCTCCTCCGCCCCCTCCATCATCTGCTCCGAGACGCAGCCGCAGTCGGGCTGGGCAACCTGGCGGGTGCCCTCCTCCCAGCGCCACATCCCGGTGGCCCCGGGCACCACCAGCCCGGCAAAGGCGGAGTGCTGCGAGCCCAGCCCGTCGTAGACGCGCGTCTCCATCTCCCCCTCATGGACCACCGTGACCGCAAATCGCGCATTGGCCGCGCGGGTCTGCTCATCCTCGACCGGTGCGCGTGCCGAGGCGACCTCGCCGGCCGCATCTTCCCCGCCCCGATCAGCCGCACATCCCACGCCCGCCACGACCATAAAGAGCGCCGCGCCCATCCATCTTCTGCCACCTTGCATGCCATCCTCCCGATGTATTCAATCCCATTCGCGCCAACGACTGCCGTGTTGCCATCGGCTCGATGCGCGCCGCAGTCATTCCCTGGGCCACTCTTATAAGAGCGTCTTCCTGGCTCCTTCTTCCCACCCCCATCGTAACACTGCCCCTCCCCTGCTGCTCCTCATCACCAATCCCGACGTTTGGGTGCCTTCCTCAACGCCTTCTTCTCCCCCCGGCGCCGCTTCTCCTCGACACGCCGGCGCTTCGCCGCCCGCGAGGGCTTGGTGCGCACCCGGCGCTTGGGCCGCTGCAGGGCTTTATGCACCCGTTCGGCCATGCGCTTTCGCGCGTCTTCCTTATTGCGATGCTGACTGCGCGTCTCACTCGACGCCATCATCATCACCCCCTCCTCATTGATGTACCCCGACAGACGCGCCATCACTCGCCGCTTCTGCGCCTCGTCGAGCGCGGTGGTCTGCGCCACCGGCCAGTGCAAAATGACCCGCGTGTTGGACGTGTTGGCATGCTGGCCCCCCGGGCCCCCCGAGCGCGTGCTCGTGAAGTAGAGCTCCCACCCCGGGATCACCACGCCATCGCCAACCTCTAAATCGTCTTCGCTGCCCATCGTCTCCTGCCTTCGCTGCGCTCCTGAGTTCCAACCGACGCGCCCAAAGGTGCACGCCATACGGTGCGATTTCAAGGAATCGCTCCCGGCGACGCAGCGCCAGAAGAGCGCTGACAACGCCCCGTCCGCTGCGCTACACCCTTATCCGATTGTCAGATCGACAGAGGTCGCCGACGCGCGCCCCCCACTCGCCACCCCAACCCCGGAAGCCCCCATGACCATCTGGGTCGACGCCGACGCCGCCCCCGGCGCCGTCAAAGATATTTTGACCAAAGCCTCCCTGACCCGCGGCGTCGACGTGATGCTCGTCGCCAACCGCTGGCTCCCCAAACCCCGCGCCGCCCGCGTGCAGACGGTCGTGGTACCCGCCGGCGCCGACGTGGCCGACGACTACATCGTGGAACACTGTGAGGCCGGCGATCTGGTGATCACCGCCGACATCCCCCTGGCCGACCGCGTGATTGAGCGCGGCTGCGAAGTGATTACGGCCTACGGCCGCGAGCTCGACGCCGAAAACGTGCGCGAGGCCTTAAATATGCGCGACTTCAAAGAAGAGCTGCGCGACCTGGGCGTGATGACCGGCGGCCCGCCTCCCTACGGTCAGTCCCAGAAACAGGCCTTTGCCAACGCGCTGGATCGCTGGATCACACGTAACCAGCGCGGCTGAGCATTCACGCCGCCCGACGCTCAGCGCCCCCGCACCGTCCGCATCATATCAATGCGCTGCACCAGCGGGTCGACCAGATCCGCCGGCATCGCCTCACTGACCCGCGAGCCCGAAAACTCATCGGGCATCGTCACCGTGACGTAGTACTCGTAGTCACTAAACAATCCCTGACGGCTCGAGCGACCGCTGGGCTGATAATAGCTCCGCTCCACCTGCTTGATGCGACTCACATCAAACACATCCCCATAGCTCGTCGTGCCGATGCGCGAGGTATGCGCGATGCGGCACCTGGACCCCACACACTCCAGCTCCGCAGAGACCGTGTCGGTCAGAAAGCTGGCGACCACCATCACACCAAACAACCCGAGGGCCACCATGCCCCCGATCTGCTTAAGCGTCGATTCTTCACCCGTTTTTTCCTTACCCATCGCCGCACACACTCCATGTCCGCGCACGCGCAACGCCGCGTCGCTTCAATCCTTTCAACCCGTCGATTCCAAACCCTGAATGGGAGTGGAGCCAGCATAGAAGCTCACCGCCGCGCGTCCAGCCTCTTTTTCGCCCGTCGAGCCCACTGACATCAAGCGCGCACCACCTTCGGGTTAGAGCAATGAGCCTTCTTCGCGACGCAGCGGGCAGTCTGTAAACAAACCGCCCAGTGGACTCTCCGCGGTGCGGATCGGCGCCATAAAGTCGATCTCGATATAAGCTCCCCCCATATAAGGCACATTTTCACCGCCATAACGCGCCAGACCTCCCGGCGAGTAGCCTCGCAGACGTCCCTCCACATACCCCTGGGGCGTCCAGCGGGTGATCATGAGCGTTGCCGTCTCTTCATCAAGCCAGGCCGCCGGGGTCTGCAAAACACCATAATAGATCTCCTCAAGATGCACCCCACCCCCGGCAGGCACCACGGTTGGGAAAGGTCCGGGCACCTCGGCGGTGATCACATGCAGGTTGGGTTGGTTTTCATATCCCATCTCAATGAGCAGCATGCCATCCGCATAAAGACCGGTAATGCCCATGAAGGCACCCATGGTGCCGTTGGCCATCCCACTGACCCGGATGTCGTAGAAACACTCGCAATGCCCCACCCGCACCCGCACCGAATCCGTCAGCTCCGTCCCCTCCAGACGAGCGGTGATGGTCACCTCCTCAGCCTCTCCGGGCACAAAGAGGCCGTTTTGCGAGATGCTCCCGTCGCTGGCCGACCACACCGGCCGTGCGCTCGGATCGGCGCTGGCGTACTCCGCCTCAAACTGATGTGTTTCATCCTCGCTCAAACAGCGCGCGCGAGGGTTGATGCGCAAAAAGGATTCATCGCGGATCACTGCGGTCGCCGTCCGCGGCACCGGGTCACACGTCGCGCTACGCAAGCCCCGGCTCGAACGACTCCGCAGCTCTACGACCACCGGAAACGCCTCCTCGTTATCCGGCAGCACCACATCCACGCTGAGCTGATTATCGTTGCGCCGCTCGTTCTCCAGGGTCGCCTCACCCATCACAACCTCCCAGATCCCGGAGGGGTCGTGGGCATTCTCAATGGTTGCTTCCAACGTGACCGTCTCCCCGGGCAACGCCGCCACATTCGGCGTCTCCATCACAACCTCAATGGGCAAAATCGCAATATTCTTAACCCAGCGGGAGCTACCTTCATTACTCTCCGGCGGAAAATGCGCTCGAGAGCCATTGGCCTTCACCTCGATCGCTCCCTCCCCGAAACGCTGCGGCTCATAGCTGTTGAGCACACCGCCCGGCCCTCCATCCACACAAAATCCTTCCCGAACATCAGCGCCGTTGGCCCGCGACCCGATCTTCCCCGGGTACTCCACCTTGAGCTTCGAGCCGGTCATCCCCACCCGAATGTTCTCCCAGGGCCCCGGATTGAGCACACACGCACCGCTGCCATCGAGCCATCCCCCCAGCGACTCCATCGGACCGAGCTGCTGAACAAATCCCAACAACGCCTCGCTGATTTCGCGCCCCAGATCGTCTTCAAGCCCAAAGCTGTCGAGAAGCTCGTTGATCACCGAGTCACTCTGACGACCGGTGGCCTTGTCAAAACGCCCCGCCAGCGAAAAGGCCAGACCGGCGAGCTGCTGTCCGATATCTTTGGTCACATCCCAACCGGGCGCCTTGGCCGAGATATAGTAGTCAGACCACTCCTCCGCCTGTGTGTAGTCCTCCAGAAAGTTCGGCGCGTAGCTTCGAACCTCCGGTGCGTAAAGTTCTCGGGGATACGCGTTGGCGTGCGCGCTCTTCATCAGCTGATCGATCGTTAAAAAGATGCCCAGCAACTTACCCACAATCGCCGAGGGTGCCGGAATGCTGGAAAGCAGCCCGACCGCCTGCGCCACCATCGCCGTGCTTTCGGCCAACGCCTCCGAGGTGGCCGCCTTTCGCATGTAATAGGAGAGGTCGTCTGAGGAGTTGATCTCCACCTCCACAAATCGGCTCAGACTGCCGCAGATGCCCTGCTGGCGGCTCCCCAGATCGTCGCCAAAACCCAACCCCTCCGAGGGGCCGCGGTCGGTATAACGGGTCTCAAACCCTTCGGCCTCAAGCTCCGCCACCTCGAGAATCGCCTCGCGATTTCGCGTCGCAAATCCGAGCTTGCCCACGATCCGGTCGACCGCCTCCAGATCTTCGGCGTCTGGAGAAAGCGCCAGACGCCCCTCCTCGATCTGGCGCTTGAGCGAGTCGGGATTGTCGGGATGGGCCGTCGCCCAGGCTTGAATCGCAAGCGGTATCGCCATCACAGGGATCTGCTCCAGATCCCCGCTCATCACCTCCTGTGCTGTAAGCCCGTAGGTCGCCAGAAGCTCGACGGCCAGCTCCGAGCTCGTCTCCAACGCCTCGATGAGCGCGCCCGGCGCCGGCGGCAAAGCCTCCACCTCCCAGTCAAACTCCCCCTCACAGGCCGTCTGACCATCGTCAAATCGAAGCCCCACCGGCCCCCCCTCCAACGAGTCGGGATGATGCGGCGAGACGATAAAGTGCGTCTCTTCCACCACATCGTAATACACCGGCATCGTGTACGACTCGCCCTCCCCCTCGCCATAAATCACCTCGGCGACAAAAAGCCCCTCCCGCAGCTTCGGCCCCTCCACATCCACATCGAACACCTGCAGATCGATGTCCACCCGCTCAAAGGGCTCGGCCCCCTGCCGTGACAGCTCCACGCCCTGACAGTACGAGGCAAACTCCACCTCTTCGGGCTGCGCCCCCTCGTAGACCTCCAGGTTGTTCTCGGGCTCAAAATAACTCGTACAGCCCTCACACCCGGCCCCCATGACGCCGAGCGCCAGCACAACTCCCACGGTGGACAGGAGCGAAATTCCGGAAATTTCTCGTGTTGACATCGTCTTCATCACACCACCCTATGTCGCACAAAAGACTGAAATTAAAGTGTATTTACGCGCAGAAACCCCGCAGGCATCGCGCGCTACAGAGCATTCCGACCACGGTTTGTAAGACCATGGTCATATTCAACTTCTCCGGGCGTTCGCCTGTGGCGAATCTTCTGGAAAAGCTCACGTTGTTTTGCGTCGCCTGCTTAGACGAAGTCCTCCCCTCTCTATTCAAATGTATTTAACGGGCCTTTCTCACCATCCCCTTACCACTCCACCGGCGAGCGCACCTCCTCCTGCCCCCACGCCTCGCGCGCGAGGGACTCCTCCCCCTGCACTTTCTGCCACGCATGTCCCCCCCCGCTAAGCCCCGCCAACGCCGCGATCTCCTTGCCGGCCTCCAGACATCGATCGATGTGCTCCTCCAGGCGCTTCTCCGTTATGGGATCCTCGGTCGTGAAGATGCAAATCCGGCGCCCCGCCAACCTCAGGCGGTAGTCATCCTTTTCAAACGCCTCGAGCAGCTCCACAAATCGCGCCTTCATCAAGGGTGACGTCATCGCTCGCTCCCCGGGTATGTGCCCCGGAAACGCCTCAAAAAACGTGTCGTCCACCTCCATCAAACGCAAATCCAGCCTCTTCCCCGCCTCCGCTCCCTGCTGCCCCACCACAAGCTCGCCAGGAAAAGGCGCATCAAACTCCAGGTCAAACGCCCAGCCATACGACAAACCTCGCCGGTAGTCGTCTCCCAGGTGCATCTTCCCTATGCGAAAACGCATCGACCCCACACGAATGACGATCCTCCACGTGGCGTTTCCCTCCTCGATCTCCACAAGTTTCCATCCCCGCGCAATACGAATATCCCGAAGGGGATCATCGTACTTCCAGACTCCCCAGAGCACCGCCCCGATCGTCGCAAAAAGCGCGAACCCGAAGATCCAGGAGATAAGATTGCCGATCTCGTCAAAGGTCATATCCATACCCACCCCTCTCATGTTTAGAACAAACGTTTAGCCCCCTCACCATTCCACCCTGGAGCTCGCCACCTCCCGCTCCCAAACATCATTCACTTCCGCGCCCCCAGGTTCGCTCTTCGGCGGCTCATCCTCGAGGGGCGTGAGCCCCGACATCGCCGCGATCTTCTGCGCGTGTGCCATCGCCTCATCGATAAGCCTCCCGAGCACCTCCTGATCCAGCGTCAGCCGCATCGTATGCGTCAGGCTTAATCTCCCCTCCTTCAACCACAGCCTCACCCCGGGACGCTTCAGTTCCAGCATCACCTGCGCAAACTCCGGGTTGGCCAGGCGCCCGAACACCTCACACTCCGGCGAGGGCTTATGGACCGAGAACTCATGATGAAATTTCCAGTCTTCGGGCCCAAAACGCGCATCGGCAGGCTGCTCACGAAGATCCGATCGACGCGGTATGACCTTGAGCTCCTCGGGAAAGGGCGCATCAAAATCAAAACGCAACACAAAAAGAGGAGGGCGACCGTTCCCCCCCTCGGTGTACCCCGCCTGCATGCGCACCGCTCCCTGACGAGTCTCGGCCTTGAGCGCGATATCCATCAGCTTATCATGCGGCTTATCCCACCCCCGGGCCTCCCGAAACGCCTCCCAGAACGCATCGACGCGCTGCAGGCGCCACAGATAGTAGGCGATCGCCCCCACACCCCCCACGCCGGCAACCACCGCAGCCACCGGCAGGATCCACTGCTCCAACGTCTCCAAAACCATCGCCACCTCCCCGGCATCACGTGCGCGCGCCCCTCAGGCCCGCCACCTCGCCACGTTTGCTCCCTGAGCACACCATCTCACCATCGTCGGATTGAGCGCTCGTTGTAGCAGGATGGGCGCCGGGGCTCAAAGCGCCCCGACGACTAAAAAAGACCATTTAACCCCAGCCACACGCCTCCTTGACCTGAGGCAAAACCTCATCGATGCCTGTCAAATCAAACTCGAAACGAACATTGCCCTGATTAAAGGGCGTAAACTCAAAAAGCATTTTCGTCTTACCTTCCATCATTTTGGGATACCGGGTGCTCCCGGGAAAGAACAGAGCCTCCCCGTCAGTCGACTCGCTCATGTTCACTCGCTTCGGTTCGTCTTGATCCAGTCGAATACGCGCGTGGGCTTTATTGTAATTTCCCAGCTCAGGGTTCGCCTGCATGCCCGTATTCACATAGGCCGAGGTCCGATTCTCCTGGCAACGGATCAACAACCGGGCCTGCTTCTTTTGACTGAGCCAGTTCTCGACTCGATTCTCCGAGTCCAACGCAAGGACCACCGTCTTCGAGTCATCCATCTCCGAGGTTCTCACGTCCACATGCCACTTGCCTCGCGGCGATGGGCGCGACTCACCCGATGCGCCTGGCGAATCCGACTCTTCCTTCTCCGCCGTCGGTGGCCTTCGGCCGCTCAGCACGTCGTCCACCTCTTGCTCGATCGCCGCCATCTCTCGGGTCGATTCGGACTCCCCTACCGTATTGCCCAGTACCGCCAATCCGCCGCACATCGCGCAGGGGGCGAGCACGAAGACAAAAAAGAGCGCCGCGATCAGACCCAACCCGCCCTTAAAACCCTTCAAAAACGATTGTTCTTGCTGCTGTCCTTCCATCATGAGCCTCCAACTTTCAGGAAGGCCATCACACGCGCCCCCCCTCAATGTTATTGTATTGCCGACGAAGCGAGCCTCCCAATGGGGTTGAGCCCGCACTACGCCTTCAAGGCTAAAGCGACGCGACACCACGGGACAGGCAATGAATGATCGAATTGGGATGAAAAACGCCCTAATTTACTCCTTCGCGGGTTGTGCCTCGAAGGTCGGCCGCTCACCCCCCCATCCCCCCAATTCCCCAAAAACGCGACAATCTGGCACAGACCATCGCCTCGCCCCCACCCCCACCGTGGTATTTTGCAACAGACCATCGCTTCGACCCCACCCCCACCGTGGTATTTTGCAACATGCCATCACCTTACCCCCCACCCGACCGTGACAGTCTGGCACAATCCATCGCGTCGACCCCACCCCCACCGTGGTATTTTGCGACATAGCATCGTTTCGGACGCGACTTTTCCCCACCCGAGGCCATCCCCCATCCCTTTAACTATATAAATATGAAAAAGCGCAGTCCGAGGCATCGACCATGCCCCGGACCGCGCTCTCATACATACCCTCGCCAGCTGACGAGCCTGGCACTTTACCAGGACGATCAGCGCGTCAGCACCCGAAGCCCCACCGTTGCGCCGGGCCGCAGCTGAACCTGGTCGCCGAACATCCAGCCGCCGAGGAGCCCCTCCGGCAGCGCGCCCTCCGCGCTGTTGGCCACGTCCAGGCTGAGCGTCGGACCGCCGAAGAGCGCCAGGCGCTCCCCGAGCTCCACCGCCACCATCGGGCGCACCTTGTAGAGTGAGAAGGGGTTATGCCCCCCCTCGCCAATCAACGAGGTGGCGCCGGCGTCGAGCGAAAACTCCACCGCCTCGCTCAGCGCTTTGCGCCACCCCATACGAATCGAGAGCGCGAGCCCCGGCCCCTGGCCCTCGCCGCGGCCGAATGCCTGCGTGCCCAGGGCGTAGCTGTGGTAGAAGGCCCCCGCCCCGTGCCTGATGCCCGCCTGCACAAACCCCTCATCGGAGACGTCGACCTGCGGGTAGACGTAGCCCCCGCGGTAGATGCCCACCGCGGCGATGCCGACGTGCTCGCCATCGGCGATATTGACCGCCCCGATCTGAAATCCGCGGGCTTTGCCGCCGGTGATATTCACCGCGCCGATCTGCAGCCCGTGCATATCGCCGCGGGTCAGGTTGAGCGCCCCGCCCACCTGCACGCCCCGAAAATCTCCGCCATTGATATTGGCCGCCCCGCCTACCTGCACGCCTGCGACATCGCCGCGGTTGACGTTGAGCGCCCCGCCCACCTGCACCCCGGCGACATCCCCGCCATTGATATTGGCCGCTCCGCCCACACCCACGCCGCTGACCTGGCCGCCGTTGAGGTTGAGCGCCCCGCCCACCTGCACCCCGGCGCGGCTTGCGCGGTTGATGTTGGCCGCCCCGCCCACCTGCACGCCGCGCACATCCCCGGTGTTGATATTCAGCGCGCCCCCCAACTCAAAGAGCCGCGTTCCCCCGCTCAGGCCCCCGACCATATTGAACGACACCACGCGCGGGGCGTCCGGAAGCGCCGACGACGTCCCCACGTAAGGAAAGAGATCCAGGCCGAAGACAATCGCCTCCGCCTCCGCCTCCTCCTCGACCGCCTCGCTCTCCTGCGCGCTCGCCAGCGACGCCGACGCCATCACCCCCAGCGCCACCGCCGCGCCCATCAGGCCCTTGAGCTTCATCCATCCCTTCAGAACGCTACGCTGCTGCTCGTGTTTCAACCTGCACCTCCTGATTGTGCGCTATCGTGCTTCAGGGCCTCACCTGCCGCGCCCTGCGACGCGTCGCCCCCCGATATCCCATTTCTCCTCGCACGCAAACCCAATAACATAATTTTACATCTCAACCTCCCGCCCCGCCATCGTGCCCGTCGCGCCCATCCTCCCTCCTCTGCTACAACCGACTCCGCAGAGCCCTGGCAGAGCCCCCTGCATCTCATTTTTTGTTCGAAAACCCCTGATCAAAAACCCTGATTAGAAAAACCTGATTAGAAAAACCTGATTAGAAAAACCTGATTAGAAAAAACGGAGTTCCAGCGATGCCTCCTGACGCTTCATCTCCCACCCTGAACGAAAAAGCGCCGGCGGTGCTGGCGCGCGGCCTGCGTCGAAATTTTGGCGAGTTTGTGGCCGTCGACGGCATCGATTTTGAGATTGAGCGCGGGGAGTGTTTTGGTTTTCTGGGGCCGAACGGCGCGGGCAAGACGACCACGATGCGCATGATCTACCGGGCGTCTCCGGTGGACGGCGGCCAGCTGGAGGTGCTGGGGCTGGACGCGGCCAGCGGCGACTTCGACCGCCAGATCAAAGCGCAGATGGGCGTCGTCGCCCAGGAAGATAATCTGGATACCGAGACGACGGTGCGCGAAAACCTGCGGGTGTTTTGCCGCTTTTACGGCATGTCGACCGCCGAGGCGAACCGGCGCTGCGACGAGCTTTTGGAGTTTGCGGGCCTGGTTGAAAAATCCGACCAGCGGGTGCAGGCCCTCTCCGGGGGCATGAAGCGCCGGCTGATGATCGCGCGCGGGCTCATCAGCCGCCCCCGCAACGTGATTCTGGATGAGCCCTCCACCGGCCTCGATCCCCGCGCTCGCCAGAACGTCTGGGACGGCCTGGCGCGCCTGCGCGAAGACAACGTCACGCTTGTGCTCACGACGCACTACATGGACGAGGCCGAGCGCCTCTGCGACCGCATCGCCATCATGGACCAGGGGCGCATCGTGGCCTGCGACACCCCCACAGGCCTCATCGCCCGCTGCAGCGCCCCGCAGGTCATCGAGCTCAGCCTGCGCCGCGGGCCACTTCCCGACCATGCCCGGCCGTTCCTTGAGCGCGCGCAACGCGTGGAGCACCTGCGCGACCGCGTGCTCCTCTACGTGGAAAGTCCCGAAGCGCTGGTCGGCGACCTGACCAAAAACTTACCCGACCACCCGGCGATGGTGCGGCGCGCCTCCCTCGAAGATGTCTTTCTGGAGCTCACCGGCCGCGGCCTGGAGGATTAAACGATGCGACTTCCCGGCGACATTGACCTGAAGATGGCCCTGGCGGTCTGGTGGCGAAACGCCACCGTGTACCGCCGCACCTGGCTCAAGAATATTCTGCCCAACTTTTTTGAACCCCTGCTTTATCTTGTGGGCATGGGGTTGGGGCTTGGGTTTTATGTGGGCGAGGGCATCAGCGGGCAGGATTATATCGCCTTTATCGGACCCGGTCTGCTGGCGTCGGCGGCGATGAACGGCGCGGTCTTCGAGGTGACCTACAACCTCTTTATCAAGCTCAACTTCGATCGCCTCTACGACGCCTACCTCTGCACGCCGGCCCAGATTCAGGATGTCGCCGCCGGCGAATTGATGTGGGCGGTGACCCGCGCCTCGATCTACGGCGCGGGATTTTTAATTGTGTTAGCTGCTATGGGTCTTGTGGGCTATCCGATTCTCACCAGCCCCTTTGCGCTTTTGATGCCTTTTGGCGTCATGCTCATCGGCGCGTGTTTTGGACTGATCGGGATGTGGTTTTCGACCTTTATTCGCACCATCGATCTCTACTCTTATTTCTACACGCTTTTCATCACGCCCCTCTTTTTGTTCTCGGGCATCTTCTTCCCGGTGGAGCGCTTTCCCTTCGGCGCGGAGATCGCCTGGTGCACACCGCTCTACCACGGCGTACACCTGATGCGGGGGCTGGCCACGGGCGAGTTGACCCCGGAGGTGGGTGTGAGTGTGGTGTGGCTTGTGGCCCTCTCGCTGATCCTGATGGCGATCGTGCCGGGGAGGATGCGGCGGCTTGTGTACGGCTGAGCGCTCGCGTTGCCCCGAAGCGTTACTTCTTAAAGAGCGCCTCAAGCTTCGCCCGGGCCTCATCGGCCTCGCTGCCTCCCCCCCGATGCAGCCCTGCCCTCCAGCGCGGCCCGATCACGACAGACACCATCCCCGCCCATCACACCACAAACGAGTTTTCGCTTTCCGACGCCCTGTCATCAAAGCTCAACCCGACGCCAGATTTCAAAAACCTTTGGGGAGAAGCGACACGTCCCACGTCTCTCCTTCTGCAAAGTCCAATCCTACGTCGGACTCGACGATAAAATCGATCTGACACTCTCGATAATCCGTATCTTCCCAACTCTTGAGAGTTTCCGAGTGCGTATGTGATCGAATATGGCACCCCAATTTACCAGTGTAGGCAATCCTGAGCAGTTCGCGAAGTGTATCTGAGTCCAGGTCGCCCCCGCGCCACCGCTTACTATATTTCACTATAGCATCAAGATCTGCGCTTTCTCGATCGATCAGAATCCGCCAAAGAAGCTCATCTGGACTCTCAACCTTTAAACGACCATCGGTATACAATCTCTCCACGGTAAACACATAGCGAATCAGCGGCTTGCCATCACATCTGTAATGCTTTTTGAACGCGCCCTTCGTCTTTTTCTTACCCCAGTAATTCGTGTTTGCCATGAGTACTTTTTTGGCCAGCTTCGCATCAAAGGCGCTGATATCGCCGAAAACCTCGTCAAAAACCCTCCCTCTCTCCTCTTTATCCAGGGTCGCTGCGCGCTCCGGACGCCCCACGGCTTCCATATGCCTGTCAAACGATCCCTCGGCGAGCTCATACATATAGTGGCGCCGATACTCCGAGGCACTGATGTCTCGCCTGGAGTCCACCCGGATTTTAAAGGTCTTTCGCGGAGCGACCTGTTCTTTAAGGCGCTCGTTGACCTCATCGACGAAGTTCGGCTCGTCACCTCGCCAGCCTAGCGCGAAGTTAGCGTCGATCGCCTTTTGTATGAGTTCGTCGAAGGACGACACATCGATCGCCTTTCCACCCGGCACCGTCTGAAACCTGGTCTCCTCCAGGTTTAAACTCATCTCAGTTCCAGCGTCCCCCGTCCCCTCAATTAAGATCCACTCAGTCCCCTCATCATCGACCCGGCTAATCGCTGAATCTCGGTAAAAAGGATGCATGGTACTATTCGTATCAAGCCCTCTCACAGCGATATCATGTGCTGTGTAGCCATCATCGTCGGAGAATTTCCAGTAAAAATACACCCCATCGCTCACTAAGCTGAAACGATACATATCTTCCGGGACACGATCTTTCCACCCGACCCTCGGACCTCCGTCACGGGCTACAGACAAAACTTCGACATCACTTCGTCGCGCCAGCCTTCCCATGCATAGCATGATCTCTACAGCCTTCGGGATATTGTCACTCATATGCACCTCATCTTTGACCTACCCTAAACATACAACCGTCATCTTCAACGCGTGGGATGCTTCAAATCTCTGTTTTCCCACCAGGGCCAGTGTGTCCTCTACCCGCGTCAGACGTTTGTGCATCAACCATCACAACCTGCCTCATAATAAAGACCATGACTTTTACGTCGCCTGAAAGTGCCTGAAACCCGAAGGCTTCCCTTTCCGGCTCTGGCTTATGCCCCGTTTTGTGGCGTCACTTACTTATTGACACTCCCCCTACCGCTTTTTCCAAACACCTCACCCCGTCTCTATGGCTCCCCTGTTAGCAATCGGCCCCCGACGCCAATAGCGATTCATCGCCCTCTGAGTGGCGTGTGACGTCTTCATTGGCGTGTCGGCGCTATTTCTTGAAAAGCGCCTCAAGCTTCGCCCGGGCCTCATCGGCCTCGCTTCGCACCTCCCCACCACCATCCCCCTTCGGAGGCGCGGGGCGAAAGAAGTCACAAAAATTCGCGCGCTCTTTATCGTGCACCGGCTCGCTCACCGGCTCCCGGCAACTTTTGGAGGCGCTGGTGTCGTAAAAGCGGCAGTTTTTGCACACCCGCATATCCGCATCGCACGCCGGGCAGGTCGTAGAGCGAAACACGCCGGTAAGCTCGGCCTCACAGCCGCAGCTAAAGCAGGTCAGGTGGGTCATCTTCATAAGGTCGCTCCCTACGCATAAGAGAAGATTCAAACGCGCCTAACCTAACCCGCGCGCCCGGCCGGGTCGACAGCCGCCACGATCGTGTGGGTCAGGCCCCCGCGCCTCAACACTCCCGGGAACGTTCGCCCTCCCCCCTGCGTTCCCCACCCGAGACATGCTCCGCCTACCGCCAACCATCCGCGCCGGGGAAGTTTGATTCACCAGCGTACCCCCAAACCATCAACGCATTTTACATTTGCCCCCCAACCATCAACGCACCCAGGGCAAAGTCCTGCAAGGAGCAAGGGCGAAGCTGTAGCAGCGCTACCGCGAGCCCGCAGCGACGCCGCTGGGGTCATCTTATGGTTAACCCCCGAACCATCAGCGCATCCAGGGCGGCATCCAGCAAGGAGCAAGGATGAAGCTGTAGCAGCGCTACTGCGAATCCGCAGCGACGCCGCTGGGGTCGTCCTGGTGCGTTGATGCATTGAAGCTGTAGCAGCGCTACTGCGAATCCGCAGCGACGACGCTGGGGTTGTCCCAGGGTTTACCCCCGAACCATCAGCGCATCCAGGGCGGCATCCAGCAAGGAGCAAGGATGAAGCTGTAGCAGCGCTACTGCGAATCCGCAGCGACGACGCTGGGGTCATCTTATGGTTAACCCCCGAACCATCAGCGCATCCAGGGCGGCATCCAGCAAGGAGCAAGGATGAAGCTGTAGCAGCGCTACTGCGAATCCGCAGCGACGCCGCTGGGGTCGTCCTGGTGAGCTGATGCGGCGTTGATGCTGGTGTGGGGGTGCCTGATCTGTTAACCACGCACCAAACACATGCGGCGCTCAGTTGGAACGCCCCTCTTACCACGGTATCTCCTTGAACGATTTTGCAAAGCTCGACCTGATCGAACCTCTTCAACGGGCGATCGCCGCCCAGAACTACACCTCCCCCACTCCCATTCAGGCCCAGGCCATCCCCACGCTGCTCAAGGGCCGCGACGTGCTCGGATGCGCGCAGACCGGAACCGGCAAGACCGCAGCCTTCTCGCTGCCGGTGCTTCAGCACCTGGCCGCCGAGAAGCCCCCCCGCGGCAAGCGGCCCATCCGCGCCCTGATCCTCTCGCCGACCCGCGAGCTCGCCGCCCAGATTGGGGAGTCGATTGAACTTTATGGAAAGCACCTGCCGCTGCGCCACCTGGTGATGTTTGGCGGGGTCAACGAAAAGCCCCAGATCCGCGCTCTGGAGCGGGGCGTCGACATCCTTGTGGCCTGCCCCGGGCGCCTGCTCGACCTGCAGGGCCGCGGCTTTGTGGATCTCAAAAACGTCGACTTCTTCGTGCTCGATGAAGCCGACCGCATGCTGGACATGGGCTTTGTGCCGGATGTGCGGCGCATCCTGAAGTTGATGCGCGGGGAGCGCCAGAACCTGCTCTTCTCGGCGACGATGCCCCCCTCGGTGGCGAAGCTGGCCAACACCTTCATGAGCGATCCGGTGCGCATCGACATCACCCCGGAATCGACCACGGTGGAGGCCATCGACCAGCGCGTGATGTTTGTCGAAAAATCCGACAAGGCCGAGCTCCTCTGCGAACTTCTCGTCGATCTGAAGGTCGACTCGTCGATCGTCTTTACGCGCACCAAGCACGGCGCCAACCGCCTGACCAAGAAGCTTGAGCGCGCCGGCTTTAAGGCCGCGGCCATCCACGGCAACAAGAGCCAGAACGCGCGTCGCCGCGCGCTCGACGGCTTCCAGGACGGCTCGATCACCATCCTGGTGGCCACCGACGTGGCCTCCCGCGGCATCGACGTGGAGAGCGTGACCCACGTCTTCAACTACGATCTTCCCAACGAGCCCGAGAGCTACGTGCACCGCATCGGTCGCACCGGCCGCGCCGGGCGCAGCGGCACCGCGATTGCGTTCTGCGACGACTCCGAGGGCGACTACCTACGCGACATCGAGAAGATCACCGGCGAAGCGATCCCGGTGGATACCGAGCAGGCCTTTCACAGCGAGAAGGTGATGAAGGCGGCGCAGTCCGGAGGCGGCGGCAAGCGCAAGAGCCGCGGCGGCCGGCGCTCCGGCGGTGGACGACGCAGCGGCGGCCGCAAGAGCCGCGGTGGTGGAAACAACCGCCGTCGCAACAGCCGCAGCAGCCGAAACAGCCGCAGCAGCAACGCGCGCAGCTCGCAGAAGAGCACCGAAGAGACCCGCAGCGCCAGTGGCGAGGGCGGCAGCTCCGAGAAGAGCGAGCGCGCCAGCAGCCAGCGCAACCGCCGCCGGCGCTCCGGCCGCGGCCGGCGAGGAGGCTCGAATAAGGGTGAGCAGAGCCCCTCGAGTCAGAAAAGCGCCAGCGCCGAGGGCCAGAGCCGCAACGCGCAGGGCCGCGGCCAGCGCAACAGCGACCCGCAGGGCGGCGACGCCAACCAGGGCTCCGGCCGGAGCTCGCGAGGTTCAGGATCGAAGCGCCGGGGGTCGAGCCGACGCCGTAGCCGCGGCGCGCAGCGCCGCGCGGCCTCGCAGAAGTCCGACGCCTCGTCGTCCAACAATGCGTCCTCCAACACCACCAGCGCCCCGCGCCGTGAGCGACGCGACCGCCGCCCCTTAAGCGAGCGCGACTGATCACCCGCCAACGCGCATCTTCTCGCCAGAAAAGCCTCGCCATGCCCTACACGCTGATCACGATCCCCTTCAGCCATTTTTGCGAAAAAGCCCGCTGGGCGCTCGACCACCACGGGCTGGGCTTTGAGGAACGGGCGTATCTGCCCCTTTTGCACCTGGCCGGCGCGATGCCCGCCGGCCAGCGCTCGGTGCCCATCCTCAAGGCTGGCGAGAAGACGGTGGGCGACTCCACCGACATCCTCCACTTCTGCGATCAGGTCGGCAGCGGCACTCGCCTCTTCCCGGCCACCCCGCTCGATGAGGCGCAGCCCGACGCCATTGAGGCCTGGGAGGAAGAGTTCGACCGCCGCTTAGGCCCCGCAGTGCGCCTGGCGATCTATGCTGTGCTGCTGGAGCACCCGGGCTACACCCGCGACTTCATGGTGAGCAGCGGCAAAGGCTGGCAGTCCTCGGTAATGCGTCTTAGCTTCGGCGCAGTTCGCCGAGCCATTTCAAAGAGTTACGGCATCACCCCCGAGCGAACCCAGCGCGCCCGCGGCCGCATCGACGACCTTTTTGCCCGCGTCGCTCAGACGCTGGCCGATGGCCGGCCCTACCTCGGGGGCGAGTCTTTCAGCGCCGCCGACCTGACCTTTGCCAGCCTGGCCGGCCCCCTGGTCGCCCCGCCCGAATACGGTGCCCCGCTCCCCCCGCTGGAGAGCGCCCCCGACGATCTTCGACGTCTCATCGACGATTTTCGCAACACCGCCGCCGGCGACTTTGTGATGCGCCTTTACGCCGACCGCCACGCCCTGACGTGAAGGTGACGTCAGGCGTGAGGGCGCGGCGCCTCGGCAAAATGCCGCGCCAGCTGCACCCCGAAGCGATGCGCCCGCTCCACCTCCCCCTCGCTCAGCGGCCCCTGTACCTCCTCGACGAAGAAGGTCTCCGGCGGCTCGATCATCTGAAAGCCCAGGCGCTTGAGTCTGCGGGCGATGGCGTGCGAAGCCTGCCCCAACTTCGAGACCCACCGCGGCTCATTGAGGTTGGTGCCAAAGGCCGCCGCCGCCCCTCGCCCCATCTCCCCGCGGGCCCGCAGCCGGGTCAACCACTCGCGCACGCCCGTCTCCGAGAGCGGCTCCCACTCCTCCTCATCGACCTCATTGCCGGCGCGCGAGCGGGACTTCTCGCTGCTCATCCGCGTCATATGCGTGGGACCGCCAACCACCAGAAGATCGATCGAGGTGTCGACCCTGGGCGGCGCCGAGCTCACCTCCATCACGTCCACACGCATCTGCGTGGCCAACCCCTGGGCGATAGCGTAGGCCACCTTCTCGTTGTCGCCGTACATCGACTCATAAATGATCAGCGCCTGTTTCATCACTTCTCCTCCCGGTCATTCCGGGCTATGGGATCATGAAGTCGCGCCACACCGCACCACCACAGCGCGATGCACTCGCCTGCCCGAAAGCTAGACCCCTGAGCCAGATTCCAACCTACTTTCAACGACTTACACATCATGAGACGACGCACCTGCCCCTGCTCCAGCGGCAAACCCACCGCCATCTGCTGCGGCAAACTTCACCGCGGCCTCCCCGCCAGCTCCCCCGAAGAGCTGATGCGCTCGCGCTTCTCCGCCTTTGCGCTCGGCCAGGTCGACTACCTGATGGCCACCACCGACCCGCAGGGCCCGCGCGCCAACGCCGACCGCGCCGCCTGGCGCCGCGAACTTCTGAGCTACTGCAAAGCCACCGACTTCGTTGAGCTGCGAATCTTGAGCACCGAATGGGAGGTCGGCGAGCCCGAAGGTTATGTGACCTTTAAGGTGACGCTGGTGCAGGATGGTTTGCCCTTTAGTTTTGTGGAGCGCAGCCATTTTGTGCGCCGCGCCGATCCCGACAAAAAAGGCGCCGAGCGCTGGCTTTATGTCGACGGCGAAGAGCTCGAAGACGTGGAAAATCCAGCCTGATCCGCCCTTCGAAGATTTTTTCCACCGCTGGTCTTGCCCTCGTCGAGAGGTGGTTAAACTTCCCCCCACGCCTCATTCAGATGCGCGCCCGGCGCGCCCCCAGACGCTGTCTCCTCATCGGGGAGAGGCACGTAGTTGGCCGTAGATGTTCTTCGCTACTGACCCCCAACGACGTTCCCCCCGACCGCAGGAGGCCCCATGGCTGGCTCGTCCCGAGACGACAAGAAATCGCCGCGCAACCCAGGCAGCACTTCCGGCAAAACGTCCGCATCTCAAGCCGGCTCCCGGGGTGCGGCTGCCTCCAGAGGCGCAAAGCTCGAGCAGGCCGCAAAGGCCAAAGCTCCCGCGTCCTCCCCCGGTGACACCACGTCGGCAAAGGACGACGCCTCCAAAGCGGGTCCCTCCTCCAGGGGGGCTAAGGCAGCAAAGACCTCCCGCGCATCGACGTCTTCAAAGACCTCAAAATCCTCAACGTCCTCCGCCTCAAAGTCGTCGGCTACGTCCAAATCGTCCGGGTCCTCGAAAGCCTCGAAGTCCTCGAAAGCCTCGAAGTCCTCCGCCGTGTCGACCTCCGCGAAAGCTTCGAAGTCGTCGAAGGCGTCGAAGTCGTCAAAGTCATCGAAACCTTCGAAGTCGACGCGCGCCTCGTCCCGCGCCTCAAAGTCCTCGGGCAAGGGCGCGCGCAAAGGTCGCTCCAGCAGCAACGGTCGAGGCCCGCTTTTGACCACCGCCGACGGCGCCCCGGTGGGCGATCAGGAGAACGCGCTCAGCGCCGGCCCACGCGGCCCGCTCCTGATGCAGGACGTTAACCTCATCGAGCAGATCCAGCGATTCAACCGCGAGCGCATGCCCGAGCGCGTCGTGCACGCCAAAGGTACCGGCGCCTACGGCACCTTCAAGGTCACCAACGACATCCGCCGCTACACCAAAGCCTCGATCTTCTCGAAGAAGGGCAAAAAGACCGAATGCGTGGTGCGCTTCTCCACCGTGGCCGGGGAGCGCGGCGCGGCCGACGCCGAGCGCGACCCCCGCGGCTTCGCCATGAAGTTCTATACCGACGAGGGCAACTGGGATCTGGTGTGCAACAACACCCCGGTCTTCTTCGTGCGCGACCCCTACAAATTCCAGATGTTCATCCACTCCCAGAAGCGCCACCCCGAGACCAACCTGCGCGACGCCAACATGCAGTGGGACTTCTGGAGCCTCTGCCCGGAGAGCCTGCACCAGGTCACCTGGCTCTTTGGCGACCGCGGCATCCCGCGGACCTACCGCCACATGAACGGCTACAGCAGCCACACCTACTCGATGATCAACGACGAGGGGGAGCGTGTCTGGGTCAAATTTCATTTTAAGACGATGCAGGGCATCGAGTGTTTGACCAACGCCGAGGCCGCAGACCTCATCGCCCATGATCGCGAGAGCCATCAGCGCGATATGATCGAGGCCATCAACAAGGGCGACTTCCCCCGCTGGAAGGCCTACATCCAGGTCATGACGCAGGATGAGGCCAACGAGTTCCGCTGGAACCCCTTTGATCTCACCAAAGTCTGGCCCCACGGCGACTTCCCGCTGATCGAGGTTGGGGAGCTGGAGCTCAACCGCAACCCCAAAAACTACCACCACGAGGTGGAGCAATCGGCCTTCAACCCCAGCGCCTTTGTCCCCGGTATCGGCCCGAGCCCCGACAAGATGCTCCAGGCGCGGCTGCTCTCCTATCAGGACGCGCACCTCTACCGCGTCGGCGTCAACTACCGCGACTTAAGCGTCAACAAGCCCCGCTGCCCGGTGCATAACTACCTGCGCGACGGCCAGTTCGGCGGCATGCACGATGAGGGCACCGGCTTTCCCAACTACTATCCCAACAGCATCAAGGGCGCTCCGCGCCCCAACCCCGACTACAACGAGCCCCCCTGGCATCTGGGCGATGTCACCGTCGACCGCTGGGACTCCCGCGTCGATCACGACGACTTTACCCAGGCCGGCGACCTCTTCCGCCTGATGGATCGCGACGAGAAGGTGCGCCTGGCCGTCAACATCGTCGAGTCCATGGGCGGCTGCCGAAAAGACATCATCAAACGCCAGCTTGAGCTCTTCGACAAAGCCGACGAGAACTACGGTCGCCTGGTGCGAAAGGCTCTGGAGAGCTACCGCCGCGGCGACATGGACGATCTGCATGAGAGCGTGCAGCCCCACGCTTGAACCGAATCGCCCTGCCCGGCGCGCGGCTCCTTCAACGAGCTTCTGCGGTCAATACTCCGCGTTCGAGCCGCGCGCCGGGCGTATGTGTTAACAAAAACGAAACATACCCATCGAAACGTTTCGATGGAGTTCAGCACCTCAGCGTCCTATCTTCGAAGCGTTGGTTTTACGGTGTCGCCCTCCTTCCCCGATGACGCGCTTTGCGCGAGTCGGGAGCCCGGCGGCGATCCTTTCCCCCGACGTCCCGATGATGAGGCGCGCCGATGTCTGACGATACACGCAAGTTCACCGCCCCGGGCCGCCCCGCCCTGGGGCGCCGAGACTTTTTGAAAATTCTCAGCCGGAGCTCGGTGGTGGGGCTCGTGGGCGTGGGCGCGCTGGCCTGCGGCCAGACCTCCACCAACCGCACCCCCGACGCCGGGCCCGATTCCGGTACGGATACCGGCACGGATACCGGCGCGGACACGGGCCTCGACGCGGCCTCCGACACCGGGAGCCCCGACGTCGACGCCGGCCAATGCCAGCCCACCGGCTCCGACATCGAGGGGCCCTTCTACGAGCCCGGTGCCCCGCAACGTATCCAGCTCGCCAGCGCCGAAGAGCCCGGAGAGCGCATCCTCATCGAAGGCACCGTCTTTGAGCCCGACTGCCAGACCCCCATCGAAGGCGCGTTGATCGATGTGTGGCAGGCCGACGCCGAGGGCAACTACCACTCCGGCGCCAACTACCGCCTTCGCGCCCAGATCGTCACCGACGCGTCTGGCAACTACCGCATTGAGACCATCCGCCCGGGCCACTACCTCAACGCCGGCGCCTTTCGCCCCGCCCACATTCACTTCACCATCACGCGCCCCGGCTTTATCCCGCTCACCACCCAGCTCTACTTCGCCGACGACCCCTACCTCGCTCCCAACGACTCCTGCGGGGTGTGCGCCTCCGACGATCCCACCCTCATCATGGATCTGAGCGATGGGCCGGAGGGCTTTGAGAAGCAGGGGCGCTTCGACATCATCATGCGCCGCTGAATCATCATCGGGATGATCCCGACATCCTGTCCCGTTGACCCGATCGCAAGCCGCGACTATCGATGGCCGCGACCGCCATCTGCCTCAACCTCCGCGACGTGATCCCGATGACGCAGCCCCCCGAACAACCCACCCCTTATGAGCTCCTCGGCGGCGCCGAGGCCGTGCAGACCCTCGTCGATCGTTTCTACGACCTGATGGACACCCTGCCCGAGGCGGCCACCATCCGCGCGATGCATGCCCGCAGCCTGAAGAGTTCCCGCGAGAAGCTCGTGCTCTTTCTGACCGGCTGGCTCGGTGGCCCGCCCCTCTACATGGAAAAGCACGGCCACCCGCGCCTGCGCATGCGTCACGCCCCCTTCATCATCGACGAAGACGCCCGCCAGGCCTGGATGCTCTGCATGCGCCAGGCCCTCGACGAGCAGGTCGAAAACGACGAGCTGCGCCGTTTTCTCGACCAGGCGCTGGACCGCGTCGCCGCCCACATGCGCAATACATTTCAATCCGAATGAGGCGTTCGCGACAGGGAATGCTCAGCCTTAACGGCCGCACCACACTCGACACAATGCATTGATTTTATTGAACATTTAGCCCGAATCAACCTCTCGCAAGCGCCCGAACCGCCTGCACCACCGAGGTAAAATGCAGCATCGAGGCCTGCTCTGCCTCGCTGGCGAGCAGGTCCCGCACCTGGCCAATATCCCGGGCGATGGCGAGGTGCTGACCCTGCTTGCGAAACTCCCCGGCCAACTCCACCAGCATATGCGCCGCGCTCATGTCAATGACCGGCACCGACTCCCCGTCTAAGATCACCGCGCGCACCCCCGGGCGTTTTGCAGCCTTGCGCAGCTCCCCGCGCACATGGTCGGCGTTCACAAAGTACAGCCCGCTCTCCACCCTCAAAATCACCACCCCCTCCACCCGCTTCGCACGCGGGTGACGCGCCAGATCACCGTAGGGCGCCTCCTCATCCTCCCCCACGCGCCCCAGCTCCACGATATGCGGCCAGCTCGACCGGTAGAGCATCAGCACCAGCGAGAGCCCCACCCCCACCAGCAACCCCTCAAGCACACCCACCAGCACGACACCCGCAAAGGTCACCCAGGCCGCCACCGCGTCCGCCCACACCGCAACGCCGGCGACATGATGGCACCGCGTGGCCTGGTAGAGCGCCCGCAGGCCCTTAAAGTCAATGAGCTCCCAGAGCGCGGCGATCACCACCGCCGCCAGGGTCGCCGAGGGAAGACTTCCAAAAATTCCGCCGAGCCACAAAAGCGTGATCGCCACCAGAAGCGCCGCGACCAACCCGCTGCGCTGCGTGCGCGCGCCGGCGTCGCGGTTGACCGCGCTTTTGGAGAGGCTGCCGTTGACCACCATTCCCCCCACAAGCCCCGCGCTCAGGTTGGCGGCCCCCTGCGCCACAAGCTCGGCGTTGCCCTCCACCTTCGACCCCACCGCCCTCGCCGCGGCCACCGCCTCGGCAAACCCGACGAGCGCCACGGCCAGCGCCGGTCCGATGAGCTCCTGCCAGCGCAGCGTGCTCAACTCCGGAAATCCCACCTGCGGCGGCGTCCTTGCCAGCGCGCCGACCATCACCACCCCGACATCGCGCAGCTCCAGCGCCCACGCCAGCCCGATGCTCACAAGCACCGCCACGATCGCGCCGGGCACCCGCGGCGCAAAACGGCGAAAACCCAGCATCACAACGAGCGCCCCCACACCGAGCGCCGCGCTGACCCCGTTGAACCAGTCGCCGACGTCACCCCACATATGCAGCACATCAAAAAAACCGCCCGAAGCGTGCTCCGCGCCCAGCAGCACCGGCAGCTGCCCCCAGACCACCGCCAGGCTCAACCCCACCACAAAGCCCTTAAGCACCGGCCTTGAGATCATCGCTACCACAAAGCCCAGGCGCAGCAATCCGGCCAGCAGCGCCGCCGCCCCGCTGGCCACCGCCAACCCCGCAGTCAGCGCCAGCGCCTCCGTCGTATCCGCCGGCCCCAGCGCCCCGAGCATCGCCGCGCTCAACGCCGCCGTCGCCGCCATCGGCCCCACCACCACCTTCGGCGATCGCCCCAGCGCCGCATAGGCCACCAACGCCGCCATCGCCGCATAAAGCCCCACCACCGGCGCCACCCCGGCGATCGTGGCATAGGCCATCGCCTCGGGCACCATCACCACCCAGAGTGTCAGCCCGACCAGCGCATCTCGCCAGACCACCGACCAGCCCCGATCCCCCTGCCTCAACGTCGGAAACAGCCACGCGTGTGATGCCACCCCTCCCCCTTAACACTCGCCAGGGCCCGCGCCGCTCCTCGCCACTGAGCATCCGCGACACACCGGCGTCCGCCCCTTTATTTTCAAGCAGATCCGCGCCATAAGAGTCTCAATGCCCCTCCCCTCAGACCCCGGAGCGACCCCATGGGCAAGCGCAGCAAATCCAAAAAAATCGCCCCCGACGCCGACGCAAAAGGCTTTGGCCATAACCCCTTCGCCGCTCATTTTGGTGCCTCGCCAGAACCCACAAATGACGCGGAAAACACCGCCGAAGCGCCCGACGAAAACGCTCCCGACGCCGCCCCCCTCGATCTCAATCGCCAAAAAAACCTGCACCTGCGCGTGGAGCGCAAAGGGCGAGGGGGCAAAACGGTCACCCTCCTGGGCGGCTTTAAGGCCGGTGCGGGCGTGCCGTCCAAAGATGCGCTCGAAGACCTCGTCGGCCAGCTCAAACGCGTCCTGGGCTGCGGCGCCACCCTCGAAAACGACACCATCGTGCTCCAGGGCGACCAGCGCGATCGTGCAGCGAGTTGGCTCAGCGCGCAGGGCGCCACACTGCGCTGAAGCTGGCCCCCGCTGAACCTGCACCTCCTCACAAAAGAGCATTCGGGGAAGAAGCACCCGGCGTTGCGCCTTACTACGCCGTGAGCAGAAGTTGACGTCGATGGCTGCGAGGTTGAGGGCTTCTCGGGCAAGGCGCAAAACGCAGGCGATGCTTTAGCATCGTCGAGGCTTTGCAACACCGCCCGGGACGCTCTCAACGCAGCAGACACGGCGCCAACGATAGCTCACGGCGTAATAGTCTTTACGACAAACTTCGCCTGCCCCCCATTCGTGGGGGGTGGCGAACACGCGCTGATGCCTACTGCAAGGATGCCCTCATGATTCCCCTCTCTGTCCTCGATCTGGCGACCGTAAGCTCCGAGATCACCCCCTCCCAGGCTCTGGCCCAGTCGGTCGAACTCATCCAACTCGCCGAATCCCTCGGCTACAAACGCCACTGGGTCGCCGAACACCACGGCATGCAGGGGGTGGCAAGCTCCGCCCCCGAGATCCTCATCGCGCACCTGGCGGCGCATACCTCCACCATCCGCGTGGGCTCGGGCGGCATCATGCTCCCCAACCACGTGCCCCTGCAGGTCGCCGAGCGTTTCCACACCCTGGAGGCCCTGCACCCGGATCGCATCGACTTAGGCATCGGCCGCGCGCCGGGCACCGACCAGGCCACCCTGCGCGCGCTGCGCGCCTTTGATGCCAACCAGTTTCCCTCCCAACTTCAGGAGCTGCGCGGCATGTCCGCCGGCGATCTTCCCGAGGAGCACCCCTTCGCGCGCATCAAGGTGATGCCCGACGATGTGCAGCTTCCGCCCATCTGGCTTCTGGGCTCCAGCGGCGCCAGCGCGAAGATGGCCGGCCAGCTCGGCGTGGGTTATGCCTTTGCCAGCCACTTCAGCCCCACCGATCCGCTGCCCGCGCTCAACGCCTACCGCGACAACTTCACCCCCTCAGCGCAATTTCCTGAGCCGCACGTGCTCGTCGCCGCCGCGGCCATCGTCGCCGACACCGACGAAGAAGCCCAACGTCTGGCAACCTCCTGGGATCTGGCGATGGTGCGACTTCGCCGCGGTCAGCCCGGCCCCTTCCCCACCCCCGAGGAGGCCGTCGCCTACCCCTACACCCCCATGGACCGCCGCCTCATTGAGGGACACCGCCAGCTGCAGTTCATCGGCACCGCCGAGCGCGTCAGCGGCGAACTTCGCGCCTTTGCCGAAAAGACCGGCGCCAGCGAGCTGATGATCGCCACGTTTACCGCCTCCCACGCCTCCCGCGCCCGCTCCCTGCAACTGCTGGCCGAGGCCTGGCCCCTGAGCTCGCGCTGAGTCGAAACCACACGTCGGCGTCGACATTGAACTTCGGGTGGTCCTCCCCGATACTCGGAGCATCTTTAATAAAACGATGATGTCGGTCCGCGCGGCTCCTGCGTCGGTCGACCCCGCTAAAAATGATTGGAGGACCGATGCCGCGCCCGACCTCGCACCGCACGCTCATCACGCCGCTCGCGCTATGCGCCCTGCTCCTCGCCATGGCCTGCAGCGACGATGACGGACCACGCCGCGGTATCCCGACCGGCGATGACGTGGGCAGCATCTTCGACAGCGGCAACGACGCCGGCGACGCCAACGGTGTTGAAGACGCCGAAGATCCCGCAGATGCCTCCGACACCGAAGATCCCACCGACGCCACCGACACCGAAGACGCCGAAGACCCCGCAGATACTGGCGATGTGGCCGATCCAGATGACGCCGACGATCCGGCAGATGTCGAGGATGTCGGCGACGACGTCGAAGATAGCGACGATGTCGACGACGCCGGCGATCCCGACCACCCCGCCTGGACCACCGCCGAGGCTTTTGAGCTCTACGAGCTCATCATGGCCTACCGCGCCGAAAACGGGCTCCCCGAGCTTCCCCTCTCCCCCTCCCTGAGCGCGGTGGCCGCCGCCCACGTCGACGACCTCAACGCCCACCCCGAGACCACCGATGGCGAGTGTAACCTGCACTCCTGGTCGGACCAGGGCAGCTGGACGGCCTGCTGCTACACCCCCGATCACGCCGAGGCCAGCTGCATGTGGGACAAACCCCGCGAGCTCAGCGACTACCCGGGCGACGGCTACGAGATCTCGGCGATGTCCACCTTCATGGCCCCCGACAATGCCCTGCGCCTGTGGCAGAACTCCCCGGGCCACAACGCCGTGATCCTCAACGAGGGCAGCTGGTCGACCCCCTGGGGCGCCATCGGCGTAGGCATCGCCGGCCAATACGCCCATGTCTGGTTCGGACGCGAGGCCGACCCGGCCCTCTGAGCCTTTCCCACACCCAACTCGACCTCAAACTCCGGCTTTTTTTGAGCGCACGCGGGCACAAGTGGGCGCCCCGGCGCGTTATGCCCGGTGAACATGCCAGACTCTGCGCGTTGACTTCAGCGCGCCATCTTTGCCAAAACCCCTGCGTGCACTTGACTGCGGCGCATTGGTTCACAGGACTTTGCTCGACGCTACGCGCTCCCACATACTCCCACACGGTGACGCCATGACTCAAAAACCGACGATCATCTACACCAAAACTGACGAAGCCCCGGCCCTGGCCACCTACTCCTTCCTCCCGATCGTGGAGGCATTTGCGGCCACCGCCGGCGTCAACGTGGAGACCCGCGACATCTCGCTGGCCGCCCGCATCCTGGCCGTCTTCCCCGACCGCCTCACCGCGGAGCAGAAGGTCGGCGACCACCTCAAAGAGCTCGGTGAGCTGGCCAAGACCCCGCAGGCCAACATCATCAAGCTGCCGAATATCAGCGCCTCCATCCCCCAGCTCAAAGCGGCCATCGCCGAGCTGCAGGCCGCCGGCTACGACATCCCTGACTACCCCGAAGATCCGCAGAACGACGCTGAGAAAGACGCCCGCGCCCGCTACGACCGCGTCAAGGGCAGCGCGGTGAACCCGGTGCTGCGCGAGGGCAACTCCGACCGCCGCGCCCCCAAAGCCGTCAAAGAATACGCCCGTAAACACCCGCACTCGATGGGCGAGTGGAAGAAAGACTCAAAGAGCCACGTGGCGACGATGGGCGCGGGCGATTTTCGCCACACTGAAGTCTCGTTGACCCTTGAGGCGCCGACCGACGCGAAGATCGTGCTGACCGCCGACGACGGCCAGCCCTTCGTCCTCAAAGAGTCGTTGCCCCTGCAGGCCGGTGAGGTCATCGACGCCTCGGTGATGCAGCGCGAGGAGCTTCTGAACTTCCTCGACGCCCAGGTCGAAGACGCCAACAACGAAGGTGTGCTCTTCAGCCTGCACATGAAGGCCACCATGATGAAGGTCTCCGACCCCATCATCTTCGGCCACGCCGTGCGCACCTACTTCAAAGACGTGTTTGCAAAGCACCAGGGCACCTTTGAGGAGCTCGGCGTCGATGTGAACAACGGCCTGGGCGATCTTCTCGCGAAGATCAAAACCCTGCCCGACGACCAGCAGGCCGAGATCGAAAAGGATCTCAAAAAGGCCTACGAGACCGGCCCGGACATCGCCATGGTCGACTCCGACCGCGGCATCACCAACCTGCACGTGCCCAGCGACGTGATCATCGACGCGTCGATGCCCGCCATGATCCGCACCTCCGGCCAGATGTGGAACGCCGAAGGCAACACGCAGGACGCCAAGGCGGTCATCCCCGACTCCAGCTACGCGGCGGTCTATCAGGAGGTCATCGATTTTTGCAAAACCCACGGCGCGCTCGACCCGCGCACCATGGGCAGCGTCCCCAACGTGGGCCTGATGGCGCAAAAAGCCGAGGAGTACGGCTCGCACGACAAGACCTTTGAGATCGACCGCGCCGGCGTGGTCCGCGTCGTCGACGCCGAGGGCAAGACGCTCACCGAGCACCGCGTGCAGCCCGGCGACATCTGGCGGATGTGCCAGACCAAAGACGCCCCCATCCAGGACTGGGTCAAGCTGGCGGTGACCCGCGCCCGCGCCACCGGCGTGCCCGCCATCTTCTGGCTCGACGAAGATCGTCCCCACGACGCCCGCCTCATCTCCAAGGTCAACACCTACCTCAAAGACCACGACACAAGCGGGCTGGACATCCGCATCCTGCCCCCGCAGCAGGCCACCCGCGTGAGCCTGGAGCGCATCAAAGAAGGCCAGGACACCATCTCGGTGACCGGCAACGTGCTGCGCGACTACCTCACCGACCTCTTCCCGATTCTGGAAGTCGGAACCAGCGCCAAGATGCTCTCGATCGTGCCCCTGATGGCCGGCGGCGGCCTCTTTGAGACGGGCGCCGGGGGCTCGGCGCCCAAGCACGTCCAGCAGTTCAACAAGGTCAACTACCTGCGCTGGGACTCGCTCGGTGAGTTCCTCGCGTTGGGCGTGAGCTTTGAGCACCTGGCCGACACCTTCGGCGTGGAGCGCGCCCGCATCCTGGGCGAAGCCCTCGACCAGGCCACCACCGACTACCTGATGAACAACAAGGGCCCGGCCCGCAAAGTGGGCCAGATCGACAACCGCGGCTCCCACTTCTACCTGGCCCTCTACTGGGCGCAGGCGCTCTCCCGCCAGACGCGCGACGCCCAGCTCGCCGAGCGTTTTGGCCTGGTCGCCGAAGAGCTCGCCAGCAACGAAGAGACCATCATCAACGAGCTCATCGCCGTGCAGGGTGAGCCGGTCGACATCGGCGGGTACTACTTCCCCGACGAGGAGCTGGCCGCGCGCGCGATGCGCCCCAGCCCCACCCTCAACGCCATCATCGCCGGTATCACGCAGCCGGTGGCGGCCGAGGCTTGAGTCTCAACGCCAGAAGAACGACACACGCAAACGCCTGATTTATAAGGCATTTTAGCCACATAAAGGCATTTTCAAGCAGCGAGGGCGCGGTCCGAGAGGGCCGCGCCCTCCTGCGTGTGGTAGGGTGTCTGCGAAGATTTCAACCTCGCCACGCCCCTCACCCGAAAGGATTGCCTCAGGAGAGCTTGACCCCTGAAGATCCGTTTCGATGCTTCGTTTCTGTCCGGACGTTCAGTCCGGGACGTCGCCACGTTTGAACGGCTGTACCGGAGCATCCTCGTGACCCTGACCTTTCCCATTGTTATTGTCGGCGCCGGCCCGGCGGGCCTGTGGCTGGCCGCCCATCTGGCGCGCCGCGGCGTGGAGCTCGCCATCGTCGACGCTCAGCTCGACATGCCCTGGCCCAACACCTACGGGGTGTGGCGCGATGAGCTCGAGGGCCTGGAGATCGAGGTGCCCACCCTTGCCACCTTCGATCAGGCCTGCGTGTGGCTGCACCCCACACGACCCACCCCCCTCGATCGGGCCTATGTGCGCGTCGACCCCGAGGCCTTTCGCGAGCGCCTGCGCGACGAGCTCCGCACCCACGGTGCGACCCTCATCAGCGAGTCTGCGGGCGCGGTGTCGCAGGAGGTCGCCGGCGCCCCACTTCGCCTGAACTTAGAGGGAGGCCGCACCCTCGAAGCACGAGCGATCATGGATGCGACCGGCCGCGGGTTTTTAAGGCATCGCGCCGGCGCGGCGGTCGGTGCAGATCCCACCCCACCCGAAGCGCCGGGGGTGCAGAGCGCGCTGGGGTGGCTGGCTCGCTTTGAGCGCGACCCGCTGGAGGGCCACCCCTTCGTCATGATGGACTTTCGGCCTCCACCCACCTCCGGGGCCGATCAGACGCCGACCTTTCTCTACGGCATGCACCTGGGCGAGGATCTCTACTTCGTCGAAGAGACCGCCCTCGTTACCCGCGAGCCCCTCCCCTTCGACGCGCTCGAAACTCGCCTCCGCGCCCGTCTCAACGAGCGCGGCGCCCTTCCCACCGAGATCCTGGAGGTCGAACACTGCCTGATCCCGATGGGCGGCGAGTTGCCCGGGCTTGAGGAGGGCGCCCCGCCGATCGTGGCGTTTGGCGCGGCGGCCGGTTTTGTGCATCCGGCCACGGGCTACTCCCTGGCGCATAGCCTGCGCACAGGCGCGCCCCTGGCCGACCTTTTGACCGAAGCGCTCAAGCGCGAGTTACCCCCCGAGGACATCGCCCGCAGCGCCCTGGGCCTGATGTGGCCGCCGCCCGCACGTCGCGCTCGCGCCCTCTATGAGCTCGGTCAGGAAGCCGTGCTGGAGATGAACACCACGCGCCTCACCGCCTTCTTCGACACCTTCTTTTCTCTGCCCGACGCCGACTGGCAGGGCTATATGGCCGCCACGCTCCCCCCCTCCCGGCTCGCTGCGGTGATGTGGCGCGTCTTCGGCCAGGCCACCAACCCGCTGCGCCTGCACCTGGCGCGCCACGCCCTGCGCGTCGCCCCGAAGACCCTCCAGACCATGTTCAATTCTTCTTCAAAACCGGGAGGTTCCACGCCATGACCTCCCTCACACGCCCCGCACATCACACCACCCGCGGACTTCTGAGCGCAGCGATCATCCTTATGCTCTGGTCCCTCACACTCACTGCCGCCCTCAACTTTCCGCTGGCGCTGACCCCGGTCAGTGTTGTCGTCGGGATGTTGCTTGTCGCCCTGCAGACCTTCCTGTACACGGGCCTCTTCATCACCGCTCACGATGCGATGCACCGCACCGTCGCGCCGCGCTACCCTCGACTCAATCACGCGATCGGCCGGCTGGCGGTCCTGCTCTACGCGCTCTTCTCCTACAGCAAACTCTTGAAGAGCCATCATCAGCACCACGCCCACCCGGCCTCCGGCGACGATCCGGATTTTCATGACGGCGAACACCCCGATCCCCTGCGCTGGTACCTGCATTTCTTAAAAGGCTACGTCAGCGTCGGGCAGATCGTGGGCATGGCGATCGTCTTCAACATCCTGCACCACCTCGTCGGCGTCGCGCTCCCCAACCTCTTGCTCTTCTGGGTGCTGCCCTCACTCTTAAGCACCCTGCAGCTCTTCTACTTCGGCACCTACCTGCCGCACCGCGCTCCGTCCGAAGGTTACGCCGACCAACATCGCGCAAGCTCCAACGACTTCGCCCCCTGGCTCTCCTTTCTGACGTGTTACCACTTTGGCTACCACTGGGAGCATCACGAGCGCCCCGACATCCCCTGGTGGGACCTGCCGCGCATGCGTCGGCATCAGCTGAATCAAAAAAGTCATTCAAAACCTGTTCAAATGACTTGAACAGGATAATCTGGTGATCATTCTCCCTGAGTATCCGATGCGCCTGAGCGCCATCGGCATCACCAACGACGTCTTCTTCTCATCTTCGGGTCCAGCACCGGACCCGCACCTCGGAGCATCACCGTGTCCAAATCCTCTCCTGTCATCGTCATCGGTTCGGGCTTCGGCGGCATCTCCGCGGCGATCCGCCTGCGCGCCATGGGCTACCCGGTCACCCTCCTGGAAGCTCGCGATCAGCCCGGCGGCCGCGCCAGCGTCTTTAAACGCGATGGCTACACCTTCGACGCCGGCCCCACCGTCATCACCGCCCCCTACCTTTTCGACGAGCTCTTTGAGCTGGTGGGCCGCGACATCAACGACTTTGTCGAGATGATGCCCGTCGACCCCTTCTACCGCATCACGTTTACCGACGGCTCGGAGTTCGACTACGTCGGTGACGAAGAGCGCCTCCTCTCGCAGATCGCCGAGTTCAACCTCGACGACGTCGAGGGCTACAAGCGCCTGGCCGAACACTCCAAAAAGATCTTCGACGTGGGCTACACCCAGCTCGCCGACCAGCCCTTCGACACCATCATGGACATGATGCGGGTCGTCCCTGACATGATGAAGCTCGAGAACTACCGCTCGGTCTACAGCCTGGTGGCCAAGTACATCAAAGATGACCGTCTGCGGCAGGTCTTCACCTTCCAGCCCCTGCTGGTGGGCGGAAACCCCTTCAACGTCACCTCGATCTACCTGCTCATCCACTGGCTGGAGCGTAAGTGGGGCGTGCACTTCGCAAAAGGCGGCACCACCGCGATTGTCGACGGCCTGATGCGCCTGCTTGACGAGATCGGCGTGGAGGTTCGCTTCAACACCCCGGTCGCCGAGATCGAGGTCGAGAACGGCAAGGCAAAAGCCGTGCGCACCGAGTCTGGCGAGCGCATCGCGTGTCAGTTTGTGGTCAGCAACGCCGACCCCTCAATGACCTACAAGAAGATGATCGCGCCGGAGCACCGCAGCAAAAACTCCGACCGCCGCGTCGAGCGCGTCAAGCAGTCGATGGGCCTCTTTGTGGGCTTTTTCGGCACCGACAAAAAGTACGAAGACATCAAGCACCACACCATCGTGCTGGGACCGCGCTACAAAGGTCTTCTCGACGATATCTTCAACAAAAAGATCCTGGCCGACGACTTCTCCCTCTACCTGCACCGCCCCACCGCCACCGATGCCTCGCTTGCGCCCGAAGGCCACGACTGCTTCTACGTGCTCAGCCCGGTGCCCAACAACGAGAGCGGCATCGACTGGGAGGAGCAGGGCCCCGAGTACATGGAGCGCATCCTCAAGAGCCTCGAAGAGCGCCACATGCCGGGACTTCGCGAGCATATCACCACCAAATTCTGGACCAGTCCGGACTACTTCCAGCAAGAACTTCGCTCGGCCAGCGGCGCCGGTTTTGGCCCCGAGCCTCGCCTTACGCAGTCGGCCTGGTTCCGCTACCATAACCGCTCCGAAGACGTTGAAGGACTCTACTTTGTGGGCGCCGGCGTGCACCCGGGCGCGGGCCTTCCCGGGGTGCTGACCTCCTCGAAAGTGCTCGAGAAGATCGTGCCCGCGCAGAACCCCGCCGATCACCTGCCCATCCCCTCTGCCTCCTCCCGGAGAAAGGCCTCCGCATGAGCGCCGCACCCCACTCCCAGCTCTCGACCTCCACCGACCTGGTGCGCGCCCACGAGCAGATCCTGGCGGTGGGGTCGCGCTCCTTTCGCCTGGCCTCGCATTTTCTGCCGGTGGACTGCCGCGGCGACGCCGCCCACCTCTACGCGCTCTGCCGCCTGATCGACGATACGGCCGATGAGGCCATCACGCTGCTGGCGGCCGAGCGCGGGCTGCATTACCTGCGCCAGGAGCTGCGCCGGGAGCGCCCGGCGCGCCCCCTGGTCGAGGCCTTTTTGCAGATGGCCGAGCGCCGCGACCTCGACCTGGCCTACGTCTTCGAGCTCATCGAAGGGGTCGAGAGCGATCTCGGCGAGGTCTGCTTTGAGAGCGACGCCGACCTGTTGCGTTATGCCTACCGGGTCGCCGGCACCGTCGGCGTGATGATGTGCGCGGTGCTCGACGTACGCGACCCAAACGCCATCGCCCACGCCATCGATCTGGGGGTGGGCATGCAGCTGACCAACATCTGCCGCGACGTGCTCGAGGACGCGCGCATGGGTCGCGTCTACATCCCCTCGCGTCGGCTGGAGGCTCGCGGCATCCGCCCGGAGCACCTGCTGGAGGAGCGCGTCAACACCGAGGCGCTCGCGCAGGTGGTCACCGATCTTCTCGATCTGGCCGAGCATTATTATCGCAGTGGCGAGGCGGGCATGATCTACATCCCGACCCGCTCGCGCGCGGCGATCATGGTGGCCAGCCGCGTCTACCACGCCATCGGCGAAAAGCTGCGCGCCCGCGGCGCCAACCCCATGCTCGGCCGCACGGTCGTCGCGCCGGTCGCGCGCCTGTGGTTCGCCGCCCGCGGATGCGTCGCCTGGCTGGGAACCCTGGGCGGAGCCGGCGCGAAGATGCCTTCGCATAACAACGACCTTCACCGCGAGCTGCGCGGACTTCCGGGGGTTCAACCGTGAGCAACCTCCTGCACCTCTCCCCGGCCGGAAGCGGCGTTCATCCCGATCTTCTCAAAAGCGCCGGCGGTTTCGCCTGGTGGTACCTCGATCTCATCGACGAAAAAGGCGACGGGCTGGTGTGCATCTGGAGCTTCGGGCTGCCCTTTCTGCCCGGCTACGCCAGCGCATCGCGCCGCGGCCAGCCTCAGCTCCCCAAAAACCGCCCCAGCCTCAACCTGGCGAGCTTTAAGGGCGGCAAGCTCGACTTCTACGTCCTCCAGGAGTTTTCGCCAGAAGAGGTCTTCTGGGACGCCGGCCAGGAGGGCGACCGCTGGACCTTCGGGCTGAGCGCGCTCGAGAGTATCCAGCGCGGCGAGGAGCGCCGGGTTACACTCGACCTGCACCTGCGCATGCCCGATGGGCAGATCGCCACCGCCCTCATTGAGGCGCAGGGACGCGCGGTGAGCCACTCCGGCCAGAAGCCCGACCCGGCCCACCGCCTCCTCGACCCGCTCCCCGACCACGACTGGACGCCGCTGCTCTGCAACGCCCGCGCCCGCGCCACCCTGAGCGCCCACGGTCAAACATCGACCTTTGAGGGCCGCGTCTACCACGACCGCAACGGCGGCCAGCGTCCGATGCATGAGCTGGGCATCGACGTGTGGACCTGGGGCCGGCTGGCCTTCCCTTCCCGCGAGCTGATCTACTACGTGCTGCACCCCACCGATGCCTCCGAACCTCCACAAACCCTGGTGCTGGAGATCGACGGCAATGGCGAGGCCCGCATGATTCCTGATCTTCAGCTGCGCGAGCGCCGCCCCTCTAAAAACCTCGGCGGGCTGCGCTGGTGGCCCGAACAGGTGCTCGAGCGCGACGGCCGGGCCATCATCACCATCGACAACCGCCAGCGCATCGACAGCGGGCCCTTTTACCTTCGCTCCGCCGCCAGCGCCCTGGATCTGGAGCATGGCGAAACGGCGCGCGGCATCAGCGAGGTCTGCGACCCGGCGCGCATCGATCTCGACGTGCATCGCCCCCTGGTGCGCATGCGCGTAATGCAGAATGCTCGCCAGAACTCGATGTGGCTTCCCCTCTTCACCGGCCCCAAAAAAGGACGCGTCAGCCGCCTGGTGACGAGTTTTCTGCCCGGCGCAGGCGTCACTCAGCCCGAGCAAACCGCACCGCGCACGAAGGAGCAACGATGAGCGCCGCACCGGAACGCGTCATCATCGTGGGCGCCGGCATGGGCGGGCTCGCCAGCGCCCTGCGCCTGAGCGCACAGCCCGGCCTCGACGTGCTCGTCCTCGACGCGCTGAGCGGCCCCGGCGGCAAGGTCGGCACCGCGGAGTTTGAAGGCGTCAGCTTTGATACCGGCCCCAGCGTGCTCACGATGCCCGGCGTTCTTGAGGAACTCTTCGCTTCGGCCGATCTTCGCCTCGAAGATCACCTCAAACTGGTGCATCCCGAACACCTCTTTCGCTACATCTACCGCGACCTTTCGCTTGATGTGCACCTCGATCCGGCCGACACCTCAGCCTCAATCGCCGCGACGCTCGGGCGCGATGCCGCCGACGACTTTGAGCGCTATCTGGCCTACTGCCGCCGCATCTGGGAGGCGGCCGCCCCCAACTTCGTGATGGGCCCCGCCCCCTCGCTGGGCGGCGTCTTAAAGCTCGGCTTCTCGGCGCTCGCGAAGATGCGCGCCGTCGACCCGATGCGCACCATGAAGGGCGCCATCGACGCCCAGATTCGCTCGCCATATCTGCGCGATCTTTTCTACCGCTACGCCACCTACAACGGCTCCGATCCACGCCAGGCCCCGGCCACCCTCAACTGCATCGCCTGGGTGGAGCTCGGCATGGGCTGCTACGGCGTCGAAGGCGGCATGCGACAGCTCGCCAGTGCTCTGCACCTGGCCGCCGAACAAAAAGGCGCGCGCTTTGCCTTTGAGAGCCCCGTGGAGGGTATTTTCACCACAGATGAGGGTTTCGAGCTCAGCGTGAAGGGCGAACGCCTCAAAGCCGACCGGGTCATCATCAACGCCGACGTCGCCCACCTCGTCGCCGATCTGCTGCCCCCCGACTCGCCACACGGACTTCAGCCCGACCCGACCCCCTCGATGTCCGGCTACACCGCGCTCTTCAAAGCGCGACGACGCCCCGATAGCCAGCGCGCCGCCCACGCCGTGCTCTTCCCACAGAGCGCGTATCTGGAAGAATTCGTGGACATCTTCGATCACGAACAGCCCCCGCGCGATCCTACCATCTACCTCTGCGCCCAGGAGAAAGCGCACCGGGCCCGGGGCTGGGAGGATCACGAACCCATCTTCGCCATGACCAACGCCCCGGCCACCGCCCCCGACGGCAGCACCGGCGTGGACTGGCAGGCGCACACTGCCTTCATCACCGAACGCCTCATCAGCGCGGGCCTCATCGACGCCGACGACACCCCGATCTGGACGCGCACCCCCGACGATCTGGCAAAAACCTTTGTGGGAAGCCGCGGAAGCATCTACGGGGCGGCCTCGAACTCCAAATTTGCGGCGTTTAAACGCCCGCCCAACCGCGCCCCGGGGCTCGATGGCCTCTACCTGGCCAGCGGCAGCGCCCACCCCGGCGGCGGCGTGCCTCTCTGTCTGCAATCCGGCCGCCAGGCCGCCGAAGCCCTGCTGGCCGACCGGGACCGCTGAGTGCTAAAGATCTGCGGCAGCATCTTCTCAATCTCCTTACCCGCTGCCGAGAGAACCCCATGAGCGCCGCCTACAATCAGGACTTCTTCGTCTCCTGGGAAGAACTGCACCGCGACACCCGCCAGCTCTGCGCGATGCTGATGGAGGATGCGTCCTACCCCTTCAAAGGCATCATCGCCGTGACCCGCGGCGGCCTCATCCCGGCGGCCATCGTCGCCCGCGAGCTCGACATTCGCCTCATCGACACCGTCTGCATCGCCAGCTACGAGGGCACCGAGGCGCAAGAACGCTCCGAGAGCCTGCGGGTTATCAAACCCGCCGCCGGCGACGGCACGGGCATGCTCCTGGTCGACGATCTTGTGGATACGGGAGCCACAGCCCGGAAGTTACGCGAGATGCTCCCCGGCGCCACCTTCGCCACCGTCTACGCCAAACCCGAGGGGCGCCCGCTGGTCGACCACTGCGTGCGCACGGTCACCCAGGACACCTGGATTCGCTTCCCCTGGGATATGGAGCTGAACTTTTCCGCGCCCTTGGTGGAGCGAAAGAAATAGAGGTGGGTCTTGTGCCCACCCCCGACCCCGGCGTCACGCAGAACCACCGATTCGCCAGCGTCACGGGCGCCCACAAGGGACGCCCCTACGGCTGGGGGGGGTGGGGTCGTTAAAACGCACCCCTACCATCTTCCGTAGGGGTGGGTCTTGTGCCCACCCCCGACCCCGGCGTCACGCAGAACCACCGATTCGCCAGCGTCACGGGCGCCCACAAGGGACGCCCCTACGGTGCCCTACGCCCCGCGCTCCACAAACGCCACCACCGCCTCGCCAACCCGCACCGTGGGCACCTCCTCGCTGCGCCAGCGTTCCAAGAGATCATCGAGCTCCCCGGCGACCGCCTCCACCCGCGCCACCTCGACGCTGCGCCCGACGCTCGCGTACAGCTGACGCAGGCGCTTGAGCCATTTCTTGAGCTCCACGGCCTGCCCCACGCTTAGCTCTGCGGCCAGCACCTCCCCGTCGACCATCAGCGCGCGGGTCTGGCCGGCCCCCCACCCGCTGAGCGTCACCTCCAGGTCGGCCACCTCCACCGCCTGCCGCCTCAGGCTCTCCCAATCCACACGTTCCCGCGCGATCGCTTTTAACGTCTTTTCTTTCTTACCTGTGCCCTTCTTCCCCTTATCTTTCGAGGACTTACCGGAGCTCTCCAACGCCTCAACGCCCTCCTCACCGAGCGCACGATCATCGCGATCGGCCTGCTGGCGACCAAAGAGTTTGAGGCGTTTTTTAAACGACTTTCCCAGATGTTCCGCGCGGTGGGTGAGCACATCGATGGTGAGCATGGCGCTGTTCTCCAACAATCGGTCCGTGGTGTAAAAAACTGAGAAAACTCTGCGGGTTAGAACCTTTCCACGCCGCAGCCGGCGTCTAATTTTTTTAGCGTACGACACACTGCTTCCGATATCCCGGGGGGGACCCATGGCATCGTTGCTTCGCGGCTTTGTGCGAGCCGCCCAGCTGCATTGCACCCGCACAGCTTTACGCCTTGAAGGGGAGAGTTTCACCTACGAAGCGCTGGCCGCGCTGGCCGGCGCCATCGCCGCGCAGGTCAAGACCAACGCCCCTGGCGAGGCGCCGATTCTGGGGGTGTACGCCACCCACAGCGTAAGCGCCTACGCCGGCGCGCTGGCCGCACCGGGCTGCGCCCGCACGCTGCTGGCGCTTGACCCTTACGATCCGCCCCGGCGCATCAACGCCATCCTGGCGCATAGCGGGGTGGAGGCCCTGGTGGTGGGCGCGGAGGCCGCCGACCGCCTCGACGGCCTGCTGGAAGCCAGCGGCCGACCGCTGCTCATCCTCACCCCTCAGCTCGACGATCTGCGCGGGCTGGCCGCCCGCCATCGCCGCCACCGCTTCGTCGACGCCCGCGCGCTGGCCCAATGCAGCGCCGAGCTTGAGGCTCCGGCGATGCCCGGCCGCCCCGCCTTTTTGACCTACGTGGGCGGCTCCGAGCGCCCGCGACCGTTGAGCCTCAGCCATCAGGGGCTTGTGCATTATATCGACCAGGTCACGCGCAGCCTCGATCTCGATCCCGACGATCGCGTCTCCCAGCTCTTTGATCTGCGCCTGAGCCAGTCTCTGCACGACATCTTCTCCACCTGGCAGGCCGGCGCCACGCTCGTGGCGCTGGGGCGCAACGAGCGCCGCCAGCTCGGTCAGCGCATCCGCTCCCATCGCCTCACCCGTATCGCCGGCTGGCCGGCGCTGGCCGCCGGCCTCTGGCGCACCGGCGAGCTTGGGGAGGGGGTCTTTGGCGACCTGCGCTCCTCGATCTTTTTCGGGGCGCCGCTGGACACCGACCTCGCTCACGCCTGGCAGCAGGCCGCCCCCCGAAGCCTCATCACCTCGATGTGGGGACCGCCTCAAGCCGGCCCGGCGCTGGCCACACGCCCTCTCAATGGCCGAAAAGACACCACCAAAAAGACCAGCAAAACCAAGACCTTGCCGCCTGGCGAGCGTGAGAGCATCGAGGCCGACCGCCTCTCCCTCTTCGACGCCCATATGGCCGCCACCATCACCCACGAGCTCCGGGCCAACGCCCCTGGCGAGCCCGGCGAGCTGGTGGTCAGCGGCCCTCAGGTCCCCTGCGGCAAATCGCCGGATTCGACCCGCGCCCCCCTGGTGGAGCTCGACGCGGCTCCCCCCTCGGCGGCACGCGCCGCGCTGCCCTCGCGCTGGCTGCGCACCGGCCACAACGCCCGCATCCTCGAAGGCGGCCAGATCGAGCTTGGCGAGCGCCTCGACGACCAGATCTACCTGGGTGGCGAGCTCGTCGACTTAAGCGAAATCGACCTCGCCCTGCAGCAGGCCTGCGGCCATCGCCACGTCGCGGTGGTCCCCTGGCCCCGCGACACCGCCTGGCCCTCGGGCCTTATCGCCCTGGTCGTCTCCGGCGCCGACCAACCCCTCGACGTCCAGGCCATACTCGCCGCCTGCCGCCGACAGCTCCCCGCCCACCTCGTCCCCGATCGGGTGCTCCCGGTGCGCGAGCTTGCGCGCCAGAGCAACGGCGCCCCCGACCGCGAGGCCATCGCCCGTCACCTCGAAAACGAGCGGAGCTGAGCCGTGCACACCCTCACCCTGAACCACCTGCGACACGCGCTCAGCGCCTTAGGCCTGGGGCCGGCAGAGCTACTCTTACTCCACGTCGATCTGCTGGCCGCCGGCCACCTGCGCGACTGCCCGCTCCACGAGCTGCCCTCGCGCTACTACGCGGCGTTGCGCCAGCTCACCGGCACCCGCGCCACCTTCGTCACCGCCAGCTACTCGCCATCCTTTGCCGCCGGCACGCCCTTTGACCGCCAGCTCACACCCACCGCCGCACCTTTTAACGAATACCTGCGCCGACTTCCCCGGGCCCACCGCTCCTCCCACGCTCTGCAGTCGCTCTGCGCCGAGGGGCCGCTCGCCCACACCTTATGCGCCCGAGACACCCCCGGGGCCTTCGGCCCCGGCTCGGCCTTCGACACGCTCATCGCCCTCAACGCCCGCGCCCTCTTCATCGGCCTCGATCTTCAGCACTCACCGCTTTTGCACATCGCCGAGGCCCGCGCCCGCGTGCCCTACCTCGACCTGCGCGAGATCGAGGGCCCCTGCATCGACCAGGGCTTAAGCATGGAGCGGCGCTTTCTCTTTCAGCAGCGCCGCCTACCCCAATCCATCACCCTCTCCACCATCACCCTCTCCCAGACCCTGCACGCCCGGGGCCACCTGCACGTGGTGCCCTTCGGCCGCACACGCGTCACGCTGGTCGACGCCGCGCGCCTGGTCGACACCGCCACCGAACTTCTGCTGGCCGACCCACACGCCCTCCTTCGCTCCCGACCACCGCCGGCCCCCGGTCCCACACCGCCGCCGGCGCCCCCCTGACATCGATGCAAATCCGAGACTTCGACTCACCTGACGCCTCGACGACAAGGACGTGATCATGAACCTGCGACACCCATCCCAGACCCCACCCCTGCGCTGGGGCCATAAGACGCCCGACCTGGAGCGCCGCATCGCCGAGCTTCTCACCTGGGTGCGCCCGGCCGGCCAACCCTACGACGACGCCCTGCTCCAGGGCGCCGACATCGACAAGACCCTCTCCCGCTGGATGCTCCGCGACAACTCCGAGATCACCCTCCAGCGCGCCCGCCTGCTCATGCTCGACGACCGCATCGCCGGCGGCTACATCGCGCTGAGCGGCACCGAGCTGCGCACCGCCCGCCAGGCCGACCTCCTCGATGTCGCTCGTCATATGGGCGAGGGCAGCTACGCCATGCTCCGCGAGCGCGTCGAGCGCCTGCGCGAGCTCTTTGCCCCCCTCGAAGACAACGACTTCGTCATCACTCGCCTCGGCCTGCACCCCGACCACCGCGGCCGCGGCCTCTGCCACGCCCTCATCGAAGACTACCTGCGCCGCGGCCGCCAGGGCGGCTTCCGCCGCGCCCGCGTCGACGTCCCCGAAACCCACCGCGCCGGCCTCGACCTCTGCCGCGCCTACGGCTTCGACACCGCCTACCGGGGTAAATCCAACGACGGTAAGCTGAAGTATTTGACGATGGTGCGGGATCTTAATGACCACTAACCCTTTGAATTCATTGAGCAATTCGATAGACCCGCTTTAGTAGATGTGAATCCCGGTGTCTTCGTTGTGGACGGTGGGTGTCGTCAATTTGATGACTGTTTTAACGTTGATTACGATCACAAAGAAACCGCCAGCCGAAGTTGGGCTGGCGGTTTTTTTCAACTTCCCACCATCCTTCTCAACACCAACTCATTGGATGATGTGGCGCGGCAATGTATTGCGCGAGTACATGCTCGAAGTTTGAAGGGATCAGGAAATCGAATCGCTCGCACACGAACATACTCACCAACCCTGTCGCTGAGATCGACCTGAATCGGGAAAGATATAACCTTTGCATTCTCGCTCACCTCTTCAAAACTTTGACCTTCAGGCATCTCAACCATCCCCGACAGACTGTCATAAAACTCGCCATCGATAAAAACTGCAACATACTCTTTACGCGCCGGAACACCCTCATTCAATGCCATCATTTGAAGATTCAACTCAACGACATCGTCGTTGACGTCAAACGTCTCACTAAACACGGAAACATCTTTCCACGCTTCGTCCAACGGTTCACTAACATTCTCTTCCGGAGGCAATAAAAGCGTGGAGTTTCCGGTGCGAAGCGTTTGAAAATGAGACTCGTAAGACAGTGTTGTCGTTTCCACAGAATAATCGACACTTCTGCACCCCGTCGCCCCGCGATGCACAATAACGGGGGTGTCAAAACGAACCTTCCGATTAAGAAACGACCACCGCTCATTCGGCTCATAACGAATCAACTCGATGACCCGAACATCCTGTGTTCCTATAGTTTCGAAGGAAGAGGGTGGAATATAGATCGACTGAACCCGAGGCTGCTCATTCTCGAGTGTGAAGTCGTGGATCAACTTCAGCTCACGCTCCACATCCACATCCTCAAATGATGAGTAGTCGTCCGAACTTTCAATCTCCCTCAGAGCAAAAGGAACGGGTCTAAAATTTACCAGCACATAAAGATCATACGTCCGAACCTGACCAGGAAAGCCAAAAAGCGTCGCGCTAAAATCAAATATCGCGGGCTCATGCTCTTCGATCCAATGTTCTGAAGGCACATAGGTTGAATGCATATAATCCCGCCCCGTCAACGCAGTGGAGCTTCCTGCGGCAAACCCACTCCACTGCCAGAAGTCTCGGGTAGCGTAAACATCTTCATGGCCCTCAAACTCTTCGGGCTTTTTAAAGTTCGCGACGGCATTTGCAAGCTCATTTCCGTTGCACACCCTGGAATCCGGGGGCGTTGTAAAATAACCATTATAGGGCTCCAGATCGACACATGCAGCCCCCCCAAAAATCAAACCGGTAAAGATTATTATTCGCATCATCATGAACGTTCTCCTAGACGCTAGTGAAGCTCCACGTATAGCTCAGCGTGCCGATCCACACAAAGATCATGCCCCCCATACGAAGCAGTGTTGACGTATAGACCTGGCCGACCAAACCTCCCCGCAGCGCCATTTCCCCCTTGCACCACACCCGATCCCATATTTACATGGTCCGGAGCCACTTCCCATCACCCGAGCCTCCGGTCTGCCATGCGCGCACTCTGCCCGACTGCCCCTATCGCCCTGCTCACGCTGACCCTTGCCGGTGCGCTTGGCGCCTGCCAGAGCGCGCCGCAACCCACGGATGACGCGCCGGCCGAGGCGTCCGGCGAGGCCGCGCTGAGCGCCGACGCCGAAGCGGGCGCGGCGGAGACCGACGGAGAGGCAAAAGAGCCCAGCCGCATCCTGCATCGGGCGATGAGCGCGGCGGAGGCCGAGATCAACGCCTGTTACCGTCAGGCGCTCGCGCAGAACGCGGAGGTCGCGGGCATGGTGCAGTTTGCCTGGCAGCTCGACGCCAACAACTCGCCAGTGGGGCTTCAGACCCACGCCGACACTCTGGGCGACGCCGCGTTGAGTCAGTGCGTGGCGGAGGCCCTTTACCCGCATCTTGTGGAGGATGGCGCGCGTGGGGCGTCGAGCCGCGAGGTGATCTTGAGCTACTCCTTCTTGCGCGAGCATGGCGCGCGCGAGGTGCAGCTGGTGCTCGGGAGCGGCGCGCAGGCTCAGGCCCAGCGCGAGGCGCTGCCCCCGGAGGCCCGCGAGGAGGGGCGCTGCAACAACGAGCATATCTATGATGTGCTCTATGAGGCGTACGACACGATCAACGGCTGCTACGAACAGGCCCTCTCCCAGAAGCGCGGGCTCGTGGGCGCGGCGCTCGCCCAGTTCATCATCTTCCCCGACGGCTCGACCTCGCATATCAAGGTCGCCAGCACCATCGACGATGAGAACACCAACCGCTGCATCACCGAGACGCTCAGCGCCACGACCTTCGACGCGCCCGAGGGCGGCGTGTGCACCGTCAACTACCCGATCGAGCTCTCGCTGCGCTCTCACCCGCACTTTATGTTCACGGCGCCGGCGCCCTGATCGTCGCGCCTGCGCGCCGCGCGCAGCCGTCGACTAGAAATCCACGCGCGTTTTGCTAGGGTGCCGCCCACACCGGGCCTTCCGGCGGGGGATACCGCGACGCACCGCCCTCGCCATACGCCCTGTGCCCATCCCAACGTTTTGCCCACCGCCCTGGCTCATCCTCGGAACGTATTATGAAAAGCCTCACCCTTCTGACGCGTCACGCGCTCGCCATTGGCCTGCTTACGGCCCTTGTCGCCTGCAGCGAAGGCCCCGATACGCGCACGATTCCCCCCACCAACGACCGCCCCGACGTCGGGGAGCCTGAAGACGCAGGCCCCGACGCCGAGGAAGACGCCGGCGACGTGGGTCCGGACGCCGAAGACGACGCGGGCGATGTGGGTCCGGACGCCGAAGACCCCGACGCCGGAGACACCGACGTCGACGCGCCCGACGCCTGCGAGGGGGAGAGCGACGAGCAGCTCTGCCAGCTTAGCTCGTTTAGCTGCGGCAGCCACGTCATCGAAGATAGCTGCGGGGAGCTGCGCACGGTTGAGAGCTGCGGGCCGGAGTGCGGCGATCCGGAGACCTGCGGAGGCGGCGGCATCGAAGGCCAATGCGGCTGCACCCCGGCGCTCACCGACGAGCAACACTGCGCCGAGAACGCCGCCGAATGTGGCGAGCTCACCATCGTCGACAGCTGCGGCGAAGAGCGCGTCATCGACTGCGGCGCCGAAGATCAGGTCTGCACCCTCTTTGATACCTGCGGAGGCGGCGGCGAGGAGAACATCTGCGGTTGCACGCCGATCACCTGCGAAGAGGCCCAGGTCCTCTGCGGCCCCATCGACGATGGCTGCGGCGGCACGGTTCAATGCGACGAGTTCTGCGTCGACGCGATGGCCGTGGGCGATGAGCACGCCTGCGCGGTTGGCTCGGGCAAGCTCAAGTGCTGGGGCCGCAACAACAGCGGCCAGATCGGCAACGGCGCCAACGGCGACCAGCGCAACCCGGTCGATGTGAGCGGCCTTCCCACCATGGTCGACGTGGCGCCGGGCGGCGAACACACCTGCGCGCTCAGCCTCAATGGCGAGGTCTTCTGCTGGGGCGAGAACGAGCGCGGCCAGCTGGGCCTCGGGACGACGGTGGGGAGCGATGTGCCCGGCGGGCGCGCCATCAACTCCGGCGCCACCGCCATCGCCAGCGGCTTCGCGCATAGCTGCGCGGTGGTCAACGGCGGGGTGCGCTGCTGGGGCGCCAACGATTTCGGTCAGATCGGCAGCGCCAGCATCGCCGTCGGCAGCAACATCAACGTCGGCGTGGCCATGCAGGTTCAAGGCCTGAGCTCGGGCGTGGTCGACGTGGTCGCCGGCAGCCATCACAGCTGCGCGCTCCTCGACGACGGTACCGTGCGCTGCTGGGGCCGTAACCGCTTTGGCCAGGTCGGCACCTTGAGCGAGTCGAGCCTGCCCATCGTCGACGCCTTTGGATATTTCGGAAACGACCCCCTCGATAACGTGACGCTGGAGCCCGTCCCGCAAGGTGTCCCCGGTTTGACCGAGGTCGAAGAGCTCGCCGCCGGCAACGACTTCACCTGCGCGCGCACCACCGACGGCGAAGTCTTCTGCTGGGGCGCGATGCACCGCGCCTCCTCCACGGGCAACACCTGCTTTGTCTGGGATGGCTACTTCAACACGCAAGGCGCAATGACCGGCCGCAACGCCGACCGCTGCGCGGTCTTCCCCCCCTACGGCCCGGCGGTCGCCCGCTTCAGCGTGCGCACCGTCTCCGATGGCACGTGTGATGAAGAAACTCCCTGCGAAAACACCGAATTTACCTGCAACCTCGAGAACAACCGCTGCGAGAAAGACGAGTACCCCATCGCCACCGCCTTCCTGAACCAGGCGGCCTTCCTCCCGCGCCAGATCAGCACCGGCGACGCCGCGCTGACCATCGGTGCCGGCGCCCACCACCTCTGCATGGTCGTCGATCGCAATGACGCGCAGCAGACCAACGTCCGCTGCTTCGGCGTCAACAGCGTCGGCCAGGTCGGCGACGGCACCAACAACAACTGGAGCTCCCCCATCGATCTCTACCTGGACGTCGACGACAACATCGTGCGCGGCGTCGATGTCTCGGCCGGCAACGCCTACTCCTGCGTGCTCGTCGACGAGCAAAACATCAAATGCTGGGGCAGCAACCAGTACGGCCAGATCGGCAACTCCGCGCTCCTGCGCGACGAGTCCTACCGTCCCTTTGACGTGAAGCTGGAGTACGCACCATGAGAACCTTTGCTCGCCAGAGTCTTCGCAGGCTGGGGCTCGCGCTGTTCGGCGCCACCCTGATCGGCTGCGCCGGCACCGCCAGCTCCGACTACAGCCAGGCGCCGAGCTACGGCGGATATGATGACGTGGAGGCCATCGCCTACGAGTCCGACGCCCCCTCGATCGCCTCCGACAGCGCCGCGCGCCGCGCTCCCTCGCGCCCGCAAGCCCGGCCTCAAGCCCAGGGCGGCGCCTCCCCGACGCCGCCTCCCCTGGCCGCGGGCTCCGCACAGACCACCGGCGGCGCCTCCACCTCGCCATCGGCTGAAGAGCAGGCCCGACCCACACGCCTGCTCGTCTATACGGCGTCTCTGCACATGGCGATCTTCGAGGTGAACCCCACCCAGGAAGCCGCCCTCAAGATTGTCGAAGACCTCGGCGGCTACGCCTCTCGCCGCACCACCAACCAGCTCACGCTGCGCGTGCCCGCCGAGTACTTTCGCCAGGCCCTCGACGCCCTCTCGAAGCTCGGTGATGTCACCCACACCCAGTGGCAGGCCCACGACGTCTCCGAGAGCTTTCGCGACTTGAACATCCGCCTGCAAAACGCCCTGGAGGTGCACGCCCGTATGAGCGCGATCCTCGAGCGCGCCCAGAGCGTCGAAGACACGCTCAAGGTCGAAGCCCAGCTCGCGCGCCTGACGCAGGAGATCGAGCAGCTGCGCTCGCAGATCGAGAACCTCTCCCAGCAGATCGCCTTCTCGACCATCGACGTGCACTTTCAGCAACGTCACCACACCCAACTTCCGGCCGACGACTACCTCCTGCCCTTCCCCTGGCTCAACGAGCTCGGCCTGGAGTCGTTGCTGCGCGCCCCGGAGGCCACGCGATGATTTTTCGTTCAAATTGTCTGCTCAAACGTGCGCTCCTCGGCAGCCTGCTCGCCATCTCCCTGAGCACGGCGGCCTGCGCCGACTTCCAGATCACCACCCCCGACCAGATGGTGGAGGTCTCCAAAACCAAAGACACCGCCGCCGACTACGTCGCCATGACCCACCACGGCGTGGTCGTGCGCGCGCAGACCTTCGAGGTCGGCGAGTCGCGTGGTGCGGATGCGCCGCCGGCGTCGCTGGAGTTCTGGGAGCAGGCCGTGATGGAGCGCATGCGCACCCGCGGCGGCTACGCCCTTCTGGAAAAGTCCGACATCGAGGCCGCCTCCGGCGAAAAAGGCCTGCGCTTTGAGTTCGGCCGCGACCAGAACGGCGCCCCCTACCGCTACACCGTGGCGCTTTTTGTCACCGACGAGCGCATCCACCTCATCGAAGCCGGCGGCCGCCAGGATCGTTATGATGAAGCCACCGCCGCCGTCGATCAGGCGCTGGAAAGCTACGTCATCAAGCGTTAAGCTCCCGCTTCTTCATGACGCCACGGCCCGCGCCCCGGGCTCGCCATCCTCGCTTTCAAGCGACCTGGCGAGGCCCGGTGTGGCGAGCCACGATCCCATCGCCTCACCTTCTATGGAGGTTTTATGCGCCCCAACCTCAGCGCCGATCCCACCGCCTCGGTCACCGCGTCCTCCTCCAGCAACGGGTTTCCCTGGTTTAAAGCCCTGGCCGGCTGTGGCTGCCTGCTCTTTATCGGCGCGGTGGGCCTGGGCGCGACCGGCTACTTCGCCTACTCCAGCCTGAGCGAGGGCATCGAAAACGAAGCGCAGGCTGACGCGCCGCAGGGCCTCTTCGGCGGCATCATGAGCGCGGTGGAAGGGCTTGGCGCCATGCAGGAGGGCGGCGGTGCGGCCGGCAGCACGGCACCGTCCGCCGCGGCGAACTCCGGTGAGGAAGGGTCGCAAAACGCCGGCGCCTCGCAGAACGATCGCAGCATCGACGAGCTCTTTGAGGCCCTCGACCAGCCCATCTCCACCTCCGAGGCCCGCGACTTTAAAGAGGCCATGGAAGCCTGGGGCAACTCCCGCGAAGTGCGCGAGATGAGCGAGCAGTTTGAGACCAACAAAAAGCTCGACGAGAACCAGGACGGCACGCTGGCCGGCCTCAAAAAATTGCGCGCGCTCAAGGGCACCGTCGACCGCACCCAGGCGCTGGGCCACGCCTTCAACGCCCACGTCCAGGAGCACGGCGGCCGCGCCTTTGAAGAGCGCCTCTTGCAGTTCCGCCTGATCAACCGCGTGACCGCCGCCGGCAACCGCAACAAGGAGGGCAACGAGCCCTGGAGCGACGCCGTCGCCCAGGCCCTGCTCGACGACCACGACGCCCAACGCGACGAGTTTCTAAAAGTTCGCCAGATCCTCGTCGACGCCAACAAAGACGAAAACTTCGACCCGGCCTCCCTCAGCGAGGAGGAGCGCAAGACCTACGCCGACGCCATGGCCAACCAGTTCTTGCTCATCACCGGCGCCATCAACCGCGAGACCCTTGAGACCTGGAAGGCGCTCTCCACCGAGGAGCGCAAAGCCATCCAGGACCAGCTCAACGCCCCGCATATGGCCGTCTCCAGCGCCATGGGCGCGATCACCGGGGGTAACCCCGACTCGATGCTCTTCTACGGGCTCTTTGGCCTATGAGCGCGACGCTGGCGCGGCCCCGGGTCGCCATCTTTCAGGGCCACCGTCCCGAGCTCGGGCCGGCGGCGGTGCGCATCGTCATCGACACCATCCGCGCCTTTACCCACACCCAGGTCGCGCTTGAAGGGGGCGCCTCGCGCATTCTGCTGGTGGCATCGATCGACGAGGCTCGCCAGCGCGCGCGCCAGCACCCCGGCTGGCTATTGGCCGGGGAGCGCAACGCTATCAAACCCGACGACTTTGACCTGGGAAACTCCCCGGCGCTCACCGCCCGCGCGGATCTCAAAGACCGCACGCTGGTCCTCACCACCTCCAACGGCGTGCAGGCCGTGGCGCACGCCGCCGCTGGCTTCTCGGGCCTTTTGCTCGTCACCGGCCTGGCCAACGCCGGCAGCACTGTGGCCGCCACGCAGGCGTATCTGAGCGCCCACCCCGAGCCCTCCCCCACCGTGCAGATCCTCGCCAGCCACCCCGAGGGCGATGAAGATCTGGCGACCGCTCAATGGCTTCAAGCCCGGCTGCATGGACTGGGTAAGCCCGACGACGCCGAGGCCATCCGCCGCGTCTGGGAGAGCCGCGCCGCCCAAAAATTCGCCGACCCCACGCGCCCCGAATACCTCTCCGACGACATCCCCTTCTGCGCGCGCCGCGCCGACGCCGATTTTGCCATGGTCGTCGAGCAAGAGGGCGACGACCTCTGGCTTACGCGCCGCGAGCTTTAAGCACTTTTTGCGCTCTCACTGCTGCGCCTGAGCCGCCTCCCACTCCGAGCGCAGCATCGAATACACCACCAGGTCCGTCCACCCATCAACCAGACGCTCGGCGCGGCGCAGCGCCCCCTCCTCCACAAATCTCAGGCGCTCGACCACCGCGCGGCTCGCCAGGTTCTCGCGCCCGCAGCGCGCCTCGACCCGCTCCAACCCCTCATCCTCAAACGCCCAGCGCAACACCTCCGCCGTCGCCCGCGTCATAATCCCCTCGCCGCGGTACGCTGAGCTCAGCCAGTAGCCGATCGACGTGCTCATGTTGGCGCGATCCACCCCGTGCACCCCGATCATCCCCGCGATCTGCCCCTCCACGCTGATCGCCGCCTGAAACCCGTCGCCCTGAGCCAGCTGATCGAGGGTGGAGCGAATGTACCCGTCGTAATCGTCGACGCTCGTGATGGCGTCGACCCAGGGAAGCCAGCGCCGCAGCTCCTCGCGCTCCCGGTCTACCACCCCGAAAAGCTCTTCTTTATCGCTGACCTTCAAAAGCCTCAGCGCCACCCTTTCGTCCAGTCTTCGCTCAAACATATTTTGTCCATGGCTTCAAAGTTATCATGCAGGCATCCGCGGACCTGACGCATAGCAAAGTAGGCTCCCACGTGACAATCCGGCGATTTGCGGGCACGATCCCCCCATGACGCACCTCCCCCCTCCGCATCGCCCCGAGCTGTCTTTGCGCCCCCTCCGACTCACACTCCTGACCTTCATCGCCGCCCTCGTGACCTTGAGCGCGGGCTGTTTGCCCGTGGCCTGGGTGACCCCGCCCATGGAGATGGCCATCGGCGTGGGCGCAAGCGCGGGCATCCCCGATGACAACGCGCGCATCACCATGCCGCTCTCCCTCACGGCCAACCCCCTGCAGATGATCCACGGCTGGGGCGCGCGCCGCTTTGATGTGGGCGCGGGCTACAGCGCGCATTTTTTATTTGTCGATCCGGTCGCCGCACACGGCCCGCACCTCGACATTAGCTACATCCCGCTCGTGCGCACCGAAGGGGGCGGCACCTTCGGCGGCACCCGCGCCATGCGCCTGATCACGAGCGCGCGCCCCGCCTACCGCTTTGCCGGCGATGGCGTGGGACGCGGCCCCTCGCTCAGTCTGCGGCTGACCCTGGAGTCGGTGGGCTTTAGCGATAGTGTGACCTCCGAGTGCCAGACCCGCTCCGACGGCTCCTTCTTCTGCGGCAGCTACCTGGCCTATGGCGAAGACTCCTATGGGCTCTTTATCGAGGCCACCCGCGGGCTGACGCAGCCGGCCTACAGCGCGATCAGCATCGGGCTGAGCTTTCGCATCCCGGCCACCGCCGGCGCCGGGCTGATGGGTCAGTTCTAAAGGCATCCCCATGTCAAGCAACCGCACCTTCTTTAACCTCACCGCGTCGGGCTACGACCTGCTCACCCACCAGGCCCTCTGGAGCGCCCAGGTAGAGCGCCTGATCGACGCCCTTGGCGAATCCGACGACTTAAGCCGCGTGCGACACGTGCTGGATGTGGGCTGCGGACCCGGGCAGAGCGCGTTTGGCCTGGCGCGACGCCTCCCCCACGCGCAGATCCTGGGGGTGGACGTGGCCGACCGCATGATCGCCCGTGCGCGCCAGCACCACCGGGGCCGCTACAGCGCGCTGAAAAACCTGCGCTTTGAGCGCGCCGATGTGTACGCCCTGCCCGCCGATCTGCCACCCTTCGATCTGATCGTGGGCCACTCCTTTCTCTATTTGTTGCCCGATCGAAAAGGCGCCCTCTCAGCGCTGGGCGCCGCGCTCGGCCCGGGAGGTCGGCTGGCGCTCCTGGAGCCCAACGCCGACGCCTCTCTGCCCCACGCCACCGCCGGCGCCCTGACCAACCCGGACGCCCGCCAGCACGCCCTGCGCCACCCGGTGAGCACCGGGCGCTTCGCCCTCTCAATGGTCGGCTGGCGCCTGGCCAGCCGATCCCGCGCCCCGATGCGCCAGTCCACCCTCCGAACCCTGCTCCAGGGCGCCGGCCTCGTCGACATCAGCGTGCGCCCCACCCTCGGCGATCTGGGCCTGATGGCCATCGCTCGCCGGAAGGGCTGAAATAGGCGCGATCAGCACCTGATCGACAGCCTCCGCAGCTGAAACACGCGTTCTCAGCACCTGATCGCCGGCCTCCGCAATTGAAACACGCGCGATCAGCACCTGATCTCCCTTCCTTCACGTTGAAATACTCGCGATCAGCACCTGATCTCCCTTCCTTCACGTTGAAATACTCGCGATCAGCACCTGATCACGTGTCTCGGCGCTGCAGCGAGACGCGATCAGCACCTGATCACGTGTCTCGGCGCTGCAGACAGACGCGATCAGCGCCTGATCGACCTTCTTTCAAACTCAAGCACACGCGATCAGCGCTTGATCACGCCTACTTCAATTTAAAGTACGCGCGATCAGGCGCATAAAACCTGAGCGATCGGCGATCCGCCTCGCTTCCTCCCTGAGCGAAATCCATTGGGGGATCACCGCCCGTGCCGATCTTCGCCTTGTCACACGCGACCTTCTTCGGCCCGGGAGTCGACGATGTTTAAGCACGCCCTGCGCCTGCCCTTTCGCCTGCTGGGCATCCCGCTTTACCTCGACCTGACCTTTTTGCTCATTCTGCCGCTTTTGGCCTGGCTGATCGCCCGGCAGATCGCGCCCTTTGTCGCCCTCTTCAACCTCCCCATCACCCCGGGAGCGCTCAACGAGGGGATCTTGCCCTACGCCCTGGGACTGGCCGCGGCGCTGGCACTCTTTATCAGCGTGGTCATCCACGAGCTGGGCCACGCCATCGTCGCGCGTCGCTACGGCGTCAACACCGAGCGCATCACCCTCTGGCTGCTCGGCGGCATGGCACAGTTTAAAAAAATGCCCACCCAGCGCGGCGCCGAGGCCGTCGTGGCCATCGCCGGCCCCATCACAAGCGGGCTGCTCGCTGCCCTGGGCGCCCTCCTGCTCCTCGTGCTCCCCGAACAATGGCCGGCGCTCTATTTCGTGGTCGCCTACACCACCTTTATGAACGTGGCGCTGGCGCTCTTTAACCTGATCCCCGCCCTTCCTCTCGACGGCGGCCGCGTGCTGCGCTCGCTGCTCGCGATGCGTCTCCCCCGCATGCGCGCTACCCAGATCGCCGCCACCGTCAGCCGCGTGCTCGCCATTGCGCTGGGCGTCGTGGGAATTTTTAGCCTCAATATTTTTCTGATCCTCATCGCCCTCTTCATCTACATCGCCGTGGCCGCCGAGGCCCGCTTTGAGCTGGCCGACGAGCTTTTGAGCGACCTGCGCGTGCACGAACTCATGAGCACCCCGGTCGTCTCCCTTCCCGCCACGCTCAGCGTGGGCGACCTGCTGGCGAAAATGCTCCGGGACGCGCGCCACGCCTACCCCGTGCACGACGACTCCGGCCAGCTCCGCGGCATGATCACCCTGCAAAACGTCCAGGGCGCCCCTCCCGACGCCCCCATCGGCGACTACCTCACCGAGCTCCCCGAGCGCATCGACCCCGACGCCTCCGCCGCCGATCTGCTCGAGATGATGGGCCGCCAGGACGAGCCCCGCGTGCTCGTGATGCCCGAAAAAGGCCCCGTGCTCGGCATCATCACCCGCACCGACCTCTACCGCGCCCTGCAGCTCCTCACCGGTCGCACCCCCGCCCCTGGCCATTAATGTCAATCAAACTACAATCCCCCCGACGCCCTCCCCGGGGTGGACCACGCTCGCCACTTTTCACGTTGGATGATGGATGCTTCGACATAGCCCGACGACGCGCCAGGCTCGGCCCGCGCTGATCCTGACGCTGGCCCTGATGCTGGCGGCTCTCCTGAGCAGCTGCGGCCCTTCCGATCCCGTCGATCTCCTGCGGCCCGCCCCCGAGCTCTCGATCGACGCCCCGGAGCGCGGCCCTTACGGCGTAGCGCTCCTGGAGCGGGATGTTCGGGTGCGCGTCGACCAGCAGGTGCGCACGCTGATCTATCTGCCCACAGGCTTAAACGCCGCCGATGAAGCACATCCGCTGGCGCTGCTCATCCAGGGCGGCGCGGTCAGCCCGGAGCAGTACGGCTGGCTGGCGATGCACCTGGCCAGCCGCGGCTACGTGGTCTTAAGCCCCGACCACCCCCTGGATTTTGCGATTTTTGCCACCGGCAACGGCGCCGACGTCATCACCGCCCTTCGCGACGCCTCGGCGAGGAAGGGCGACGTGTTGGAAGGCCGGCTGGCCCCGGAGCCCGGGCTGGCGCTGGGTCACAGCCTGGGCGGGGTGGTGGCCTCCAAGGCCTGGCTTCGCCGCCCCGACGACCTCTCGCACCTCTTTTTGCTGCAGAGCACCCCGGACCCGGCCGACGCCGAGCTTCTCCAAAATCCCCGCGACCCGGCCGACCGCGTGCTGGCGGTGGCCGGAGAGCGCGACGGCCGCATCTCCTTTCGTGAAATCGACGAGAGCCTGGCCGACTTCTCAAACCCCGTACCGCTGGCCATCGTCCAGGGCGCCAACCACTTTCAGATGATCGACAGCCCCACCGCCTCCCAGCTCGAGAGCGACCTTGCGGCCACCATCCCCACCCCCCAGGCCCGCGCCCGCGTACTCGCTGCCCTCGATCTGCTGGTCTTTGATCACCTGGGCCTCTCCCCCCGCGACCCCTCGCCACTGGATGCCCCCGAGCTCTGGCCCGAAGGCCTCATCGCCCCCTGATTTTTTTGATGATGAACCCCATGAAGCCAACCATGTCTCTACGCCAACGACACCGGACCTTCTCGGGCGCGCTGCTCCCCCTCCTCGCCATGCTGGTGTTTTTTCCGGCGAGTGTTGGGGCGACGGAGCTGGCGCTTCGTCCGCACGCGATCTCGCTGAGCGCGGGCACCGAAGGCGGCGCCCTCTACCTCTCCCGCGGCACCGAGGCGCGCGCGGGCTGGGTGGGAGCACGCTACCAGCTCGCCAGTCGCGGCGTGGGGGTGCCGCTGGGATTCAACCAGGAGGTCTTAAGCCGGGTGGGCCGCCCCCTGCACCTTCGCGCCGAGCTCACCCCCATGCTCCTCACCCGCGACCACCTCACCCCGGCGCTGGGCGCCACACTGGGCCTCGATCAACGCTTTGTGGGCCGCACGCTCCTGGCCTCGTTGGGCCTGGAGGTCGACTACGCCGCCCAGGCCCCCCTGGAGCGCTTTGAACACCGCACAAACCTCCTGCTCACCGGCGGCCTCGGCCACCGCTTCGCCGGCGTCGACCTCTGGATCACCGCCCATGCCGGCTACACCCTGGGCGGCCAGGGGGGCGGCGGTCTTGTCGCCTCCCTCTCCATCGGCATGACCCTCGGTCGCTTCATTTTTTGAACCTTTCCATCAGGCTTCCACCCGCACCCTGGCTTCTCTCCCCTCCTTGTTGATCTCGACGCCGAGCGAACCACTCGCCGAGCTCCAGATCGTGGCCTGAACGAAAAAACCCCCGGGGTCCGGGGGCTTTTTTCATGCGTAAAATGTGAAAGTCAGCTGCGCGAAGGCTCCACGCGCACCTCCACCTCGTTTTTGACCCGGATGATCATCTCCGAGCCGCTGGCCGCGCCGCTGATGGGCATGCGGTTGACGCGCACGAGCTCAAACTCGTTCTCTTCGACCTCGTCCCACTCCCGCTCCAGCTGCTCGGGGCGCACGGTGTAGGTGTTCACCTCATCGACGCGCACCTTCTCGAACTCCTCCCCCTCAAGCCAGGCCTCATCGGCCTTGCCCTCGGCCTGCCAGCTCACCGTCACCGGCTGGTCGCCGGGCACGCTGGCACCCGGGGTCGGGGCAGTGAAGGTGGGTACCGCCGGACCGGCCAGATACACCCCCTCGACCTTATCGTCGCCGGCGACCACATCGACGCGGTAGGCGCGGTGGTAGCCGCGCACCTCACGCTCGTACTCCCCGTCGTCATCGTGGCGCAGCGTCCACTCGGGCCCCTCAAAGGCCGAGACGGTCACCTGCGCGTCGCGCACGGGCTGGCCGCTGCGAAAGACCTTCACCTCGAACTCGGTCTCAAAATCGGAAGCGTCGGCGGCGTTATCGCGACGCGAATCCGCCTCCACCTTCACCTGCACGCTCAGGTTACCCGTGCCGCTTCCCTGCCGCCGCAGATCCTGAACCTCGCTGGCGCTCACATCATCAAAGGCGTTGGCCATCGAGGGGGCACACGCCGCCACCATCGCCACCGCTGCCAGCCCACCGATCGTTTTTTTCAACGTGCTCTTCGTCGTGTTCATCACTGCTCCTTCGTGGTTTGTGCGTTCCCGAAACGCGGGCCGAATGTAGTCCGCTCGCCAGGCTCGACAAGTCGACTCCCCACGATAGAGTGAGAATTCACAGGCCCGTCACACGCGCATGGTTTAAAGTTATGCCCCACCTCCCCCCCGAAAAACTCGCCACTCTGGCGCTCCGACCCACCGCCGCAACCGCGCTCCGGGCGCACCTTCAGCGCCTCGATCAAGCGCTTTTACCTGCGGCCGACCTTGAGCCTCTGGCGCTCCGACCCACCGGCGCCTCCGCCATCACCGAGCGCCCTGACACCCCCGCGCCCCCCTTAAGCCCCGAGGAGGCCCTGCATAACGCCGCCCACACCCACCAGGGCTTTCTGGCGATGCCCGCCGCCCTCCCCACCTCCGACGCCGAGCCCTCGCCATGAGCCAGCGCGGCACCTTCGACGGCACCTTCGACGCCTTTGCCGCCCTGCCCCGGCCCGCCGAGCGTTTTTTCAAAAAAAGCCAGGGCGACCCTCTCGGCGCGCTGCTCTCCAGCGCCACCCCCGAGGAGGTCGCAAGCGCCGCGCTCACGGCCGAAGGCCCCCTGGCCGGCCTGCCCATCGGCGTCAAAGACAACCTCTGCACCCGCGATCTCCCCACCACCGCCGCCTCGCGCCTCCTTGAAGGCTACCGCTCGCCATTCGACGCCACCGTCGTCGAGCGCCTGCGCACAGCCGGCGCGCTCATCGTCACAAAGACCAACCTCGACGAATTCGCGATGGGCTCCACCGGCCAGCACTCGGCGTTTAAGCCCACCCTCCACCCCTTAAGCCCCGCGCACAGCCCCGGCGGCTCTTCCAGCGGCTCAGCCGCCGCCGTGGCCGCGGGTTGGCTGCCCGCCGCGCTCGGCAGCGACACCGGCGGAAGCCTGCGCCAGCCCGCCAGCACCTGCGGCGTGGTGGGCTTCAAACCGACCTACGGCCGCGTGAGCCGCCACGGGCTTATTGCCTTTGCCTCAAGCCTCGACCACGTCGGCTGGCTCACCCGCTGCGTCGCCGACGCCGCGCTTCTTTTCGATGTGCTGGCCGGCCCCGACCCTCGCGACCCGAGCGCGCTCACCGACCGGCCTGAGCGAGCAAGCACACACCCCATCCCCTCCATCCCCGCACTCCGCCTGGGCCTCCTCCCTGCCTTGATGGAAGATACTCCGATACACCCCGCCATCGCCCGGGCCTTCGACGCCCTTATCGAGCGCCTGCGCTCGGCCAGCGCCACCCTCCTCGATCTCTTCCCCGAGCACCTCGAGCTCGCCGGCCCCACCTACACCGCCATCAGCTCGGCGGAGGCCGCCTCCAACCTCGCCAGATACGAGGGCCTGCGCTTTGGCCGGCGCGCAGCCCTCTCACCCAACGCCCCGAGCACCCTGGAGACCTTCGCCGCCCACACCCGCAGCGCGCTGCTCGGCGAGGAGGTGCAGCGCCGCCTGGTTTTGGGTCACAGCCTGCTCAGCGGCCAGACCACCCTGGCCAACGCTCAAAACGCCCGCGCCCATATCCAGAAAACCCTCGATGAGGCGCTCACCCACGTCGACGCCCTGCTCACCCCCACCACCCCCGACACCGCCCCGGCTCTTCAGAACGCCGACGATCCGGAGCACCTCCGCGATCGCTTTACGCTGCCGGCCAACCTGGCCGGCCTGCCCGCCATCTCCCTGCCCCTGGGCTGTGATGAGGCCGGCCTGTCCTTCGGCCTGCAGCTCATCGGCCGCCGCGGCGACGACGCCCGCCTGCTCGCCATCGCCCGCGCCCTGGAAGCCTTCCTCACCAGCCCCTGAACCGACCCACGCCCTATGACGCCCACCACCTACGACACCTCCCGCTGGCAGGCCGACATCGGCCTGGAGATCCACTGCCAGCTGCTCACCCGCACCCGGCTTTTTAGCCCGGGGCCGCTGCCGGCCACCACCGACGCCGCCCCCAACAGCCTGCTCACCCCCTTCGATCTGGGGCTGCCGGGCACCCTGCCGCAACTCAACGCGCGCGCCGTCGATCTGGCCCTCGTCGCCGGCATTGCCCTTGGGTGCGACATCAACCCCATCAGCCATTTTGACCGCAAACATTACCTCTACCCCGATCTCCCAAAGGGCTATCAGATCACCCAGCAGGAGCGCCCCATCTGCCAGAACGGCCGCATCCTCTTTGAGCATGAGGGCCAACCCCACACCCTCCCCCTGGAGCGAATTCACCTGGAAGAAGACGCCGGCCGCTCCCTCCACGACCGCCTCCCCCACCACACGCTCGTGGACTTAAACCGCGCCGGCACCCCGCTCATCGAGATCGTCACCGCCCCGGCGCTGCACTGCCCGCTTGCCACCGAAGCGGCGCTACGCGCCCTGCACCGCCTGCTCGTCTGGCTGCAGATCTGCGACGGCAACCTCCAGGAGGGCTCAATGCGTTTTGACGCCAACATCTCCGTACGCCCTACAGGCTCCACCGAGCCCGGGGTGCGCTGCGAGCTCAAAAACCTCAATTCTTTTCGTTTTGTGCGCGAGGCGCTGACCTTCGAGATCGATCGCCACATCGCGCTCCTTCAAACCGGTCAGACCGTCCGCTCCCAGACCCGCGCCTACGACGATCGCGCGCGCCAGACCGTGCTCCTGCGCGAGCGCGACGCCCTTCCCGACTACCGCTTTTTGCGCGACCCCGATCTTCCTCCCCTGCTCCTCGACGAGGCCCGCATCCAGCGCCTGCGCGAGCACCACCCCGAACACCCCGACGCCCTCGAGCGCCGCCTGACCACGACCTTCAACCTCCCCGCCCCCATCGCCCGCACCCTCTGCGAGTCCCCCACCCGCGCCACCTTCTTCGAAAACGCCACCGCAGAGTTTCCGCCCGACCTCCCCATTGATGCCCGCCACACCCGCGCCCTGGCCTGCGCGAACCTCCTCATCAACACGCTCTTAGCCCTGCTCGACGCCGATCACCCCGACCTGAGCGCCCTCGCCATCACCCCCGCCCAGCTCGCCACCATCGCCTCCCTGCAGGCCGCCGGTGAGCTCAGCGCCACGGTCGCCGCGGCCCTCTGCGAAGAGGTCGCGCGCACAGGCCAGGACCCCTTGGGCATTGTCGAAGCGCGCGCTTTGCGGCAATGTCGCGACCCTGAGCTCCTTGGCCGCCTGGTCGACGCGGTGCTCGATGATCACCCCGACCAGCTCAAAGCCTACCGCCAGGGCAAAACCCAACTCCTGGGCTTTTTCATTGGCCAGGCCATGCGCCGCGCCCACGTTGAGCCCGACCCTCGACTGCTAACCTCGATCTTTCGCGAGCGACTCTCATGACTGACGCCATCGCCTCCAACGTCGTCCCCTTAAGCTGGGAGGGCGACCGCGCCACCGGCCGCCTCCTGATGCTCGACCAGCGCCAGCTCCCCACCGAGGAAGTCTGGCTGAAGATGCACAGCGCCGAAGACGTCGCCCGCGGTATCCGCGAGATGGTCATCCGCGGCGCCCCGGCCATCGGCATCGCCGCGGCCTTCGGCATGGCCCTGGGCATGCGCGCCTTTGAAGGCCCTCTGCACGAGCGCCCCGCCGAGTTCTCGCGCATCCGCGAGCTCCTCGCCAGCACTCGCCCCACCGCCGTCAACCTCTTCTGGGCCCTGGAGCGCTGCGCTCGCGTCGCTGAACGCCTGCGCGACGCCGACAACGCCTCGCTCACCGACGCCCTCTTCAACGAAGCCGACCAGATCTTCCAGGACGACCGCGACAATAACCTGCGCCTTGGCAACTATGGCGCCGCCCTTTTTGAGGGCCCCACCCGCATCCTCACCCACTGCAACACCGGCGCGCTCGCCACGGGTGGCTACGGCACCGCCCTGGGCGTCATCCGCGCCCTGCACGCCTCCCAAAAACTCGAACACGTCTGGGTCGGCGAGACCCGCCCCTACCTCCAGGGCGCCCGCCTCACCGCCTGGGAGTGCGTCAAAGAAGGCATCGACGCCACGCTGATCACCGACTCGATGGCCGCCCACTTCATGAAGCTCGGCCAGGTCGACGCCGTCATCCTCGGCACCGACCGCATCGCCCGCAACGGTGACGTCGCCAACAAGATCGGCACCTACGGCCTGGCCGTGCTCTGCAAGCACCACAACATCCCCTTCTACGTCGCCACCCCCCTCTCCACCATCGACCTGAACACCGCCAGCGGCGACGACATCGAGATCGAACAACGCGACCCCACCGAGGTCACCCATATCGGCGGCCGCCAGATGGCCCCCGAAGGCGTCGGCGTCGCCCACCCCGCCTTTGACGTCACCCCCGCCGACCTCGTCACCGCCATCATCACCGAAGCCGGCGTCGTCTACCCCCCCTACACCGACACCCTCCCCACGTTATTCTAATCAGGGAGAGCGGTGATTTTTTTAATCAGGGAGAGCGGTGGCGCTGGTGGAAATAACGCAACGACGATAAGGGCTTAGCAGAGCACCCCGTCCCGGACCTCATGGAGCGCGCGATGCACGAGACGCCCGACGCTGAGAACGCCACAACGCCCGACAACGCCGCGAAGGCCGAGAACCCCGACGATCTCATCCTCGGCCTGATCCCCCCGCAGCGCTTTTTGCAGGGCGCAGCCATGCTGCCGGCCGTCACCATCGCCGCCTCCCTGGGCGCGCCCACCCTGGGCATCGGCTTTGCCTCGGGGGGGCTGGCGCTCTTCTTCTTCATCATCCTGCGCGCCCTCCTCGACCGCCGCGCCCTCCCCTCCAAAGTCTGGGCGCTGGCCGCCGCTCAGGCCCTGGCCGCGGGTTATGTCTTTTATGTCCACGGCTTCAATATCGAGACGATGCTCGGGGTCTGAAACCACCTTTCCGCCCCGCTAAAAGCTCGGCACCTCACAATCTCAAAGCTCCTCGCCAGGTGAACATCATATGCCGCCCGGGCTGCGTTGAGCTTCGACCTCGAATCTGCTCCGTGGTTCGGGTTAGAGTGCGTGTCACGAAGCCTGCTGGCGATACGACAGGGATGTCGCCCCATGGAAACGAGCCTGAGGAGCGTAGATGATCTTTATCGGAGGTGCAGGAGGACTGGCCGACGCGGCGAGGGCGATTCGGCAGCGTCAGCGCGACCTGAATCGACGCATTGAGCTCTCGAACCAGCGCCGAAGGCTGCGAAAGCTCAATCGCGAACCCGTAGGCGACTACGAGCCGGAGCGCGCTGAATTTCACTGTGCCTTTCTCTGCGGAGCCTGCGACTTCTTTCTCCCTCCGCGCGATGACGACAACACGATGCCCGCGTGCGCATGCCCCTCCTGCGGCGAAAGCGAGTGGATCGACCTTGGTCTGGAGCCTGCCGCCGGCCGCATCCGCGATATGGAGGCGGAGGCGCGGATGCAGGCGCCTCCGCATATCAAACGCGCGGTGCTCTTCACCTCGCTGAGCTTCTTCATCCTCGTATTTAGCGTATGCGTTCTCGGCGAATTCTTCGCTCCGGACTACTTCTCACCCTCCCTCGTCGAAGGCGGCATCTTCTTTTCCCTGGTCGGCGGGGTCTTGCTGGTGCCGCTCCTCTATTATGTGGCACCCAGGCCTCTCTCCGTCCTGTGGCTCAAGCGTCAAACGCGCCTCCCTCACAGGTGGCATGTTCCCCTTCCTTTACCTGCGCCCCATGCCGCGCCGGAGAAGACACTTGCCGAGATGTCCGCGCAGCCCCTGGGTGAGACCATCACCGCGCCTGTCAGCGGCCGCGAATGCATCGCCTACGAGATCTGCGTGCTCTTCGACACCCCCGGAGATGCCCGCCCTGCAGAGTGGGTCCTCCAGGAGCAGGGCGGCGTCGCCCTGACGCTCAATGGCGAGCTCGAGCTCCAGCCCGGGTCGTATTATCTGGAATCCCCCGTCGAGCCCATCGACACCCCCGGCCTCTCGCTCAACGGCTCGATAAGTGCAGCACCGAGCGCGCGTTATAAGGCGTTTAAACGCTTCCTCCGCCAACGCGCCCTCTTCATCACCGATGGCGATTTCCACGTTTACGAGGCCTGCATCTTGCCGGGCGACTCCGTTGATGTGGAGGCGTTTGAAGGCCCGATGTACGTGCTGCGACACACGAACGCCCCCGAGCGCGGCGACCTGCCGAGACTCCCCCGCCCCCTCTTTCCAGGCCATTGATTCTGCCCCTTCCTTCGACCACGCCGTGAAGCAGTCATGGATGATGATGACTGAGACATTGAACGTGCTTCGGACAAGGCGCCGTACGCAGACGATGCGTTAGCATCGTCGAGGCTTTGCAACGCAGCCCGAGGTGCTCTCCATGTGCGAAAAAATGCTCGGGGTCTAAAACCACCTCTCCGACCCGCTCAAAGCTCGACACACCTGAACAGGCTTTCAAGATTAATGACGAAAAAGTGCTCCCGAGCACTTCCATCGCGATCCGATGAAGCGTTTGAAGGCTCGCGAGCACCTTTCGCCTTCATCGATGAACGATTTTTGGGCTCGCAAGCACCTGCCCCGATCATCAAATCCCGAAAAAAACGCTCGCGAGCACCCGACGCCTTCATCGATGAACGATTTTTGGGCTCGCGAGCACCTGCCCCGACCATCAAATCCGGAAAAAAACGCTCGCGAGCACTTTCGTCGCTCATCAAATCCCGAAAAAAAGGCTTTTGAGCCCTCGCTCCTCGCATCGACGAGAAAGACGAACGCCCAAAAGCCTTAAGCACCGTCATGCACTGCGGGGGCAAAACCTCCCGAAGAGCGACGAGCCTGTTTCAATGCAACACGATCTCCCGCCTGGCCCGAAACGCCGCCAACCCCAGCGCGCCGAGCAGGAAAGGAAGGCTCGGGCCGCCCGTCACAGGCGCCTGGGTGCAGCCGCCCTCCTCCTCGCTGCCGCCCTCGCTATCCTCGTCGACGCGCTCGCCATCGGTGGTATCGCCGCCGTCGCCACCGTCGGGGGTGCCCGGGGTGGGGGCTTCGCAGTCGAGGACCACGTCTTCATTGCCGGCGACAGCCTGAAAATCCTCGCCAGGCAAAAACGCGGCAACCATCACGTTGACCTCGCCAGCCTCCACGCCGCCGTTGACGCCGGTGTCTTCGCTCTCGCAGCTCGTGTACACGCGATCAAAGCCGCGCCCCACCCAGCTTGAGCCGGGCACGCGCTCCTCGCCAACGGTGCTCAGGGGCGACCAGCGCTCCCCATCGACGCGGGTCTCAAAAAAGAGGGCGTCGGCCCAGGGCTCGGCCTCATCACTGAGCTCGACCTCGACCTCCACCCAGCTGGCATTGATCTCGGCGCTGCAGGCGTCACCTGCGGAGACCTGCAGATCACCGGCCTGGGGCTCGGAGAGGCGCAGGGTGCCCAGCGTGGTGGGAAGCGGCGCCTCGTCGACCACATCAAAGACGAACTCGGGGAGCTGCGAGGGACCACACTCCGGGCCGGGCTCCAGGCGGTAGCTCTGCCCGGGCTCCAGCTCCCCGTTAAAGTACACATAGAACCAGCGCTCCTCTCGCCCCGGCAGCTCCACCGACTGCACGGCGATGGGCACCTCTTCGCCGCTGTTGGCGTTAAAGAGCTGCATATTCGTGGGCGCCGTCCCATCGTAACTCGCTGCGTAGATGCCGGCGGTGATGTTGGCGGGCACGGTCGCTCCGGCCAGCGAGAAGCCCTGCTCCCCTCCGAGACAGTCCACATCACAAGCCCAGGCCGCGCCGCCCACAAGCATCATCCCCGTGCCGATCATCGAGGCACACATCACCACGCGTTTACGCATCGTCATTCTCCCTGCTCAAGCCATCTGTCTCGGTGAGATTTCATCGGCGCCGACGCTACCCGATCTTCCCCCCGAACTTCAACGCAGATGCTTTAAGCAGCGCGCGCGCCTCAGTTCAGGCCGACGAGCGCCTCGCCATCAAAGCAGCAGAACTCGCAGTGGACCGAGAAGGCCTCCCCGCAGCGGGTGCAGATCTTGCGCCGCGGCCCGAACCCGGTGGGCGGAAGCGCGGTCAGGCGCACGTTGAGCTCGGGCATCATCAGGGTGCCGTCGACCGGGCAGCGCACCTGCCCCACCTCCCCGTAGCGCCCGCAGCGCCGGCAGCGCAGCAGCGGTACGGTGGGCACCACCCCGGCCTTCTCGGCGCTCTCCAGGGGCACGAGCGCCTCGTCGTCGTGGGGGCAACGCGACTCGCCAGGGGCCCCCTCATAGCCGCAGGTGCGACAGACGCGAAAAGTGGCGCGGGCGGCCCTGCCCACGAGCTCATCGCTGAGCACCAGACCATCGTGGGGGCAGAAACGCGCGCTGGCTTCAAAGCGCCGCCCGCAGCGCGCGCAACCGCGCTGCTCCGCCTTCGCCTGCCCTCCGGCAGCCGCCTTAAGCGCCTGTCCGTCATAAGGGCAACGCTCCAGCACCGCCGGAAAGGTGCGCCCGCAGCCGGGGCACTCGCGCGCATGCGGCGCCGACTCGCCAGTGGCCAATAACTCCTGGAGGTTCTCTTTGAGCGCGGCGCGCGTGGCCTCCCCGGGGCTCGCGGCCGCCCCACCCTCCAGCCGGGTCGGGGTCGCCATCGTGGGGGGCGCTGAGCCCTCCAGCCGCAGGGCGCGCGCCACCTCCAGCGCGGCGGTCGACGAGGCATCGGGCGCGGCCGGCCCCGACGCCCCGCGCGCGCGTCGCCACAGCCAGGCGCCCGCCACCGCCAGCACGAGCGCCGCGAACGCCCACAGCCAGGCAAAGGCGGCGTCCTGACCCAACGCCACCGCCGGAAAGGTCGCGACCACCGCGCGATGCCTGGTGCCAGATATCTTCATCGTTGCGTCCGAGCTTGAGAACACCACCCGAGAGAGCCTCCCCTCGAATATAACAACGTGGAGGGCGCAGGGAAAAAGTCGTGGTCTATGGGACTGCCCGGATCGAAAAAACGCCGGCGCTCCGATCGGAGCGCCGGCGTTGGCGTTGCTCATCCTGCCCGACCGACCTTCAGCCTCGACCGGGCAACACGCAGCGTCTCAAAGCTCCGAGAGCACCGGTCCGCCCGGACCTGCGGTCTCCAGGCAGCTCTCCAGCTCCTCGGTCTGCTCCCAACCGCACTTGCCGCCGAAGCAGCCGCAGCTGGTGTACTCCTGATCATAACAGGCGTACTCCGGCAGGTACTCGCAGGTGCTGATCAGGTCGTCGTTGATCGAGCCACAGAGCTGACCGGAGCAGCCGCCCACTTTGCAGTCGCGGTCGGTGCGGCACTCCGGCTTCTCATCGCGGCATTCTCCCTCATAGGCCACGGCCACGCCTGCGCAGCGCGCCTCACAGGCGTTACCGTAGGTCTCGCCATCCTCACCACAGACAGGATCCCAGACGCGCGGGCAGGCGCAGCCCTCATCGCGGCACTCCCCTTCATACGCCACGCCCACATCGGCACAGCCCGCCTCACAGGCGTTGCCGTAGGTCTCGCCATCCTCACCACAGACAGGATCGTAGACCGCCGGGCAGTTGCAGCCCTCATCGCGGCACTCGCCATCATAGGCCACTTCCACCCGGGCACACGCCGCCAGGCAGGAGTTCCCGTAGGTGTTCCCATCCTCACCACAGACCGGGGCGACCACATGCGGGCAGATGCAACGCTCCTCAAGCTCGACGGCGTCCCTCAGCGACTCCCCGGCCAGCGCCGACTGGGAGGCTGCCGGATCTTCGCTCTCCGTGCTGCCGCAACCCACCATCAGCGCCAGCAACGCACACATCGCCAGCGAGCCACACCATGACTTCCACATCGATTGCATTGTCTCTCCTTTAACCATTCACCAAAAATCCGATGAAGACGCCCCCGGGGGCAGACGCCCGACGTCGAAAGCGAGCTCCCCCTGCAGGGCACGCCATCGCCAGAGAGGCACACCCACAGGCGCGCCCTGTCGGTGTAAGGGCGAGTGGGTGCCCGGGCTGACGTCGGTCGTTGCGCCCTCACTCGCTGCGCCGACGTCGCTTATGCCCGGGCCCCACGCGTCCCTGGCGATAGGGTGCCCTGCAAGGGCCCCTGGTCGCTCGAAGTGGGTAGAGTATAGCGGCGCCCCTCAGCGAAGTGAGGTTTCGCCTTGTTAAGCATGGTGTGCAGATGTAGCGCGACCGCCCCTCTCTCAGGCCGCCGTGCTTTCCAACGCGCAAACAAAAGCGGCGCCCCTCTCGGAGCGCCGCCGCGTTCGCAACTTCATATACTTCATATCGGGCGAATGGCCCTCAGCACGGCTTACAGGCCGCCGCACGCCCCCTGGTGGGCCACGTCCACATCGGCGCAGCCGGCCTGGCAAGAGTTGCCGTAGGTGTTGCCATCTTCACCACACACCGGCGCGTGAATCATCGGGCAGATGCAGTCGCCGGGGATATCGGCGCGGCACGCGCCTTCATGGGCGATGTCGACGCCGGCGCAGCCGGCTTTGCAGCCGTTGGAGTAGGTCTCACCGTCGGCGCCGCAGACCGGCGCGTACTCTTCGGTGCAGATGCAGTCGCCCGGACCCTCATCGCGGCACTCACCTTCGTAGGCCACATCCACATCGGCGCAGCCGGCCTGGCAGGAGTTGCCGTAGGTGTTGCCGTCTTCACCACAGACCGGCGCGTGAATCATCGGGCAGATGCACTCAACCGGCTCCACCGGCTCACACTCACCTTCATAGGCCACGGCCTCACCTTCACAATCTGCCTCGCAGGCGTTGTAATAGGTCTGGCCATCGGCGCCGCAGACCGGCGCGTACTCTTGCGGGCAGTAGCAGATGCCCGAGTCATCCTCGGAACACTCACCCTCATAGGCCACAGCCACATCGACGCAGGCCGCCTGGCAATCATTGCCGTAGGTGTTGCCGTCTTCACCGCATACCGGCGCGTGAATCATCGGGCAGATGCAATCCGCCGGCGGAGGCGTCTCACCGGGGCCTGGCTCGGCCGGGTAGGCATCCTCATCGATGTCTTCGTTCTCGAAATAGTCGTCGGGCTGCTCGCCAGGCGGCAGCTCATCGGCCGGCGACTCCCCATCCGGGTCCGGGTTGTTGATCTGGTCGTTTTCCATGGCCCCCTGCGAGCTGGCGGAGTCGTCCGGGACGACCTCACCACCACAGCCCATAAGCGCCACCATCAAGAGCGCGCAGAGCGCGCCACGAAGTCCACATCCATTCATCATTTTTGTCATCGTTATCATCATAATGACCTCCCTGGTCGTTGATCGGTCGAAGTCGCGAACGTCCCGACGCAAGAGCAAAGCCCGTGCCAGAGAAGCAAAACACCCCGGAACCCCCGAAAACAGGGCCTCCGGGGCATCTTCTGACGTCGGCGGCAGTCGCATTCCCTCAAATTTTTGACTGATCCACGCGACACGCGCTCAAAGAACTGTGAAACGAATCGCAACTCTGAGGCCGCCACCTCGTTTCGACGCGGGGCCCGGCTCAGTCCTCCTGTCCCGGCTGCTCTTCGCCACACGCGCCTTCATGGGCTACACCCACTTCGGCGCATTTTGCCAGGCAGGGGTTGGCGTAGGTTTCACCATCCTCGCCACAGACCGGCGCGAGGTGGCGCGGGCAGGCGCAGACCGGTGCGCTCTCCTCCTCACCCGCTTCTTCGTCGCTGGCTGCCGCGCATTCGCCCTCGTAGGCCACACCCACTTCGGCGCACTTCGCCAGGCAGGGGTTGGCGTAGGTTTCACCATCCTCGCCACAGACCGGCGCGAGGTGGCGCGGGCAGGCGCAGACCGGCGCACTCTCCTCCTCACCCGCCTCTTCCTCGCTCATCGCCTCGCACTCGCCCTCGTGGGCCACGCTCACATCCACGCAGGCCGCCTGGCAGGCGTTGCCATAGGTAGCGCCGTCTTCGCCGCAGACCGGCATATAATGCATCGGGCAGATACAATCTGCCGGCGGCGTCTTCGGTTCAGAGGCTTCCGGCGCCGGCGAGCTGGCTTGCTCGGAGGAGCCGGTCGGCTCGGAGGAGTTTTGATGCGCGCAGCCCGCCGCCAGCGCCAGCAGCAATGCGAAGATGGCGAGGTAAACGCCAGCGTGGTCTTTGATTGTCATCATATCGGTCTTCCTGCGAGACAGGGGTTGGGTCAGGGCGTTTATCCAGAACACGCCAACAGAAGCGGCATCGGCCCCGGGGGGCCATCCGCTCCTGGTACTACGACGTCGGACTTCCAATAAAAAGTCATCTCGAAGGCCCGGAAACCAGCCGCCCTATTAGAAACGCGCCATCACACCAAAGGTCGGCAAAATCGGCAGCCCGGTGAGCGGCTCAGAGTCGGAATAGTCGTAGTTGTAGCGCGTGCCCTCCTGATTCTGGGCGTTGTAGACGTTGGTGATGTCCAGATAGACCGCCAGCGTCCAGGTATCGAAGATAAAACGACGATCCAGGCGCAGATCAAGCTGATGGAAGGTCTTGGAGCGCACCGAGTTCGGCACCCCGTAGCGGGGCTCATAGTTGTCGCTATCGGCATCAAAAGACGCGCCGATCACCGGCGTCTCCGGGTTGCCGGTGACCACCCGGAAACGGGCCGAGAGGTCGAGGTTCCAGGGCAGGTTGTAGCCGGCGACCATCGTCAGGATATGGGTCTGGTCGTAGCTATAAGGATCCCACTCCCCGGTGCGCAGGTTGAGGCGCTCGGATTTGGAGAGCGTGTAGCTCAACCACCCGAAAAACTTATCTTTGGGGTAATGGCGCAGCAGAAGCTCCAGCCCGTAGGAGCGCCCCTGACCTTCGTTTTCGTAGATCAACGGCTCCGGCTCCCCGGTCTGCTCGTTGACGGTCTGCGCCGAGGTGTCGTTCACCAGGTCGAAGGCGTCGCGGTAGTAGAGCGTCGCGTCGACCTCCAGGTGCGCGCGCGGCTGCCACTCCGCACCCACCGCGTAGTGCATCGCCTTCTCAAAGGTCAGGTCGGGGTTGCCAAAATCTTCCTCGGTCTGCCCCGGGATCGGCGGCTGGGTGAAGAGGCCCACGCCGCCTTTGAGCACCACCGCCTCGTTGATCTCAAAGCGCGAGGAGAAGCGTGGCGAGATGGAGACCTCGTTGACGGGACCGAAGTAGTCGGCGCGCACGCCGGGGGTCAGCGTCCAGCGATCGAAGGCTTTGTACTGCGCCTCGGCGTACACAGCCGGCAGAATCTCGGGGGTTGAGCGCGAGCCCACGAGCCCGTCGTTGCCGATGTTCGGCGCGCCGCCCTGCCCGTCTGGCGAGACGCCGTCGTCTGGCGAGGTCTCAAAGGCCGGCACCGCATAGGAGTAGACGACGTTGGAGAGCTGCGCGTCCACACCGGTGCGCAGGCGCAGGTTATCGGAGAGCTTCCAGCGAAGATCGTTGCGCACCTGCGACTGGTAATAATCCAGATCAAAGAAGATGTCTTCGCCGGCCTCCAGCGCCACGGTGTTCAGGCCAAAGGAGGTCATCAGGGTGTTCTCAATCGCGCCGCCCTCGGGCTTCCACTCCCAGCGAATCTGCCCGCGATGAAAGGAGTTACCAAAGCCCGCGTCGCGCACCTGCACGTACTGGTCGCCCTGGGGCTCCCCATCGGGAAGCACCACCTCGATCTGGTCATCGGAGCCGTAGACGAAGAACTCCACCTTATGGGCGCCGCTCTCGCTGCGGTAGGTCACCCAGCTCTGGTAATCAAAGTAGCGCGGCGCCACGACCGTATCGATCTCCAGCGCCCGCAGCACCGTGGGCAGGAAGAAGTCGTAATAGCTGCGACGCCCCGCCAACGCGAAGCTCCACCGATCGTTGATGGGCCCCTCCACGATCGCGGAGCTGTCGAGAAGATCGACCTCCACCATCCCGTGAAAACGATCGTTGCGCGGCGAACGGGTGCGAAGATCGATCACCCCGGCGGTGGCCCGGCCGTAGTAGGTCGAGAAGTTGCCCGGATAGAAGTCGATCGCCTCGACCATCTCGGTGTTGATGACCGCCGGTCCACCAAAGAAGTGGTAGACGAGCGGGATGGAGTCGCCCTCCAGAAAGATCTTGGTGTCGTTTGGCGAGGAGCCGCGCACGATGATCTGCCCGCTGATGAACTGCGCGCGCGCCACCCCGGGGAGGTTTTGCACCACGCGCACCACATCGCCGCCGGTGCCCGGGATGCGGCGCACCTCATCGAGCTCGATGGTCTGACGGTTGACCTCCTGGCGCTGACGTCGCGTCACCGTGCGGCCGCGGAAGGTGCCCTCATCGTCGGCCGGCACGTAGTAGTTGCCGCTGGTGACCTCACCGCCGGCCACCTCCACCTCGAAGGTCGAGGTGACGTACCCCGACGACGCCGCGCGCAGGATGTACTGGCCGGGCTCCACCCCGGCAAAGCCGAAGCGGCCGCCGGCCTCACTGAAGCCCTGGCGCACCTCCTGCTGGGTCTGAGCATCGAGCAGGCGCAGCTCCACACCGGCCAATGGCGAGCGCGAGCCCGCCTCGCGGATCTCGCCAATCACGTTGTCTTGCGCGCGCGGCACCCGGTACTCCACCTCCACGAGCTGACCGGCGGGAAGTTCAATATCCGTCTCAAAGTCGAGGTAGGCGTCGACCTGCAAAAAGACCTGGTAGTCGCCCGGGGGCACATTGCCGAAGTAGAAGCTGCCGTCGGCCTCACTCAGCGCGCTGGCCTCGGGTTTGGGCTCGTACTCATCGCCGGTGTAGACGATGCGCACCTCGGCCCCCTCAATGCCCTCGCCAGAGTCCGGGTCGAGCACCACCCCGGTAAACTCCGCGGGCAAGATCGGCAGGCTAAAGCGCACCGTGAAGTTGAGCGAGACCGGGATCGGCTCACCGTTGAGGCGCGCCGGCTCAAACTTAAACTGACGCGCGGCCTCGGCGGCCGACTCATCCAGGCCGAAGCCCAGGCCTTCGACCACCTCGACCTTCGAGACGTCGCCGGCGGTGTTGATGGTCAGCTCCAGGATCACCGCGCCTTCCACCCGGGCGTCTACGGCCTCATCGGTGTAGTCGGCCTCCACTTCGCGCAGCAGCTGCGGAGGCTGCAGCTCCCCGCGAGCCGTGCGTTGGGTGGGCGGCGCCTGGGCCGGCGCCTCTTCGGGCGCCTCACCGGGCTCGGCCCCATCTTCCTGAGGCGCCTGGGCCGGCGCCTCCTCTTCTTGAGCTTCTTGAGCAAAAAGCGTCGCCGGCGTCGTCGCGATCATCAAAATCGCGAGCGCCACAGGCATCCATCGAGTCTTCATCAGCATCATCATTTACTCCACCACCAGCAGGCGCCGCTCAATAAAGTCCCCCCCCAGGCGCGCGTCGCGCACCACCGACCACAGGCGCACCCCGCAGCCCTCAGCCTCGGGCTCCTGGCACTCCACCTCGGCCTGGTTCGACGAGACCACCAGCGTGGTGATCGGCGCCTCTTCCAGCGTGGTATCCGGCAGTACGAAAAGTCGGCGAGAGCCGCCGAGGGTGCCGGAGGTCGTGAAATAGCGGAAGACGAAGGCTTCTTCGCGCGCAGGCGGTGGCTCCTCAGCCCCTTCCGGGGTGGGAGGCTGGTAGGTCTCCACGCTCTCCGGGCTCACCACCGCGCGCAGCTCCAGAGAGACGCCGGTGGGCACGCGCAGATCCCCGTCTTCGGGGATGGCCACCCACTGATCGTCGTGTGCGGCGTCGGCCTCAACCTCCCAGCCAGCCCGATCGCGCAGCTCCGAAAGATCGCTCGGATCCTCAGGCCGCACCTCCACCGCCATCATCACCGGGTTGGTGTTCGGGTTCTCCCCTCCGGTCGAGAGCATCAGCGACTTCGACGCGACCAGCGAATCATCGCCCGCCGAGATCTCCAGCCTCACCGAGATCTCATAGCCCCGGCTGCAGTCGGTCACCGGCAAGAATCGCGCGAGCTCCGGGTCGTCGAACCGCTCGGCGATCGCCTCCTGAATCGCCTCACAGAACCCCAGCACCTGGGCTTCGGTGAAGGGGTTCTCAAAGACCACCTCCGCCTCATTCCCCAGCTCAAAGTCGATGCCCTGCACACCGAGCTCGGCCAGTTCCTCATCGCCCAGGGGGCACTCATAGCCGTCGGCCGCGGAGCTCTCCAGCGGGCACCACGACCAGGCGTAACTCACCTCCTGACCCTCGGGCGCGTACACCGCCGCCGAGAGTGTGGTCTCCCCCTGACCGGCCACCACCACCGGCTCGGCCTTGATCGCCATCAACCGCAGCTTGTCGATCTTCCAGTAGGGGGCAAACTCCCGGCCACAGCCCGAGAGCACCACCGCCCCGAGAAGTACCCCCATCAGGAGCACCCCGCGCCAACTCCGTTTCATCTCAACCTCTCGTAACCAACACATCAAACGTACCAGACACTTTTGCAGGTTCTTCACGCTACCGGGGCAAGTGTGTGCGCCCAGCGCCCGAGGTCAAAGCCTCGCAGGTGAAAAGTTCTTCTCCAGCCCCCCATCTATGGCAGCCGCGCGGCGATCGCGCAATCCACGCCCCCACAGCTCACTCCGGGATCAGTGCAGGTTGAGCCGAATGCGCGCCGCCTCCAGGCGCTCGGCCTCCTCGCGCAACACCGCGCGCGTCAAAGGCATCGAGCGCAACCACCCTTTCGGAAAACTCAACGTCAGCACTCGCCCCTGCACCTCGGCCTTAAACTCGGGCACAGCCTGATCGACCCGGTTGCGGTTGAGCAGCACCGCCAGGCGCAAGAGCACCGCCAGACGCCTTCCGGAGCGCGGAAGTTTGCCGGCCATCCCGTCAAAACGATGCGGCTTAAACTCCCGGCGATGCGTACGCACAAGCGCCCATAACAGATGCTGATCCTGGCGCGAAAACCCGGGCATATCCGAGTTTTCCACCAGGTACGAGCCATGCTTGTGGTAGCGCGAATGCGCGATCGCAAGGCCGATCTCATGCAGCCGGGCCGCCCACCCGAGCACCGTCACAAGGTAGGGATCGTCGATCTTCCAGCCCACGGCGACCTGCTCCCACAGCGCCCGCGCGGTGGCCTCCACCCGCGCGGCATGCGGCATGTCCACGCCGTAGCGCGCGCAGAGCGTGGCCACAGTCTGCTCGCGAATATCTTCGCGGCTTAAGCGCCCCACAAGATCGAGCATCAGCCCCTCGCGCAGCGCGCCGTCACTTGGGACCATCCGCTCGATCTGCAAAATCTCAAAAGCGGCGCTCAAGATCGCCACCCCGCCGGCAAAGACCGGCGCGCGATCCTCGCTGACCCCGGGAAGATGTTCCGGCAGCGCCTGACCATCTTTGATCAGCCGCCGCCGCAACCGCTGCAACCCGCGCGGTGTGATGGCGCCGCGGCTCCAGCCCTTCTCATCGAGCACCTGCGCTACTGCCTTATTGGTCCCCGACGATCCCACCGCCTCGCTCCATCCGAGCTGGCGGTAGCGCGTGGCCAGCATCTCCACCTCCTGCTTCGCCGCCAGGATCGCCTCGGCCATCGCCGCCTCGGTGACCTTGCCGTCCGGGAAGTAGCGCCGCGTCCACTCCACGCACCCCATATACTTCGACTCGCGCTCCAGGGGCTCAAAGCCCTGGCCTACCACAAACTCGGTGCTGCCCCCGCCGATGTCGATCACCAGGCGGCGCCCCGGGCCGGGCTCCATCGTGTGGGCGACGCCCTGGTAGACGAGGCGGGCCTCTTCGAGACCGCTGATGATCTCGACGGGCACCCCGCCCAGGGCTTCCTGGATCTCTTCCATAAAGGCGCGCGGATCGCGGGTCTTGCGCAGCGTGTTGGTGCCCACCGCGCGAATATCGCCCGGCTCAATGCCCTGCAGGCGCTCCCCAAAACGTCGCAAACACCCCAGCGCGCGGGCGCGGGCCTCGGTGCTCAGGGTCTTATCGTCGCGCAGACCGGCGGCCAGGCGCACCATCTCTTTAAGGCGGTCCACGACCTGAAGTTGGCCATCCTTCTGGCGCGCGATCACCATATGAAAGGAGTTGGACCCCAAGTCGATCGCCGCGATCATCCGCTCTGCTGTCATAGGACTCCCGTCGTTCTTCCACTTTCTCACAAGGCCCGCTCGCCAGAACGCAACCGGTGTTCAGTCTCAAGGTAGCGCGAGGGCCGCCGCGGCGCATCCCACATGCGCGACTTCTCCCCCATGATACCGTTGAAACGTCTTTCTTTTTAAAAACTCCCACCGCCCTGAGGTCCTGATGTCCCGCCAACTTCTTCCCACCGCCTGGTTCGCCATTCTCCTGCTCATCGCCGGGCTGGTCGCGGGCTGCCAGCCCTCCGAGACCCATCGAAACGGCGACGCAGCGCAGAGCGAGCAGCCCGGCGCCGCTGTCGATCAAGCCGATCAAGAATCCCCCGCTCGCCGGGGCGGCACCGAGCTCTCCACCCCCGATCTTGAGAGCGAGGGCCTGGCGCGCGCCACCTTCGCCGGGGGCTGCTTCTGGTGCATGGAGCCCCCTTTTGAGCGTCTGGAAGGCGTCGTCTCGGTGACCTCCGGCTACACCGACGGCCCCGAAGAAGCCCCCACCTACAGCGAGGTCTCGTCGGGCCAGACCGGCCACACCGAGGCCGTGGAGCTCCTCTACAACCCCGACATCGTCAGCTACGACGAGCTGCTCACCGTCTTCTGGCGCGCCCACGATCCCACCGACCTCGAAGGGCAGTTCGCCGACCGCGGCTCGCAGTACCGCCCGGGCGTCTACACCCACAATGACTTGCAACGCGAGCAGGCCGAGGCCTCCAAAGCGGCGCTGGAAGCCGAGGGGCCTTTCGACGAGCCCATCGTCACGCCCATCAAGCCCGCCCGGCCCTTCTGGATCGCCGAGGAGTACCACCAGGATTATTATAAAAAGAACCCCACCCCCTATCAGCGCTACTACGAGGGGAGCGGCCGCAAGGGCTTCTTAGAGCGCACCTGGTCGGCCGACTGAGCGCACACACCTTACACCACTCGCCGCATCTCAAAACCGCGGGGGCGGCCTCAGGGTGATTCAGGTGAGCTCAAAACGCCCCAGAAGCTCCACATGGGTGGTCTGCGGGAGCATGTCGTGGGCCTGAAGCTCCACGAGCCGCCAGCCGGCCTGCTCCAACACCTCGGTGTCGCGAGCAAAACTCGAGACATCGCAGCTCATGTACACGAGCATCTTCGCGCCCAACGCCCGGGGCTTGCTCAGGCCCTCGCGCAGCGCTCGCGAGAGCCCTTTGCGGGGCGGGTTGAGCAGGATCGCCTCCGGCCGCGCCATCGTCCCCTCGTCGGGGCAGCCGGCCCGCCAGTCCGCAGATCCCAGGTCGACGACCCGGTAGCGCGCGTCCACGCCAGCGCGCGCCGCGTTGAGCCGGGCGCTCTCAATGGCCGAAGCCACACTCTCGGCGCCAAAAATGCGCACGTTCTCGCGACCCACCGCCGCGTTAAGCCCCAGCCCGCCGATGCCGCAATAGAGATCCCAGATCACCTGCGCGCCCTGCACCCAGCTGGCCGCCTGGCGGTACATCGTCGAGGCCACCTCCACGTTGAGCTGCGCAAAAGCGCCCGGATCGATGGCGAGCTCCACCTCCCCGTAACGCTCGATCAGCCGGCAATCCCCGGCCAGGGTGCGCGAGGCGTCCACGCGGATGGCGTTGGTGTCGCGATCGTTGACCGTCAGCGCCACGCCCTGCACCGCCTCGATGGCCATGATCGCCTCGGTGGCCGCCTCCAGCCAGTCGGCGTCAGGCTCGCGCACCACAAGCTCCACGACCACCACCTCGCCAGCCCCCGGCTGCCCGGCAGCCCGCACCGAGATGTAGCGCAGCCCCTGCGCTTCATCGCTCACCGGCACACCGAGCGCGCCCAAACGCACTTCCGACTCCGCCTGCACCCGCGAAAGAATCGGGCGCACCACCTGACAGCCCGACATCGCCGCCACATCCTGGCTGCGCGGGGCATAGGAGCCCAGCAGGAGCCGCCCGGCGCGACGCGTGACCACAAAATTGGAGCGGTTGCGGTAGCCCAGCGGCCGCGGAGCCTCGTGCCAGCTCCAGCGCAGCTGGCGGTCGCCGAGCAGCTCGGTGACGCGATCCTGTAAAATCTGCGCTCGGAGTGGGGCGCGCACGTGCATCCCCGGACACCCCCCGCAGCGCCCGCGCACCGGACCGGCGTGCGCGCACACCGGCAGCTCAAACCCCTCCCCGCGCGCATGCACCCGCGCCGCCCGCGCAAAGTCGCGGGGGTGATGCTGACTCGACGCCACAACCTCCAGATCGACCCGGTCGCCCGGCACCACGCCCGGCGCCAGCACCCGGCGGCCCTCAAGCTCGACCCACCCTTCAAAGTTCGCGTCGATCCCGGCGATCACCACGTCGTCGATCGTCTTGCTCATGCCCTGCTCACTCGCTCGTGCTTCTGCGGGGCCTGCGCACAGGCCGGCCCCTCGACTTCTGCCCTCCGCCTTATCAGCGTCGGCCTTTCGGGGCAAAGCGCAGAGAACTCCGGACGGGTCTCACTCGACTCCCAACGCTCAAAACACCTGCGCGAGCGACGCGATCACGCCATCTCGGCTCAAAACGCCTGCCCGAGCGATGCGATCACGACATCTCAACTCAAAACGCCTGCCCGAGCGATGCGATCACGACATCTCAGCTCAAAACGCCCGATCGACCCTCGACAACACGTCCTGGATTTCCAAAACGCGTGCTCGGCCCCCGTTCACGTGTTTTGGGCTGGAAAATCGCCCGATCGACCCTCGCGATCGCGTTTTGGGTTTCCAAAACGCGTGCTCGGCCCCCGTTCACGTGTTTTGGGCTGGAAAATCGCCCGATCGACCCTCGCGATCGCGTTTTGGGTTTCCAAAACGCGTGCTCGGCCCCCGTTCACGTGTTTTGGGCTGGAAAATCGCCCGATCGACCCTCGCGATCGCGTTTTGGGTTTCCAAAACGCGTGCTCGGCCCCCGTTCACGTGTTTTGGGCTGGAAAATCGCCCGATCGACCCTCGCGCTCACGTTTTGAGTTCCCAAAACACCTGCCCGGCGCCCGCGCACCTCAATCTCGCCGCATAAGCCGCATCAGCGGTCCCAGGCGCAACTTCTTACCCTTACGGCTCGCCGCCACATGCCAGCCCAGCGACCACCAGAAGAGCGTCGTGGCCGAGAGCGCCGCCAGAATCCCGATGATCAAAAGCACCGACACCCCGAAAATCTCCCGATCGAAGGGCCGCAAAAGCATCGCCGCCACCACCGCCAACCCCGAGGCGATCACGCCTAAGAAGAGGCGAGTGCCCAGGGTGTTGAGAACTTCGCCGAGCTGGTCGAGGGATTCGTTGCGCACCGTCACCGTGAGGTTTCCGCCCTCCAGGTCCATGAGCACCTGGTCGAGCTGCTGGGGCACCTTGGTCACAAAGCTCGAGACCCCGACGGCCGCGCTCAGCGCCGACTGCGCGAGCTTTTTGGCCGAATACTTCTTCAGCGCCAGATCGCGGGCATAGGGCAGGCCGATGGCCATCACGTCCATATCCGGCTTGAGCCGGCGCATGATGCCCTCGATGGTCGCCGCCGTCTTCACCAGCACGGCATAGTTGGGGTTGAGGCGAATGCGGTGGTACTGCGCCGCGTCCATCACCTCCTGGATGAACTGGCTCACATCAAAATCGCCCACCGTCGCGCTGATGTACTTATCGCGCACCCGCTCCACATCCGAGCGAAACTCCCGCAGGTTCACCCGCCCCACCGGATCGCCCATCTCCAGAAGGGCGCGGGCAATCGCGTCAACATCGCCGGTGAGCACGTTGAGGATCAGCCCGATCAGGTCGTCCTGCTGCCGACTGGAGAGGCGCCCCACAAGCCCGAAGTCGATAAAAATCAGCGAGCCATCGTCGCGCACCATGATGTTGCCCGGGTGCGGATCGCCGTGAAAAAACCCGTCGTAGAGCACCATCTTGACCATGGCGTCGAGCAGGTTATGCAGCACGGTCTCCGCAAGCTCGCTGCCCCCCTCGATATCCGCGAGTTTGCCGGCCTGCACAAACTCCATGGTCATGACTTCGGCGCGGGTCAGCTCGTCGTAGACAAAGGGCACGCTGACGCCGGCGACATCCGCGAAGTTTTTGCCGAACTCCTGCACATTTTTGGCCTCCTGACGAAAGTCCAGCTCCGCCAGGATCGCCCGCTCAAACTCCTGCACGATGGCCGTTGGCGAGTAGAGCTCGATCTCCTCGACCGTCGCCTCCAAAAAGCGGGCCAGATAATAGAGAAGATCGAGATCGGCGCGAATCTGCTCGTCAATACCCAGGCGCTGCACCTTCACGACCACCTGCGTGCCATCCTTCAACGTCGCGCGGTGAACCTGACCGATGCTCGCCGCCGCAAGCGGCTTCTCCTCAAAACTCGCGTAGGCCTCCTCCAGCGTCAGCCCCAGGCTCGACTCCACCTGCGCGCGGATCGTCTCCATGGGCATCGGGCTGACCGCGTCCTGAAGCTTGCGCAGCTCGTCGAGGAACTCCTTGGGCACAAGGTCGGGGCGCGTGGAGAGCACCTGCCCGAGTTTCACAAAGGTCGGCCCCAGGTCTTCGAGCACACGCCGAAAACGCACCGCCGCCTCGGAGCGGTCCGGACCGATGAGCGCCTCCACGGCCTCATCGCCCTCAAAGCCCTCACTCTCCTGGCGCAGCCCCCCGTCGCCCACAAAACGCCCCAGCCCCGCCCGCCGCGCCACCGCCGAAAACCCGTGCCGGGTCAGCACACTGGAGATGGTCCGCAGGCGCTTGATGTCCTGAACCGCCGCTCTGACTGGTGATGCCATCGTGCCTACTCCCACACTGACGTTTTCAACCGGCAACCTCGCCGCACCCTAGCAACAACTTCCCTCGACGACCACATAAGCAGCGCCGCACCCAACCACCCAACCCCAACCCGCATACCACCCACGCCCACACGAACCTCCCCACACCGCATACCCCCCAACGCCCTCAACCACACAACCACCCAACCACCTAACCACAAAACGCACCCCACCCCTCGCCCACACGAACCTCCCCACACCGCATCCCCCTGACCCCACACCCTTACATCTGTTTACACCCCCGATTGACATCTTTTGAAGGGATGCCGAGAATGCCGGGCCGATCTGGAGCCACCCTTGCGCGCGCTCCCGGCAAAGCCCCTGGCAACCTCTTCGGCCTCCCCTATCGCCTATGCGACTCTCACTTGCGCGCCCCGAACAGGCCCGGCGCCTCAGCCAGTTCTACCGCTCGATTCACGGGCCGGAGTTTGCTCATCAGGAGCTCTTCAAGCCCGATACGCTGGCGCAGCTGCTCAGCGATGGCGAGATCGCCATTGTGGTGGCCACCCACGAGCGCGATCTTCTGGGCTGCGGGCTGGCCTTTGTGCGCAGCTGGAACCAGTCGCTGGAGATCAGCACCTTGAGCGTCTCAGCGCACCCTCGCCGCGGCGAGATTGCGAAGGCGCTTTTTGAGGCGTTGCGCCGGCTGGGGGTAAAGTCGTACGGCGTGGCGTTTTTCCGCGCCTCGACCGAGTCGAGCTTTCGCCGCGGCCGCGACATGGGCGCGACCTGCTGGGGCTATCGCCCGGCGCCCGGCTCCCAGGATATTGGCCAGGCCGAGCTGATCATGGGTTTTATCAACCCCGGCGGCCAGCACCGACGCGCCGAACCCCCGCATAACGCGCTGACATCGACGCCTTTTGCCATGCGCATCATCGATCTTCTCGATGAGGCCGAGCGCAACGTGCCTTACCCCAAAAGTTTTCCGGTGGGCTGCCCTCGCGGCACCGGCGCGCCGGTGATCTCCGGGCGCATCTGGCCGACCTACCACTCCCGCGGAAACTACATCTACATCGAGAACGCCGCGGGCACCTTCCCCGTCGAGATCATCAAAGAGTTCACCGAGCGGGTGCGCAAAAAAGGTGTGCGCGATGTGCGCCTGACCCTGCCGGTCAACCACGAGCAGGCCTACCACCAGCTCTGCGCCATCGGCTTTCGCGCGGTCGCGTATCTGCCGGGCTGGTTTTTGCGCGGCCCCAACCGCTTTGATTGTGTGGAGCTCGTCTACGGCGCGCCGCCGATCAACCACAGCCCCACGACCTTCGTGGAGCGCGCGGTCACCAAGATCCACAAAGATCTTCGCGCCTGATTTTTTTAATTTTTTTTTCCCTGACAAACGCTTGCCAGGGCGCGGCCTTACTCGAGCAAAAAATTCACGGGAACGACGAGCTCAAACTCGTCGATCACCGCGTCTTCGGGGAGGCCCGCGTAAGGCTCGGCGGCCTCCACCATGCGCAGCACCTCCTTATCGAGGAGGTTGTTTCCGCTGGAGCGCACAAGCTGCGGCGGCTGCGCCAGGGTGCCATCACGACGGATGATGATGCGCACCACCGCCTCCCCCTCCACACCCATGCGGCGGGCCATGCGCGGGTAGCGTTTTTCGGCCTCCAGGGCACCGGTGATGCGCGATTCGTAGGCCCCCCAGTCCACCGGATCGACAAGCGGCGCCGGCGGCTCGGCGGGCTCAGGATCGGGCGCGGGCTCATCGACCACGGGCGCCTCTTCCACAGGCTCAGTCGCCTCCGGCGCCACCTCCTCCGGAGGTTCCAGACTCACCGGCGCCTCTTCGGGCACAGGCACGATCTCGGGCTCCGGCTCGTTGACCACAACCTCGGAGCTCGCCACTTTCGGCGCCTCAACCTGCTGGCGAGGCGGCGGTTTGACGGGCTCCGGCGGCGGCTCGGGCACAACCTCCGGCTCAGGCATTGGCTCGGGCTCGGGCAAAGGCTCCACCGGTTCGGCCACCGGCTCGGGCGCTTTTAAGGTGAGCGTGATCGGCTCCGGATCGACCTCTTCGGCGCGATCAAAGCTCAGCGGCACCGCCGCAAGGCCCAGATGCAACGCCAGCACCACGCCCAGCGGTCTGCCCCACCCCACCCTTTGCGAAGATTCCGTCATCACGCGCTCAGTCGGCCTTGCGCGTGGCGATGGAGACCGACTCAAACCCGGCCTTCGACGCCTCATCAAAGACAAACACCGCTTCTTCCAGCGCCACCTGGCGGTCGCCCACGAGCACGAGCACCTCAAAGCTCTCGCGGCTCTTAAGCAACGCCTGGCCCAGTCCCTCGCGGGTCACCGGGTCGTCGCCCAACATCATCGAGCCATCGGCTTTCAGCGTGAGCGTCTGCGCCTCCGGAGTGGCCGCGCTTGTGGACTCAGCCTGGGGCAGCACCACGCCCATCTCGCGCACCCGATCGAAGTTCGCCGCCAGCACCACGAAGATCAGCAGGATGAAGACCACATCGATCAGCGCCGAGACGTTGATGGTGGGCGACTCCCGCTCAAAACTCTCAAACTGCATCGGCCGCCTCACGCACCAGCGTGGGCACCGGGCGCTTCTGCCCCGGATCGGTCTGGGGCAGCGGCAGCGCGGTGAGCACCTGCGAGATCGCGTCGCTCAAGGTCAGCCGGAAGCCGTCGGTGCGCGCGTTCAAAAAGGTGTAGCCGGCCAGCGAAGGCACGGCCACCATCAGGCCGGCGGCCGTGGTCAGAAGCGCCTTCCAGATGCCCGAGGCAAGAAGTTGAGCGTCGACCATCGCCGCGCCCGCGCCCTGCATGCCGATGAAGAGCTCCACCATCCCCACCACCGTGCCCAGAAGCCCCAGGAGCGGAGCGACCTGCGCGATGAACGAGAGGGCGCCGACGTTTTTCTCCAGACGCTGCAATTCCAGGCTGCCGCAACGCGCGGCTTCGGCCTCCACACGATCCGGACGACGCTCAAAAGTCTCCAGCATCGCGTCGATCACGCGCCCCACCGGGTGAACGCTACCCCGGGCACGCTCGCGCGCCCCGGCCATATCGCCCTCATCAATGGCCTCGAGCACCTCACCCAGCCACTGCACCTGGCCCAGGCGCTGCGCCCGAAACTCCAGCGCTTTTTTGACAAAAATGGCCACCATCAACGCCGAACAGGCGTAGATCGGGGCCATCGCCCATCCCCCATTTGTCATCAATTCGCCAAGCGTCATCGCTGCTCTCATCGCTTCGGTGGACGTCAAACCACGCTCCTTCCATAGCGTAATCACTCCACCCTAACAATGAAAATCAGTTTCAATTTCACATCTTTTCGTCTTTTTTCGACGACTTAGCCTCCGCAACGCCCGCGCGCGCCCCCGATCACGCGATCTGCGGTGAATGGACACCCTTTCGGCCTCACCGCGATCGCGCTGCATCCCCATTCTTGCCCTAAGGCACCCGCACCGGCCGATCGCTCTGACGCGTCCACTCCCACATCGACGCGTCGTAATTGGCAACCTCCCCATAACCCAGCGCCCGCAGCACCGAATACACAAAGCCCGAACGGATGCCCCCGGTGCAATACGCGATCACCTCGTCGGTGCGCTCCACCCCGCGCGCCTTGAGCATCGACTCGATCTGTGCGCGGGATTTGAGCCGCTGCCCCTCAAAAAGATCTTCCCACCAGAGATGCTGCGCCCCCGGGATATGCCCGGCGCGCGACTCCCCGTACTTGACCTTGCCGCCGTACTCCTCGGCCTCGCGGGTATCGAGCAGCGCCACGTCGTCTCGCGAGAGCGCCGCCTGAACCTCGGCAGTGGTGGCCCGATAGGCCTCCCGGCGCCGCACCTCAAAATCGCCGGCGCTTCGGTCGGCCTGCGCTCCGGATTCGAGCTCGTGTCCAGCCGCCTCCCAGGCCTGAATGCCCCCCCAGAGCACATAGACCCGCCCATGCCCCACGTACTCCAGCGTCCAATGCAGCCTCCCCTCCTCGCCCCACGTCCCCGGCGCGCGCCAACCCCCGTAGACCACCACCGGCTTACCGTTAAACACGCCGGCCTCGCGCAACCTCACCTGAAGATGCGCGTTGCTCGCCAGCGCCCCCTGCTGCTCCCCGCTCACAAGGGTCGTCCACGGCACGTTTGCTGCCCCCGGAAGATGTCCCCGGCGAAAATCCGAGGATTCGCGCGCATCCAGCACCGCCGCCCCCTCGGCGATCAGCGCCCGGGCGCGCTCCACATCCACGAACACTTCAACGGCCTGCTCCCCAAAGCTCTCCAGAGTTCCGGAAGTCGCAGACTCCTGCGCCTGCACCGGGCAGATCGCTCCGCTTGCGCAGAGTAACCATGCGCCCATGACAAGCGTCGCCAGCGCCCCTCCCACACCTCGAAATCTTCTGCGTTGTGTCGCCAAAACCGCTCCTTCTACCTTCAACCTTCGCGCGTCCCTCATAAACGCTCGCCAGCAGGGTGCGCCATGATCACATCACTCGGATCACTCTGAATGTCGTAGCATCCCGAACAAAAAAAACGCGCCGCCTTAACGTAGGACGTCTCAGCAGCGCGCTTTATTTGATCGTCATACGCCGTGCGCGGCTCACCGGGAGCCACAAACCCGGGCGCTGAGCCTTAGTCGCGCTCTTCCACCACCTTCACCGTATCTTCATCGCGCGACCACTCCCACCACGACCCGTCGTAGTTCTTGGGCTCGGGGTAGTCCAGGTACTTGAGCACCGCGTAAAAGAAGCCGCTGCGCACGCCACTCTGGCAGTAGGGAATGGCCAGGGTGCCGTCCACGATGCCCAGCGCTTCGAGCTCAGCGCGAAGCTCGTCGGCGGGGCGAAGCGTGCCGTCTTCCGACAACACATTCTCCCAGTGGTAGTGCACGGCTTCGGGGATATGGCCACCATAGTCATTATTGCGCAGGTTCTCGCCAAACCACTCCTCGATGGTGCGCGTATCCACCAGACGGATCGTCTCATCCTCAATCGCCGCCTCAACCTCCTCGATGGTCGCGCGGCGCTGCGGCTGCAACTCCACGGTGAAGTCGCCCTCCACAGCCTCATTCACACCGGCCTCAATCGCCTCAAAACGCGCGCCGGTCCACTGATCAAAGCCACCGTCGAGCAGGTAGACGTTGTCGTGTCCCAGGTACTCCAGCGTCCAGAACACGCGACCCGAGGCCGACTCCGAGCTGCCACCACCGCCGTAAATCAGGACGGGCTGATCGTCGTTGATGCCGTGCTTGCGCGCCTCATTCTGCAGAAACCCGGGATCTTCGTGGATGATGCCGTTGAACTCCGGCTTCGCAAAGACCTTCCAGTCGATGTTGATCGCACCGGGCACATGCCCGGTGGCGTAGGTGGTGTCCTGGCGCGTATCGAGCACCAGCGCGCCCTGCCGCCGAAGAAACTCAAACTCCTCGGCATTGACAAAAACCTCCGCCTCACACGTCCCCGTCTCCTCCGAGCAGCCCTCGGGCGTATCGAATTGGGCGGCCTCCTGGCCACACCCCACCGAGAGCGTCAGCGCCACTGCCGCCGCAGCCCACATCGACCATTGCCCTGCTTTTTTCGTCGCTTCGATCATGCCCATCACTGCCCTCGCTACGTCACTCAGGCCCGGTCTGAAGCCGGGCGGGTTTGTTCATCCATAATTCCTATCCGCAAACTATGAATTGCGGACACGAGAAAACATAGCGATGCACTAGGAATTAATCAACCTCGAAACAACACACCCAATACCCCATAAAAATCAACCACTTAACCAACATGCATGCACGGATGCGCGATTATTTACCTCCGCATCCGCAACTTTCTCCGCCAGCGCTCGACAATAAGAAGGTGACCCTGACCACGAGCGACGCGCGAGGTGCGCCTGCCTTCGCCAGAGACCCATCGGAGAACCCATGACCCGCATCGACGGCTCCAACACCCCCGCCCCCCTCCCCACCGACGATGACTTTGTCGGGCCCCTTCCCCCCACCTGCACCTCCTCGCCAGCGCAAAGCGCCGGCGCTTCGGGCGCATCCTCGGTGAGCGAAACCTCCCCCCAGACCGACGCCTGGGAGGAGCCCCAGAAGCCCTCCCTCTTCGAGCGCGCCAGAAACGCCGCCGCAGGCGGCCTGGAGCGCGCCCGCGACGCCCTGGGCGACCCGGGCTCGCTGACCCGGGAGGCGTTCGCCCCGGTGGTCGACTTCTTTGAGCCCTCCCCCTCCACCACCGAGGCCATCGCCCAGGCCCGACAGGCCGTCGAAGACACCGTCACCCGCGTCACCGAAAACCTCGACCCCGAGACGCTTGAGAAGACCGCCCAGACCCTGGCCGACAACCCCGAGCTCTTCGTCCAGGCCATCGAAGTCTCCATCGACCAGGCCCAGGCCACCGTCGACGCCGCAAAATCCCTGGGCAAAGACGCCCTCACCACGGTCGCCAGCAGCGTCGAGCAGCGTTTTGATGAAAAAGTCGACGAAGCCAAAGCCAACATCAACGAGGCCCGAGCGAATCTCACCGACGCCGCAAAAACCCTGGGACAAGCCCACGCCGCCGTCTCCGACGCCATCGACAAAAAAATCGATCAGGAGATCGACGAGGCAAAAACCGCCCTCAAAGATGGCATCAAAGAAGGCCTGCAAGATGCCGCGACCCTCTACAAAGGCTACGAGCTGGCCAACCGCGTCGTCGACTCCGCCATCGTCGGAGTTGGCTCGATGGCCGGCGACGCGGTGAACACTGCCCTCAACACACTCGCCGGCGACCTGGGTGAGACCGTCGTCGAACATCGCGCCAACATCGAAGCTGCGCTCACCCCTCTCAAAGCCGCCCAAGACTGGATCGCCGGCCCCATTAGCCTCAGCGACGACAGCCTGGCTCAGATCGGCGCCAAACTTTTCGTCGCACCTTTCTCGGGCTCACTCTTCGTCGCCGGCATCGCCCTCGACACCCTCAATGCCGTCCCTGACATCGCCGAAGCTCTCGTCAACGCAAAAGACGCCCTCCCCACGAAGGAAAACTTCAACGCGATGGTCGAAGATCTTCAACCCGGAGAAACCCGCGAGATCAGCGGTGAGCTCCTCGTCAAAGTCGCCGCCGGTCTGGGGATCAGCGTCAGCTCCTCGCGCACCATCGAGATCACCCGCGACGCTAAAAATCCCAACTTCATCGAGATCACCATCAAAGACGCCGACGCCGGAGCCGCCGTCGTTGGAAAAAGCGTTCAGGGTCAGGGCGCTTCCGTCGACGCGGGCCTGAAATACACCAACCAGGTCACCCTGCGCTTCGACACTCGCGATCCCGCCCAGCTCAACCGCGCCCGCAACGTCACCACCGCCGCCTTCGTGCCCGTCGACCCCGACACGCTCGGCAACACCTTCGAAAAAAACCTCGTCTCCGTACGCCAGGAGTTAGCCTCCTCCGCCTCCGCCTCCGCCGCATTCCCCACACTCCCGCTCGGCATCGACATCGGCCTCACCCAGTCCGTCGCCCGCGAACACATCCCTGACGACAACGTCCACATCGAACGTCTGGAGATCGGCATCAAACAGGAAGCCTCCCTGGGCAAAGACCTCATTCAACTTCCCCCCGAAGTCTTCGCCTCCCTCTCCCAGAATGCCCCCGACGCCGCCTCCGGCACACTCGCCGAAATCTTCGCCTCCCAGACCGGTGGGCAGGTGGGCCTGAAAGCCGGCCTCTCGGCCGAGGCCACCATGGCGGTGGAGTTCCACAACATCACCCCCCAGACCCTGGAGGTGGACCTCAAACTCACCGGCGACCTGGCCGGCCCCGAGCATGAACTTCACCTCAAGGTCACGCTGCACGATCTTCCCGAGCTCGCAAAAACCCTCGATCGCACCCCCGAAGAGCTCGCCACCGCCCTCAACGATGGCTCAACCACCCTGGCCGACCTCTTCAACATCATCGGTAAACCCGCCGATCACCTCGAGGTCAAACTCACCCGCACCGCCACCCAGTTTGAAGGCACAAAGCTCGATGTCATGGGCCTCAAACTCAACAACGGCACCCGCCAGAAGTCCGAAGAGACCTTAAGCCACTTCGGCGCCCGCGAGACCGCCCCTCAAGCCGAGCTAGCCCCCTTCCGGGCCGCGCTCCATCACGACATCTCGATCTAAGCCGATGCATCAAACGCGCGGTGCGGTCCGACGTCGCACCGCGCGCCCACATCCCCCCGCCTCACTCCAGATCGTCGAGCCCCATCCTGGCCGCATACGCCTTGATCGCGGCCACCGGCGCCCTAAAGGTCTCCTCGCTTCCGATGTTAAAGACCACCCCCACGATCTGATCCTGAACTGCGACGATTCGCTCCATCGACTCCCGCGGGTCGAGGACCAATAATTGCACCGAGCCATCGGGCGCCGCCCGCCCCACCTGGCGGCTGAACTCCTTGATCCGCCGCACGTTGGTAAAGGCTAAAAGCCAGGGCTCATCGCCCAGCAGGGTCACCATCGGCGTCGATGGACCATCCTGGCGTTCGGTGGGCAAAAAGTACCAGCCCTTGAGCAAAAACACCGCGCGCCAGAGCGCCTCAATGTTCTCTGTGGTAGGTTCGCGGCGCGCGCGGGCGACATAGTCGCGGATCTCGAGTGCAGACATCGACTTCTCCTGATAGCGATCGCGCCGGGAATCCAACAGGCGCCTCCACGTCTTTTCCAATCGCGTCGCCTCACGTCAAGCACCACCGCGTCTTTGCCGTATGCTGCAGGTCACTCCCATGCCTCACTTTATCTGGCGGATCTTAAGCCTCGTCCTCTTCACCGTCCTTGTGGGCATGTTGCCGCAGGGCGTTCTGGCGCAGGACTCCGACCAGGCACTCGCCACAAACGATCACACCGGCCACGCGCACGAGCACGCTTCAGGGGATGCCTCCGAAGAAGTCCTGGAGTGGATCTGCCCGATGGAGTGCAACGATCTTCGTTTTGAGGAGTTCACCTCCTGCCCGATCTGCGGCATGGACGTCGTCCCCCACCGCGTGCGCCGCGTCGCCCCGGGTGATGAGGCCATCTTCGGCGAGCTCGATGAAGGGGGATTTTTCGACAGCGACGCGCTGATGAGCGAGGCCGAAGTCATCGCCGAGCGCCCCGAACGCGCGCTGATGCCCGGCGTCCCCAACTGGATCTTCTATCTGGGCTGCGCCCTGCTCATCGCCCTCTCCTTTGGGCTTTTGCTGGTGCTGGGCAAACCCACGCGCAACATGCAAAAGACCTCCAAACGCTGGGATTACCCCCGCTTTGAGCTCACGCGTCTGGCCTTCTTCAAAGCCTTTGTCACCTGGCGGGGCTTCCAACCTCTGGTGCAGCTGCCGGTCGTCGCGCTCTTTGTGCTGGTGATCGTCGCCGGTCTCATCGGCTCTCAGGATCCCTCCCGCAACATCGCGCCGGTGCTCACCTGGAACATCTGGTGGATGGGCCTGATCTTCTTTGCGTTTTTCGCCGGCGAGATCTGGTGCACGGTCTGCCCCTGGATGGCGGTGCCGGATTGGATCAAGCGCTTGAGCCGCAAACTCCCCGGCCGCGACCGCCCCATCGGCCTGGAGCGCACCTGGCCCAGAGCCCTTCGCAACCTCTACCCGGCCATCGTCATGTTCATGGCCCTGACCTGGCTGGAGCTGGCCTACGAAGCGCCCTACCGCCCCGCGCTCACCTCGATCATGGGCCTTACGATGGTAGCGATGGCCGCCGCCTCCCTCTTTGTCTTCGAGCGCAAAGGGTTTTGCCGCTACGTCTGCCCGGTCGGCCGCGTCACCGGCGCCTACGGCACCACCGGCATGCTGGAGATCCGCCGCCGCGACTCCCAGATCTGCAAGTCCTGCCAGACCAAAGACTGCTTCCACGGCAACGAGCGCGGCCTGCCCTGCCCCACTGGCGAGTTTATGGGGGCGATGAACGAAAACAGCTACTGCACCATGTGCACCGAGTGCCTCAAAACCTGCCCGCACGACAACATCGCCATCAACGTGCGCGCCCCCATCGCCGATCTTCTCGGCCCGCACCGAAAACGCCTCGATGAGGCCTGGCTGCTGCTGGCGATCTTCCTGGTAACGATCTTCCACGGCCTGGCGATGATCCCGGTGTGGACCCGCCAGACCGTCCCGCCTCTGCGCGACACCCTTGAGGCCACCTTCGGCGTTGACCCGGGCTACCTGCTCACCTTCACCCTGGGCATGGTGGGCTTCTTCGGCGCGTCCACGCTCCTCTACCTGGGGGTGTGCTGGCTCTCGAAGTTGGCCAGCGGCAACGTCTTCTACCGCCTGCGCGACTTCTTCATCGCCTACGCCTACCCGCTGCTGCCGGTGGCGCTGGCCTACCACCTGGCGCACAACGCGCTGCACTTCTTCTACGAGGGCAGCAAGCTTTTGCGCCTGATCAGCGACCCCTTCGGCTGGGGCTGGGATCTTTTTGGCACCGCCAAAAGCCCCCTCTCGATGGTCGTACCTCTGGATTGGCTCTGGGGCGCCCAGCTCACGCTGGTGCTCCTGGGCAACCTGGCCACGCTCTGGCTGGTCAACCGCGCCACCCACCGCATGTTTGGCAACCGCCGCCAGGCCATCAAAGCGCTGATCCCGGTGGCGATCTTCGCGCTCCTGCTCAGCGTCGCCGCCCTCTGGCTGCTCTCCCAGCCCATGGAGATGCGCACGGCCTGAAATCGCCCCTGTGATTTTGCCCGCTGAGCACGTATTTACTTCGCCACCGGCCCCGCTATGGTAGCCTGCCGGTGGGCCGCGCCGCGGCCCGCTCTCTCACGTCGTACCTCTCACACGCATGCGCCCCCTCTCAGCGCATCCCCCTGGCCATGACCCCCGAACCTCCCCAGACCGAGCCCCGCGAGTCGAGCGTCGGCACCGCCGACGCCTCGGCCAGCTCCGATGAGCTGCGCACGAGCACCTTCGCCGCGCTTCATGATGTGCACGTGATGCGCATCGCGCTGGTGCTCATCGCCCTGGCCGCCACCATCGCGGTCTTGAGCTTCGCCAAAACGATCCTCATCCCGGTCACCCTGGCCTTCTTCTTAAGCTACGTGCTCGCCCCCTTTGTCAGCGCCTTAATGCGAGTGCGCCTGCCGGGCACGCGTCTCTTTTTGCCGCGCGGCGCCGCCGCCCTGATCATCGTCGTGCTGGCCGTGGGCCTGACCGGCGTGGTGGGCACCTTCATCGGCGACCAGGTCCGACGCCTGGCGCTGGAGGTGCCCAACTACCAGGATCGCCTGGTCGACAACCTCACCGAGCTGCGCGGCAACGTCACCGAGCTGCAGCTGCGCGTGGAGAGCGCGCTGGAGCCTTTGCGCCGCGAAGACGAGGCCATCTCGCCAGCCGCTGCCCCCGCCGGCGATGAGGAGCGCAACGACACCGCCGAGCGCGTCCAGGTCTTCCTCGACCAGGGCAGCGGCGACTTCTGGGGCACGACTTCCTCCTTTATCGCCGGCGGCATCACCGGCTTTCTGGGCTTTTTAGCCCAGGCCCTGATGTGCATCTTCGTGCTCGTCTTCGTGCTGGCTCAGGGCCCGGGCATGCGCCAGCGGGTGCTGGAGGCGGCCGGAAACGGCCCCCGCAGCCGCCACGCCATCGACGTGATCCTGCGCAACGTCAACGAAGACGTGCAGCGCTACCTCTTTAACCGCTTCGCCACCAACACCTGCGTGGCCATCATCACCGGCGTGGCCCTCTACATCTACGGGCTCGACTTTGCCTTCTTGCTGGGCATCTTCGCCGGGCTTTTTAACTTCATCCCCTACGTCGGCCCCATCATCGGCACGGTCTTCCCGGCGACTGTCGCCTACATGCAATTTGGCGACCTCACCGACGTCTTCTGGTGCGTGCTCATCTACGGCAGCATCACCGGACTTGAGGGCAACCTGGTCACCCCCTTTACCATCGGCCGCCACCTCAAGCTCAACAGCCTGGCGGTGCTGCTCTCGGCGATCTTCTGGGGCTGGATCTGGGGCGCCCCCGGCCTGCTTTTAGCCATCCCCATTGTGGCCACGCTCAAGTCGGTCTCCGAAAACATCGACGATCTTCGTCCTCTGGCCGCCTTCCTGCGAGGTTGAAGGCTTGCCGCCCCTGCGGCATCAGACAACCTCCGCCTTGGATGTTGCCCCGGGCGGCCGGCTGCCTCTACAATCGCGCCTCCTCCACCCCACTGCCTGCTTTCGGCGGAGTCACGCGCGATGCTCACCCTCAAAGACGGTCGCTACCACTGCAGCGAGATCCTGGGCGAAGGCTCGATGGGCCGCACCTACCTGGCCACCGACCACCACAGCGGCCAGACGGTCGCGCTTAAAGCCCTCTACCCCTCTCGCCTGGCCACCCTCAAAGACTTTGAGCTCTTTGAGCGCGAGGCCCGCATCCTCCAGCAGCTCGACCACCCGCGCATCCCCGCCTACATCGACGCGTTCTGCGAGGGGGAGGGCGACGCGGTCTGTTATTATATCGTGCAGGCCTACGCCGGCGGGGGCGATCTACGCGAACTTCTCGACAGCGACACCCGTTTTGATGAGGAGCGCCTCCTGGAGCTGATGATCGCCCTGGCCGAGATCCTCGACTACCTGCACAGCCAGGAGCCGGCGGTGGTCCACCGCGACTTAAAGCCGGCCAACATCATCATGTGCGATCAGGGCAAGACCCCCACCCTGGTGGACTTCGGCGCGGTGCGCGAGGTGGTGCGCCTGACCATGGGAGGCGGCTCCACCATCATCGGCACCTTTGGCTATATGCCGCCGGAGCAGCTGATGGGCCGCGCGCTGCCCGCAAGCGACCTCTACTCCCTGGGCATCACCTCATTGGAATGCCTGACCCGACGCACCCCCTCCGATCTTCACGGCGAAGACGCCGCGGCCATGATCGAAGAACTCAACGGCGTCTCCACCGACCTCAAACGCGTGCTGCGCCGCCTCTGCGCCCCCCGCATCGACGAGCGCTACCCCTCGGCAAAAGATCTTCTCCAGGATCTCCAGCAGCTCAAAAGCGCCCAGACGCTCATCCATATTGACAGGCTTGAGCGCGACATCGCCCGCCGCCAGCGCGAGCGCGAAAAAGCTCTGGTCAACGCCACCGGCACCGCGGTGACCTTTCTGGCCGGTATCATCGGCTTTATCGTGGTGGCGGCCGGCTTTGTCGGCGCCATCCTCGTGTTACGCGAGATGCTCACCAACCTGGAGCTGCCCATCATCGCCGCGATGGCCGTGAGCATCGTGGGCATGTTCATTCCCCTGGTCATCCTGGGCGCCCGTTATATCCGCGACGCCTGGCAGCCCCCGCCGTCCAACTGGCTCAAGCTCAAGGGCACCTTCACCGGCATCACCAGCGCACCTTCAGCCGAGGGCAACCAGACCTTCTATTACCTCAACTACACCTTTGAGCATCGCGGGCAGCCCTTCGAAAACAAGATCACCCTGGCTGCCACCAGCACCAACCCCTTTCGTCGCAGCGACGAGATCATTGAGCGGATGAGCCGCCTCCACGATTTGGCCGGCACCGAGTTCGACGTCTTCGTCGACCCGGCCAACCCGCACAACCACCTCAACATTGAGTTCTACGACGACAAGCAGAACTTCGTGGAGCCGGTCCATCACTTCGACCCGAACCACGTTCACCACCCGGCTTAAGCGCCACAGGTGGGCTGCAGGGCAATCGCAAAGTGAGTCCCCACCATCCGCCACCGTAGGGGGACCCCTTGTGGGTCCCCGCCCTGGGAGTTCCGGAGGGGCACAAGACCCCTCCCTACGGATTGGGTGGTTTCTCCATAAAAAAACCTTGTGGGACTTTGCGATTGCCCTGAGGTGGCCTGCCGGCGGCCTTGTGTGGCGGCGGCGCAGAGTCTAAGATTCCCGCGCCGCCGTGCCACTTTGCAGGGCTTACGGTGCACCTGGAATCCCGATGTTTTACGTCTGCGGTCTGGTCCCTCGTCGGCACTTTGAAGCGCCGCTTCAGACCCTCTCTTCAGCGCACGGTCAAGGAGTTCGCGTGGCGAACGATACCATCCTCATTGTCGATGCGGACACCAAGTCCCAGAAGGTCCTGGAGGTCAGCTTCAAGAAGGCCGGCTATCGCGTCGTCCTGACCGACGCTATCGCCCGCGCCCACGAGCTCATTGAGGCTGCTCCACCCGCGCTGATCATCAGCGAGACGACGCTGCCTGACGGCGACGGCCTGGAGTTCTGCGCCGACTTAAAGATCGCGCCCGAGACCGAGCAGATCCCCTTTATCTTTCTGACCGAAGAGCGCTCCATCACCGAGAAGATGCGCTCCTTTGAGCTGGGCGCTGACGATTATCTGACCAAGCCGGTCTACATCAAAGAGATCACCACCCGCGCCGAGCTGCTGATCCAGCGCCGCGCCAAAGAGCAGCTCAGCGGCGCGGAGCGCGATGAGATGCAGGGCAACCTGCGCGACATCACCATGATCGACCTGCTCCAGCTCATCGAGCAGGAGCAGCGCTCGGGCTCGGTGCGCATCCGCCGCGGCTCGCGCCTGGCGGCGGTCTTCTTTCGCGAGGGCAACCTCCTCGACGCGGTCTGCGGCAAGCTCCAGGGTGAAGACGCCATCTACCGCATCATGCTCTGGCCCGAGGGCGACTTCGTGGTCCGCTACCACGACACCGACCAGCGCACCGACCATATCGAAAAGGACGCCTCCGAGCTTTTGCTCGAAGGACTTAAGCGCGTCGACCGCTTCGGCGAATTGATGAGCATTATGCCACCCCTGGAGCGGGTCTATGAGGCGGATTACCAGCGATTGCCGGCGCTGCTCGCCCATCTCCCGGCCGAGGTCGAGCGCCTGGTGCGCCTCTTCGACGGCTACCGTCGCATGCGCGACGTCATCGACGACAGCCCGCTTGATGATGTGACCACCCTGCAGATCATCTTAAAGCTCGTCGACGAAGACATTCTCCACGAGGTCATCCCGGCAGCCGGCCAGCCGGCGCCCTCGGAGCCCTCCCCCTCCAACCTCGACGACTGGCTTCGCACCCCCTCGGGCCGCGTGGCGGCGCCGGCCGACGATCCTTCGCAGAGCGACGAAGAGGAGTTCTCCGACTCCACCGACCGCATCAGCAAACCGGCCGTCGGCGATATTGAGCGCGCCATGGCGGCAGCCGGCGACGAGATCGACACCGAGGAGCTCCCCCGACAGCCCGGCGAGGGCGACGAGCCTCGCCAGGGCTCCGGCGGCGGCCACTGGAAGTTCCACTGGGACGAGGGCGAAGAGCGCCCCAACACCGAAGAGATCCCCGCCGCGGATCTCGAAGAGCCCGCCTCCGAGAGCGATTTCCCCGACACCCACGCCGAAGGTCTGCGCGAGCTCGAAGATCAAGAACGGCGACGCCGCGAGGCCGAGGCCCGCCACCTCGCCGAACAAAAAGAAGCCATGGAGCGCGCGCAATCTCAGCCGGTGCCCACCGCCGAGTTCGACGCGCCCACCTCCGAGGAGCTCCCGCCCGAACCTCTCGAAGATCGCGAAGTCCCCGCCGGCGACGCCACCGGCGAGCTCTACGTGGCCGATCTTCTGGCCCAGAAGCCCCCGGCCGGCCGCCAGCGCATCCCCACCCCCAGCGCCTCGCCGGCCCAGGCGCTGGCGATCGATGAGCCGCTGCCTAACGCCTCCGGCGCTGACGCTTTTGCCCCCGACTCCGCCGGCGATCCCTTAAGCGACGACGACCTCTTCGGCGACGACAACGCCTTTAACGACACCGACGACGACGCCTTCGGCCTCTTCGACGACGAACCCGAAGGCACCCTTCCCGGTGTCGGTGAGGAGCACGCCCCCACCCATCCCCACGACACCGAGCGCAGCGAACGCGAGACCGCCAAGATCCGCATCCCCGACGAGATCAAACGCGCCCGCGACGAGGCCCGAAAGGCCCGCGAAGACGACGCCGAGCTTCAGGCCCAGGCCCTCGAAGACACCGACGCCCACGACGACGAACCCGCCGCTGACACCCCCGCCGAACCCGAAGCCGCCGACGACGACGCCTTCGCCAACCCGGACTTCGCCCCCGAGGTCAACCTCGAGGAGATGTCCGAACCCGAGCCCCTCGACACCTCACACAGCGACGAAAACGCAGAGCCGCAACCCACTGAAAACACAGAAGAATCCAACACAGCCACCCTGCCCGCAGTCCAGCGTCACAGCGCCGACAACACCATCGTCTCCACCGAATACACCCTCAAAAAGCGTCGCGCCTCCGGCACCACCGCACCCGGCTCCGCCTTCGAAGACGACGAGCCCACCCCCGCTCCGATGATCGACCCCAGCACCGCCCACACCTCCCTCGAGGAGGGCGATGCCCCCCAACCTCAGGACGCCGACGCCCGCGCCAAACAGGTCGATACCGACCCCGACCTCGACACCTACCTCGCCGAAAAGAACACCGAGAGCGAGCACCAGAACGAGTCCGAGCACCAGCACGAGGACCAGGACCAGCACGAGGACCAGGACCAGAACGAGGACCAGGACCAGAACGAGAACGAGGACCAGAACGAGAACGAGGACCAGGACCAGAACGAGGACCAGGACCAGCACGAGGACCAGGACCAGCACGAGGACCAGGACCAGCACGAGGACCAGGACCAGCACGAGGACCAGGACCAGCACGAGGACCAGGACCAGCACGAGGACCAGGACCAGCACGAGGACCAGGACCAGCACGAGGACCAGGACCAGCACAAGGACCAGGACCAGAACGAGGACCAGGACCAGAACGAGAACGAGTCCGAGTCTGAGTCCGAATCCAAACCCGTCTCCACCCTCACCGACGCCGACCACACCCCCAACGCTCGCCCCCGCGTGCAGCTGGGCGGCGCGCTCTCCGAGGCCTCGTTCTTTCAGAAGGGCGAAAACCTCCATGAATACGACGATCTTGGCGAGGAACTGGCCGGAGAGTCGAAGAGCTGGAAGTTGTGGGTGATCGTCGCGGCGATCATGGCGCTTGTGGCCATCACGCTGGTAGCGATGCAGATGTCGTCGGGCCCGGAGCCGGCCGACGCGATCCCGGAGGAGGTGGCCAGCGCCGAGGAGCCCGAACCTGAGCCTGAGGAGCCTGCGGTCGAAGTGGAGGAGCCTCAAGCTGGCGGGGAGGTCGCTCAAGACGAAGAGCCCACCGGCCTTGATCTCGATCAGGCTCTGGCCCGCGCGCGCCTCGAAGGCATGTCGGCCGAAGCCGCCGCCGTGGAGCTCGCCAGCGAGCGCGCCGCCAGCGACGCCGCCGCGCCCTCGGCCGAAGATCAGGCCGCCGAAGAAGCCGCCGCTGCCGAAGTGGCCGCCGCACAGGAGCAACCCGCCGAGGAGGCTGCCCCTGCAAACGCGGCTGTGGCCCCCGAGGAACAAGAACTTCGCGCCGCTGAGACCACCCCGGCCCCTGACCGCGAGACCACGGTCAACGAAGACATCCAACGCCTGCGCACCATGGTCCAGCGCGAGCGTATTGATGAGGCCCTTCCCCTGGCCCGCGATTTGAGCAAGCGCGCCCCCAACAACCGCCAGGTCGCCTTCCTGCACGGTCAGGCCGCCCTCTACGACGGCAAAAACTCCGAGGCCATCGAAAACCTCACCCGCGCCGAGCGGCTGGGCATGCGCACCGGCGCCTTCTACCTGGAGCTCGCCACCGCCTACCAGCTGGCCGGTCGCCGCGATCAGGCCAAAGGCGCCTACGAGAAGTTTCTGGAGATCGAGCCCGAAGGCCAGAGCGCCGACGAGGTCCGCGCCATCCTTGAGTCGCAGTTCTAAGCCTTTGCACCTCTTGCACCACAGGCAGCACCATGCTGGTCATGACCATCGAATCGAGCTGCGACGAGACCTCCGTCGCGCTCATTAAAGACGGCCGCCAGATCCTGGCCAACGCAGTCGCCAGCCAGATCCCCATCCATCGCCGCTACGGCGGGGTGGTTCCGGAGCTGGCCAGCCGCAACCACATCCGCGACATCCACCAGGTCCTCAACGAGGCCCTCGATGACGCCGGGCTCACCCTCGACGCCGTCGAGGGTTTTGGCGTGACCTGCGGCCCCGGCCTTGTCGGAAGCCTGCTGGTAGGCATTGAGACCGCCCGCGCCCTGGCCTTCGCGCTCAACAAGCCGGTGGTGGGCCTCAACCATCTCGAAGGCCACCTCACCGCGGTGCTGCTCGAAGGCGACACCGTCAAAAACCCCGAATTTCCCTACCTGGGGCTCATCGTCAGCGGCGGCCACACCGACCTCTACATCGTGCGCGGCCTGGGCAACTACGAGCTCCTGGGTCGCACCCGCGACGATGCGGCCGGCGAGGCCTTTGATAAGGTCGCGCGCATGCTCGGGCAGCCTTATCCGGGCGGCGTGGCCATCGACCGCCTCGCAAAAGATGGCCGCCCCGACGCCATTGAGTTTCCGCGCCCGATGTGGACGCGCAAAAACTTCGACTTCTCGTTTTCGGGCCTCAAAACCGCCGTCGCCCAGCACATCGACGCCCACGGCATCCCCGAGGGGCAGCAGCTCAACGACCTCTGCGCCTCCTTCCAGGAGGCCGTCGTCGACGTGCTCCTCTTCAAGGCGCTTAACGCCTGTGAGGCGCACAAACTCAAACGCCTGGTGCTCTCCGGCGGGGTGGCCTGCAACAGCCGGCTGCGACAGCGCGCTCAAGAGGCCTGCCAGGCCGAAGGACTCGAGCTCTTTGTGGCGCCCCCCTCGCTCTGCACCGACAACGCCGCGATGCTCGGCCCCATCGCCGAGCATTACTTGCAGCTTGAGGGCGACTCGGAGTTTGTCGGCCACACCATCCGCGCCCAATCCAGCATGCCCCTTGGCCACTCCGAGCGCACCCCGGCCCGCACCCACCGCTAACGCCACACTGGAGTTCCCCCGTGACCACCCCCGCTCCCCAGATCCTCGACGCCCTGCTCCGCCACGATCGCGTCAAAGCACTCGTGCTCATCGATGAGCAGGGCAACCCCCTGGCCACCCGCGGCCAGGCCCGCTCCATGATCGCCGGCGCCAATGAGGCCACCGTCCTCACCGACCTGAGCAAAGTCAGCGCCGACGCCCGCGAGTGCGTCTACATCACCCGCCACGGCCTGAATCATTTTTTGATCGTGATCTTCGATGAAAACGTCGACTTCGACACCCTCAAAAAAGACGTCGACGCCACCATCGCCCAGCACCAGCGCTGAGGCCCACAGCGCCCGCGCCCGCAACTTCCCCCTGAAAAACCAGCGCTAAAACGCCAACGGGCGCGCCGCATCGGCGCGCCCGTTGGCGTCAACTTCGTCTGGAAAAAGCCCGACTTCCCGGGCTCTGGGCTTACTCGCCCTTTCCTTTGGAGAGGTTGTCGACATCACTCTCCGTGAAGGGCTCGGCCTCCAGCCCGCCCTGCACCAGAACCTTCGGCATCCCGCCGATCTGCTCCAGGCTCAGCCCGTCGGCCTGCGGCACAATGTAGCTGGCCATGCCCCAGTACGTTGCCAGGCACAGCATCCAGGCCACCCCGGTGCGAAAGACATCGCCGCGGGCGATGCCCACCAGCAACCCGAAGAGCGTCGCCCCGACGATCAGCACCCCGGTCACCCCGAAATCCCGCGTCAGATACGCCAGCACGTTCACCGGCACCACCACCACAAGCGCGCTCGCAAAGGTGTTGTAATCCGGGTTGAGCTGGGTGAAGCGAAAGCTCAGCAAAATCACGACCAGCTGCGCCAGCGCCGCGGCCGCGTAAAAGGTCAGCGGGGTCCACGTAAAGCCGGATACCACCTCGGCCACTATCATCATGACTCTCTCGTCTGCGTCGGCTCCGTCGACTCGCCGGAGGCTTCTTCGTGGTCGAGCTCACCGGAGGTCGAGCTCACATCGATCACATCATCGGCCAGCCCCTTCTGAAAACTCAACCGAAGGCGCGCGGCCGCCGCGCTGATCTGCGGCAACTTCTGCAGGCCGACCACCACGAAAATGATCGCGGCGACCACCAGCAGCTCTGAGGCGTTGAGCATCATAACAAAGGACTCCCGGGCATCGGAGCTGGGCCGGGCATCTCACCCGTTTGATGCGAGGATCACAAGCACCAGCACGTCATAGAGAGCATGGGTGTACACCGCGACTGCAAACCCGCGCAAATAGAAGATCAACGCCAGCAACACCCCGGCGATGGCCCGAAAGACAAACACCCCCATCGCAAACTCCTCGCCAAGCGGCCCCATATGATGCACCGCGCTGAAGATCACACTGGAGAGCACCACCGCCCACAGCGCCGCCCACCACCTGGGCCAGCCCACCACCCGGTGGCCCAGCCACACCATCGTGCCCATCAGCCCCAGCCTGAAGACGAGCTCCTCATAGAGCCCCGCCCCCGCGCTGAGCACCAGATTATCGAGCACCGAGGCCTCCCCACCCACGCTCAGGCCCACACTTAGGAGCGCGCTCAAGCCCAGCGCGTCCATAATCGCCACGATCGCCGCGCCGAAGAAGAACGCATACACCGCGCTCTCCGCCACCACCGCTGGCCACACCCTCAGCCGCAGCCGCTCTTTTTTGCGCAGCATCACCGCCGCGACCACCATCAGTAACAACACCCCCACATGCACGCCCAGGTAGTAGTGAAGCTCCCCGCCCACCGCCCACCAGAGCGTATCGGTCATAAAGTCGACGCCGTTTCGCACCCCGCCGGTCCACAACACCCCGAGCTGATAGAGCACAAAAAGCGGCATCACCAGCACAAGACTATGCCAGGTATCGCGGCTCTGCTGATGGTAGGTGCTTAACTTCATCACTTCTCTCAACGCGCGCACCACACGCCCGCGTGGGACATCGGGGTCGGGTGCCTAACTTTTGATGCAGGGAGGTCCCGCATCCATCGACCAGGCGCTATCGTAGCGCGCCAGCCCCTCCCCGTCAGCGCGCCTTGAAATTCGCCCTGCAGGGGAGCTCGATGTGACGGTTCAACCCTACCCACCCATCGCTCAACGCACCACACCACCGGGACGACTCGCCGCACTCTTCGCCCTGCTCATCCTGGTCTGTGTGCTCCCGGCGCTGGCCATCGCGATGGGATTTAGCCTGAGCCTGCCGCTGCCCTCAGCGGCAGAGACTCTGGGCACTCTGCGCGGAGCTTTTACCCACAGCACACTCTTGATGCTCGGCGGCATCCTCGCACTAAGCTCGGCAACCTTAAGCCTCGCCCGCTTTCTGGTGCGCCGCTCCGCGCTGACCTCGGTCATCAGCATCACCCTCTTCTGGTCGGGCTTTGTCGCCATCATCCAGGCCCTCACCGTCGACGGCGCTCTCTACGCCGCGCGCGACATCGAGAATTACATCCCCTTCACCTGGACGATCACCCGCCACCTCAACGCCCTGCTCATCCTGGGCGCCGGCGTGCTGCTCTTATGGCCCCGACGCCAGCTCGCCCTGCTTCGCCCCGGCTTTATGCTCGGCGTCTTCGCCCTCTTTGGCACACTGGCCCTGACGCTGCTGGGGCTGGCCTCTTACCTCGATCTTCCGCAGACCACCCGCCCCGACGCCATCTTGATTCGCCCCTGGGATCTGCCCGCGCTTTTGATCTTTGCCCTCTGCGCCTTTGGCCTCTTTCCTCGCATCCACCGCCGTTTTCGCAGCCACTTCTCCCTCGCGCTCTGGCTGAGCATCCTCCCCTTGCTCGCCGCCCAGGGCTACCTGATCTTCGGCTCCACCCAGATCTTCGACGCCGCCTTCAACGCCGCCTACGGCCTGAGCGCCCTCTCCTCAGCGGTGATCTTCAGCGGGTTGATCTTCGACTACATCCGCTCCACCAGCCAGGAGCAACACCTCCTGCGCACTATCAGCGAGCGTGAGACGCGCATCCGCACCATGTTTGACGGCGCCGCCGAGGCCATCATCGCCTTCGATAACGACGGCGTCATTGAGCTCTGGAACCCTGCTGCGACCCTGCTCTTTGGCTGGCGCGTCGACGACATCGTCGGACGAAACATCACCACCCTGCTCATCCCCCGGGCCCACCGCCCCTACTTCACCGACCAGCTCGAGCGCCTGGTCACCGACCGCACCTCCCGTAACATCCACAGCTACGCGCTGGGTGGCCCCTTCGAGATTGTGTTCCTCCACCAGGACGGCAACGAGGTGCACGTGGAGCTCTCCCTGGCCGCCAGCGGCCCCCAGGACGAGCCCATCTTCACCCTCTTCGCCCGCGATCTCTCCGCCCGCAAACAGATGCAGCTGCGCATGACGCAGATGGACCGCATGATCACCATCGGCACCATGGCCGCCGGCGTCGGCCACGAGATCAACAACCCGCTGACCTACCTCATCGCCAACCTCGATCTCATCGACGAGGCCGAAGACCAGGAGGAGCGCCACCACAGCCTGGAGTCCGCCCGCCAGGGCGCCGAGCGCATCCGCCGCATCGTCGACGACCTTCGCCTGCTCTCGGGCTTTCAGGAGCAACCTCGCCATAAAGTCTCAGTGGCCGACGCCCTCGACGTCGCCCTGCGCATGACCCGCCAGCTCATCCAGCGCAGCGCCTCACTGCATCAGACGATCGCAGACACCTCTCCGGTGCTCGCCGATGAACCTCGGCTAACCCAGGTCTTCATCAACCTGCTCACCAACGCCGCCCACGCCCTGAGCAACCGCGCTCGCCATGAAAACCGCATCGACGTGCATCTTCTTGAGCTCGACGATCAGGTTATCGTCGAGATCAGCGACAACGGCCCGGGCATCCCCCTCGATATCCAGGACGCGATCTTCGAGCCCTTCTTCACCACCAAACCCGCCGGTGAGGGCAGCGGACTGGGGCTCTCCCTCTGCCGCCAGATCGTGGAGTCGTTTGAGGGCAGCCTCACCGTCGAGTCGCAGCCCGGCAAAGGCGCAACCTTCCGCGTCTCCCTGCCCCGCTACACCCCAACCTCATCGGCCGAAGCCGACTCCGCCCCCCCCCGGGAATGATCCCCGAGATGCAATGTTTGAGGGGAGGCGCTGGTTTGACAAATGCATATCAGTTGCGCTAAGCCCCATCCCTGTCGCGGTCGACCCTTATCGGCCGGCATCATTCTCCGGAGCACCACCGTGAAACCTGGCCCCGCAAGCGCACAACTCGACCTCGACGCATCGGCCGCGATGCACGCCCACAGCGAACCCCAGACCGCTTTCTGGGATCGGCTCGGCATCATCGGTTCGGTGGCCTGCATCATTCACTGTGCGCTGACCCCGGCGCTGGTCAGCTCACTGGCCGCCCTGGGATTTCTGGCCGACGCCCTGGTTCATCAGGTGCTCGTGGTGTTGCTCCTGGGCGTGGCGCTCCTGGCGTTCTGGCCGGGCTTTAAAGTTCACCGTGATCTTCGCATTGTGGCCGGCGCCGTCGCCGGCGTCTCGATCCTGATCGCCACCGGCTTTATGCACACCTTTTTGCACGACTTCATGCACGGGTTCTTTCACGCCGAGCTGGCCGAAGCCGGCCTGACCATGCTCGGCTCTGGCATTCTGGTGGGCACGCACGTGGCCAACCAGCGCCTGGTGCGCGCCGAAGGCGCCTGCTGCAACGACTGAGCGCCCCCCCTCTTTTCCCCCATCCCTGGATGTTGCTCCTGCCCCTCCGCTCGATTTGTGAGCGAGGCTTTGGCGCGCTAAGGTAGGACCCGTGCCTACAGCCGGCCCCTTACCTGCACTGGAGCACCTGCTATGTCTTCGGACGACGGCTCGCAACGCCAGCCCGCGCCCCCCCGACCGGGCCCCTCCAAACCGCGCCTCAACGTCGCCGGCGACCTGCCCGCGCAGGCCAACCACGACCGCGTCTCCACGGTGATGATCTACGCCGAGGATCCCACGCCCCCTCCCGGTCATGGCCCCAGCCTCGCCCAACACGACCCCGAGGAGACCTTTCCTCCCGGCGCTACCGTGCCCGCGCAGAGCCTCACCGGACAGCATAACGCCGCACATCTTCAGCAAGGGTCTGCCACCGGCCAACACAACGCTGCACATCTTCAGCAGGGCTTCACCGGGCAGCATAACGCCGCGCATCTTCAGCAGGGCTTTGCCACCGGCCAACACAACGCCGCACATCTTCAGCAGGGTCATGCCACCGGGCAGCATAACGCCGCCCATCTTCAGCAAGGGTCTGCCACCGGACAGCATAACGCCGCACATCTCCAGCAAGGCTTCACCGGACAGCATAACGCCGCGCATCTCCAGCAGGGCTTCACCGGGCAGCATAACGCCGCACATCTTCAGCAAGGCTATGCCTCCCAGAGCGCGCATGACGCCGAGCACCTGACCAACACCGGCTTCATCCCCGCCGAGGCCTTCAAAGCCGCCCGCGCACAGCAGCAGGCCGCCGCCGGCAAAAAGCCCGCGCGCGCACGCCGCGTCCAGATCGGCGGTCGCACCTTCGAGATCCCCTCCTTCGGCATGAATGAAATCCCCGCCGACGCCAAACAACGCGTGATCTACTCGATCTGCGCCACGATGGCCGGCGGCCTCATCGGCTTCGTGCTCGGCGCTTTCAACGCCCGCCTCCAGGGCTGGACCGTCTCCGAGGGCACCGCCGAGATGCACCTGCTCGCCATGGTCTGCGCCCTGACCTTTGGCATCATGGCCTACATGCGCCCCCAGCAGGTCGACCAGGTGCTCGTCAAGATCGGCCTGCTCAGCGCCGCCGACGCCGACCCGGATCGCACCGACGAGCTGCGCATCCGATAATTCGCGCCCCGCGACTGGAATGGTGCGCATCGCGGGCTATGTTTGCGCCCCGGTACCTCCAGTCCTCATTTGCGGTAGCGCGTCATGAGTCGTCTTCTTCATCCCATCGCCCGTCGCCCCTCCCGGGCGGCAACCTCTCGCTCAACATCAGCCCCCTCGAAACGCAGCCGCTTTCGCGCGCTCGCGATGGTGGCGGCCCTGGCGTTCTTCACGCTCCTGGCCGCGCCGCTGCAGCTGAGCGCGCAGGGGCTTGAGGTCCCCGAGGGCGCCTACGCCGAAGACGCCTTCGATGAAGGCGATCCCCGCGTCGAAAAACGCCTGATCTTGGATCACACCACGGCCTCCCCCGGTCGGACCATCACCGCCGGGGTCCTCTTTGAGATGGACCCCAAATGGCACATCTACTGGCGCAACTCCGGCCAGGGGGGCATGAGCACCGAGGCCAGCCTCACCGCCTCCGCCGGTCAGATCTCCGAGCTCCGATGGCCCGCCCCAACCGTCTTCCATGAAGCCGGCGGCGAGATCATAACCTTTGGTTATGGCGACCATGTGCTCTTGTACTGGGAGGTGGCCCTCCCCGCCGATCTTCAGCCCGGCGCCGAGGTCGAGCTTAACGCCGAGGTCGACTACCTCGTCTGCAAAGTCGACTGCATCCCCGGCCGCGCCGAGCTCACCCGCTCGCTCCTCATCACCGAGGCGCCCAAGCCGGCTCAAAACGCCGTCACCGCGCTCTTCGCCAAGGCTCGCAACGCCACGCCGCAGACCACCTCCCAGCGTAAACTCACCGCCTCACTCCGATACTCCAAAGCCCCCATCGCCCCCGGCGAAGACTTCCGCGCCGAGCTCGCGATCATCGGCTGCTCCACGCCCGACGCCCCCGACTGCCTCAACCTCGGCCCCCCGCCCGAACGCCCCGCCGACGCCTTTGTCTTCGATACGCTGCCGCAGAGCCGCCTCACCATCGCCCGCGTCAGCCCGCACCCCACCGCACACTCCGGCTGGTTCATCGAGCTTCAAGGACGCACAAGTTCCGACACACCTTCGGGCGACCAGCGCTTGAGCGGCGTGCTTAAACTCACCGACGACCAGGGCCAACCGCTGCCCACCTTCGTCGACTTCCTCTTCCCCCGCACCGAGAGCGCTGAAGCGCAGGCGATGCTCCTGGGCGCCGGCGCTCCGACCGACCCCACCGCCAGCCCCACCTCCCCCGCACAGCCCACCGAAAACACCCCCTCGATCTTCTTTATCTTACTTCTGGCCTTCGCCGGCGGCGCGCTCCTCAACCTGATGCCCTGCGTCTTCCCGGTGCTCGCCATCAAGGTCTTCTCATTCGTCAAACTCGCCAATGAGGAGCGCCAGAGCGTCTATGTGCACGGCGCGGCCTACACCGCCGGCATCGTCACCTCGATGATGGCCCTGGCCGGCGTGGTCATCGCCCTGCAGCAGCTCGGCACTCAAGTGGGCTGGGGCTTCCAGTTTCAAGAACCGCGCTTCATCGCAGTGGTCGGCGCCGTGCTGGTGATCTTCGCGCTCAACCTTTTTGGCGTCTTCGAGGTCACCCTCAACCCGGGCCGCCTCCAGGACCTCACCGACGCACCCGGCGGCCTCCGCCGCAGCTTCGGCGAGGGCGTGCTGGCGGTGGTGCTGGCAACGCCCTGCTCGGCACCTTTTCTGGGCACCGCAGTGGGCTTTGCCCTGGCGAGCAGCCCGCTCGTCATCGCGCTGATCTTCATGACCCTGGGACTGGGCCTGGCCGCCCCCTTCGTCGCGCTCACCCTCATCCCCAACACCGCCCGATTCCTGCCGCGTCCGGGCCCCTGGATGCTCATCTTCAAACAGTTTTTGGGCTTCGCGCTGCTCGGCACCGTCATCTGGCTGCTCTGGCTCATCGGCCAGATGAGCGGCGCGATGGCCCAGACCGCCCAGCTCATCTTCCTGCTCAGCTGCGCGCTCGCCGCATGGATATGGGGCCAGGTACAGTTTGGCAGCTCCGCAAAACGTCTCCTCGGTGGCCTGGGCGCCCTGATCCTCATCGCCATCAGCGCCTGGCAGACCTTCGACTTCAGCGCCGAGGTTCCCGACCCGGCATCGGCAACCACCCAGAGCGCTTCGACCGACGACGAAGGCATCGCCTGGATCCCCTGGAGCGAAGAGGCCGTCCAGGCCGAGCTGGCCGCCGGCCGACCGGTGTTTATCGACTTTACGGCCACCTGGTGCATCACCTGCCAGGTCAACAAACGCAACGTCCTGGAGACCCCCGAGGTCATCGCCGCCGTCGAAGAACACAACGTCGCCATGGTCATCGCCGACTGGACTCGCCGCGATGATCGCATCCGCGCCAAACTGGCCGAATTTGGCAAGGCCGGCGTGCCCATGTACCTTCTCTACCACCCCGACTCACCCGAGGATCCCCGCGTCCTGCCTGAACTTCTCACCCGTCAGATGGTGATTGAAGCCTTCGCCTCACCCTGACACTCAGGCGGCCGCTCAACCTTTTGCAGCCCGACCCCGACTTAGGCCTCGACGCGCCGTGAGGCCCCCACGCTGACCCTTTTTGAGGAGACACCATGCACCGCTTCAAATGGATGATGATCGTCACCCTGACCCTGGGCGTGAGCGCGCTGAGCGCCTGCGAAAATCCCGCCGAAGATCCCGGCGAAAACCCCGCCGAAGCCACCGCTCCTGAGAGTGAAGCTGCCGAGACCGCCGAAGGCACCGCCACCGGCAGCAGCGAGGCCGCCCGTCAGGCCGCCGCCGCCCAGGGCGACCAGGAAGGCGCCGCCCCCGAAAAACCCATCGTCGGCGAGCCGGCACCTGACTTCACGCTGGTCGATGAGGCCGGAAACTCCCACACCCTGAGCCAGTACAAAGGCAAAACCGTGGTGCTGGAGTGGTTCAACATCCCCTGCCCCTACGTCAACCGCCACTACGACGCCGGCACCTTCGACACCCTGCTCAAAGAGCACGGCGGCACCGACGAGATCGTCTGGCTGGCCATCGACACCACCCACGACAACACCCCCGAAGACTCCCAGGCGTGGAAAGAGAAGGCTAACGAGAAGCGCGAGTTCGATTACCCCATCCTCCAGGATCCCTCCGGTGAAGTGGGCCGCCTCTACCAGGCCAAGACCACCCCGCATATGTTCGTGATCGATTCGACCGGCGTCCTGCGTTACATGGGCGGCATCGACGACGATCCCCGCGGCCAGAAGGAAGAACCGACCAACTACGTCGACGCCGCGCTCACCGCGATCGCCGCCGGCGAAGACATTGCCACCACCGAGGCCCAGCCCTACGGCTGCACGGTGAAGTACGCCGAAGAGCCCTGAGTTCCCCACCCGAAGATCGCGTGGTAGAGAGCCCCCTGGCGAGCGTTGCTCGCCAGGGGGCTTTTTGCAAACTGGCCGCAGCGCCAGTTTTTATGCGCCTCATCGGCCTTTCCCCTTCCGGCGGCGCGCACACGTTCTTCGCCCTACTGCCCCTCCACACTCAGGCGCACGTCCGCAAAACACGCTGCAGAATCGGGCCCCAGCGCCTCATCCGGCACCTCTCTTCCCAGCGCGCTCAGGGCATGCGCGGTGGTGTAGTGAGCGACCACCTCACGGGCGCGCGCCGGCTCCAGAGTCGCCTCCTCGCAGGAGCGCACCAGCGTGAGCGCCACAATCGGAGGCACCTCCACGCCCTCATCCACAAGGCGCGCCACCATGGCGTGTGGGCCGCCCAGCAGCTCACAGACCCGGGTGCTGCTCAGATGCCCCATCCCTTCGACCTCCACCAGCGTCCCCTGGCTCTCGCTGGCCTCGCGCCGCTCCCGCACCCGCTGAGGCGTGGCCAGAAGATCGGCGTCGCCCGCGATCCACATCACGCGGGCCTGCTCCCGGGCCACCGCCGCAGACGCGTTCCAGAAGACCGCCCCGCGCACCCCCTCGTCGCCAAGCATCGCAGAGGCGGCGCGCGCCCCGGCCGAATGCCCCACGACCACCACCTGATCGTCTGCGATCACGCGCCCCAACCCCTCATCTTCCTCCAGGGTCACGCGCGCCGCGCGCAGCACCTCCAGCGCCCGATCGCCCCCCGGCGCGCCCGTGGCCAGCACCTCGTTTAACCCCCACTCGCTGATCTGCGGCGCGGCCACCACAAGCCCGTGGCTGGCCATCTGCACCAGCACATCGGCCGACTGCCCGGCAAAGCCTCCCGGCCCGTGCGCAAAGAGCACCACCCCGAACCCGCCATCGCGGTGATTATAGGCGTCGTGGCGCGCCTCGATCATCCAGCGCCACCCCGGCTCGATCAGCACTTCCCGCAAATCGTCGGGCATCTGCTCGCGCACATCGACGGCGACCTGCTGCATCGGGCTATTATCGATCGCCGGATAATAGACATCCATCAGGTGCTCCTCATCGATGCGCAGCGTGCGCATCCCTACCTCATAGGGCCCCATCGCATCATAGAGCTCGCAGAACTCCCCGATCACCTCCGGCGGCACGCCCTCGCCGCCGTCGGGCTGTTGAGGCTCACTGCTGGCCTGACACCCGCTCAAGCTCATGGCCCACAGCCCCAGACACACCCCCACAAGAAGTACGATCCACGCCTCCAACCCATCACCCTGCTGCGCTCGCTGCCTCACGGAATCCCCCTGCGCGCTGCCGCGCTTGTAAGCCCCGCGCCCCCGCACTATTCTGCGCGCGCCCGGGGCCCTTAAAATTTGGCCCCACCTCGACGTCTCTTCAAAAAAAGCGATCCACCTATGAGCACCGACCTCTCCCCCAAGAAAATCGCCGAGGAGGTCCAACGCCGGCGCACCTTCGCGATCATCTCGCACCCCGACGCCGGTAAGACCACCATGACCGAAAAGCTTCTGCTTTACGGCGGCGCCATCCACCTGGCCGGCAGCGTCAAGAGCCGACGCGCCGCCAAACACGCGGTCAGCGACTGGATGGAGATGGAGCAGCAACGCGGCATCTCCATCACCTCCTCGGTCTTGCAGTTCCCCTATGGCGACTACGCCATCAACCTGCTCGACACCCCCGGCCACGCCGACTTCTCGGAGGACACCTACCGCACGCTCGCTGCGGCAGACAGCGCCGTGATGCTCATGGACGTCGCCAAAGGCGTCGAGCCGCAGACCATCAAGCTCTTTAAGGTCTGCGCGATGCGCAAACTCCCCATCTTCACCTTTGTGAACAAGATGGACCGCTACGGCCGTCCGCCGCTGGAGCTGATGGAGGAGATCGAAGAGATCCTCGGCATCCGCTCCTGCCCCATCAACTGGCCTATCGGTGATGGTAAGGAGTTTAAGGGCGTTTACGACCGACTCAATGAAAAGATCATCGTCTTCGACTCCCAGGGCACCCACGGGGAGTCGATCGTCGAAGAGGTCACCGTCGATCTCGACGATCCGCAGGCCGAAAAACTCCTGGGCACCGACCGCTACCTCAAGCTCCTCGACGACATTGAGCTGCTGGACATCGCCGGCGATCCCTTCGATCTGGAGCGCGTGCGCGCCGGCGAGCTCACCCCGATGTTCTTTGGCTCGGCGATGACCAACTTCGGCGTCGGCCCCTTCCTCAAAGCATTTGTCGAGATGGCGCCCTCGCCGGCCGAGGCCAAAGATCGCCTTGCGGTCAACCCGACGCGCCCTGAGTTCTCGGGCTTTGTCTTTAAGATCCAGGCCAACATGAACCCGGCCCACCGCGACCGCCTGGCCTTTATGCGCATCACCTCCGGCGTGTTTGAAAAAGACATGCAGGCGACCATCAAGCGCGACAACCGTCAGGTCAAACTGGCCTACCCCCAGACCTTTATGGCCTCAGACCGCGAGGTCGCCGGGCGCGCGTTTGCCGGCGACATCATCGGGCTTTACGACCCGGGCAACTACCGCATCGGCGACACCCTCTTTACCGGCAGCCCGGTCGAAGAGACCGAGATCCCCCGCTTCAGCCCCGAGCATTTTGCGGTCGTCGAGATCAAAGAGGCGCTCAAACGCAAGCAGCTCACCAAGGGCCTCGACCAGCTCTCCGAGGAGGGCACGATTCAGGTCTTCCGCCAGCCCCACCTGGGCGACCTCGACGCGGTGGTCGGCGCCGTCGGTATCCTGCAGTTTGAGGTGCTCCAGCACCGCCTGGAGAACGAGTACAAGGTCAAGGTCAACCTGCGTCAGCTCAACTTCAAACACGCCCGCTGGGTCGATGGCGAGCCCTTCGACGAAGACGCGTTCAACCGCCAGGACTACACCAAGGTGCTGCGCGACCGCGACGATCTTCCCATCGTGCTCTTCCGCAACGACTGGGCGCTCAACTACTGCACCCAGCAGAACCCGAAGCTGCGTTTCCTGCCCAACCCCCCCGGCACCCCGGGGCTCGAAGAGCTGCACGGCTCCACGGTCTGAACGCTGCGCTCCTCGTCACCAACGAGGGGCCGGTGAGGCTCTGCGCAATAAAAAACGGACGCCCTCGGGCGTCCGTTTTTCTTTTATTATCAAGAGCTTAAAGGCACATCACATCCAACCGCCGAGCTCCGCTTTGAGCGGACGCGACATCAGGTCGCTGACGGCCTGGCGGGTGTCTTTGCCCTCGTAGATCACCTGGTAGACCTGCTCGCTGATGGGCATCTCCACGCCGATTTTGGCGGCCAGGTTATGCACGCTGCGCGAGGTCTTGATGCCCTCGGCGACCATGTTCATCTCGCTCAAAATCGCGTCGATGGTCATGCCCTGGCCGAGCTTAAAGCCCACGGTGCGGTTACGGCTCAAGCCCCCGGTGCAGGTGAGCACGAGGTCGCCCATACCCGCCAGACCGGTCAGGGTGAGCGGGTTGGCCCCCATACGCACGCCCAGGCGAGTGATCTCGTTGAGCCCGCGGGTGATCATGCCGGCCGAGGCGTTGAGGCCCAGCTCCATGCCGCTGACCGCACCGGATGCAATCGCGATGACGTTTTTAAGCGCCCCGCCGATCTCCACGCCCACCACGTCGTTGGAGGTGTAGGCGCGAAAATACGTGGTGCTGAAGACCTGCTGCACCTTCACCGCCAGGCGATGGTTGTAGCTTGCGATCGTGACCGCGGTGGGTTTGCAGGTGGCGACCTCACGGGCGAAGCTCGGCCCGGAGAGGTAGCATAAAAAGGGGTGAAAGCGCGGGGCGAGCACGTCTTCGAGGATCTCGCTGACCAGCATCAACGAGTCGTTCTCAATGCCCTTGGTGGCGCTGACGATGGGGATGCCGTCGGGCAAAAAGGGCGCGGCCTGGGTCATGACCTCGCGCAGAACGTGGCTGGGCGGCACCGAGACGATCATCTCTTTGCCGCTGACGGCCTCCTCCATGTCGTTGGTCGCGCGCAGGTTCTCGGGCAGATCGATGCCTTCGAGGTAGACCGCGTTCTGGTGGGTCTCGTTGATCGACGCCGAGAGCGTGGGCTCATGCACCCACATCATCACCTGATGGCCCTGGTCGGCCAGTAGTCTTGCGAGCGCTGTTCCCCAGGAACCACCTCCGATCACACCGATCTTCATGCGTACCTCCAGCTCACCAACGAAGCCACTTAAGTGTATGAATTTAAAAGCGTTTCAGGCGTTTCGCGTGCGCCTGCGCAGCAGGCGCAGGGTCTCGGCCGGGTTGCCAAAGACCTCGTGGAGACGCTCATTGGCGTCGCGCATCTCCTGAACGAGCGCCTCGGCCAGCTCATCGACCAGCCGAAACGCCACCGAGTCGCCGGCCTCAAACATGGTCTCAAAACGCTCGCGGTCCAGCTTGAGCACCACACTGCGCTCCAGCGCTACGGCCGAGCTGTGATGCCGCCAGGGTTTGACCAGGTACGAGAGCGCCATAAAAGTGCCGGGCCGATCGATCTGCTCAACCTTACGCCCGACGGGCTGGCGGGTCAGCGACTGCTCCAGACGCCCGGAGATGAGCACGTAGCAGGACTGCCCCTCGCGCCCCACCGCCCAGAGCACCTCGCGCGGGGCGAGCGTGCGCAGGTCGCAGGCGTCGATGAGGTGGTCGAACTCCTCGTCGCTCAGCGCGTCAAAGAAAGGTCGCGCACGCAGCGCCTCGCGGGCCAGGCGGTGACGATCGGTCGGCATAGGTGAGGTCCGGCGTTGGAAGCTCAGGCTTTACGAAGGCGCCCGAGCATATCGTGAAGTTGACTCTCAAAAGCGTCGATATGGTCGTCCGGGTCTAAAAAGACCTCCTGGACGCGCTCGTCGGTCTGGCGACGTCGCTCACCGACGGTGCGCGCAAGCCCCAGAATGATCTTGTAGGCGGCCTTACTGCCGGCGCGGCGCATCGCCTCAAAGGAGGCCCGTGAGAGCTTGAGCATCTCGACCTCATCGACCGCGCTGACGGTGGCCGAGCGCGGACCGCCCTCAATCAGGCTCATCTCCCCCACGACCGTGCCTTCACCAAGGGTGGCCAGCACCACCTTCTCGCCAAGCGGGCTGACCGCAGAGACCTCCAGGGTGCCGCTGCGCACGATGTAGAGCGCGTCGGACTCATCGCCCTGCTCAAAGAGGATCTTCTCGGCCTCCATCGCCTCGACGGTGCAGGCCCCCACCACCTCGCTGACCTCGGCGGCGCTCAGGGTCTGGAAGAGCTCCAGAGACTCAAACACCGCGCGAAGATCGGCGGTGCGGGCGGTGATCGTTGTGCTCATATCGCACTCATCGCAGATGGTGCGCCCGACAAAGGCCGGAGCGCGTTCAATCCAGGCGGGCGCAGCGCACATCCGCGCCAGGCTCGCCGCAGTGTATCGGTGCGCCTGATAAGGCGCAACAACTTCGCCCGGCTCATCAGCGCCGGCCGCGCCATAGCGGCTCCTTTCTTTTCACCCGATTGACCATCCCTCATCAATGTCGAAATTCACACTATTCGCATTTCAACGTCTCACCCTCGTTGGCAGGAGTCTTCCGGCTGGCGAGATGACGTTGATCATCGGCTGGCACAGGGCGCAGGACCTCCACCGAGGGCCGAGCACCGGCGAAGGCCGTACCAACCAAGGAGCAGTATTATGAGAACGATGCGATGGATCAGCATCTCCCTCATCGGCGCGGCGGCGACCCTGCAGTGGGGCTGCGGCACCGAGCTCGATCCGACGGATGATGTCACGCAGAGCTACTCCAGTGCGCTGGCCGGCGACTTCATGGAGCCGGCGGTCGCCTCGACCGGAACCGGCGACATCGACGTGGCGCTTGATAAGGATGACGTCCTCAGGATCGAGGGCGACTTCGATAACCTGGTGGCCGACCTGCGCACCTTTGGCGGCGGCGCCGTACATCTTCGCGAAGATACCGATCAGGAGACCGCCCGCAGCCTCTTCACCTTCGACGTGGACGTCAACGACGACGAGCGCGGCGGCACCTTCTCCGAAGACATTGAGCTGACCGCCGACCAGGTTCAGGCGTTTCGCGCCGGGCGCTACTACATCACCGTGCACAGCGCGGCCTACCCCGATGGCGAGCTGCGCGCGCAGCTCACTGAGTCTTCGCCCAGCGTCTCGGGCATCGACGACTCCTGGGGACTGATGCTCACTCCGGAGGCCCAGCCCCATGATGTCGACAGCGACGCCGAGGGCTGGATGTGGGCGATTTTGCGCCGCGACAACGTGCTGGTGATCAGCGGCGTAGTCGACAACCTCTCCAGCGATCTCGTCGAGATCAACGGTGGCGCGATCAACCTCCACGACACCGACGACGATGAAGACACCGGCCCGCTACTCTTCAACCTCGATTACGAGATGATCGACGAAGACAGCGTGCGCTTCTGGTACACCGCCACGCTGAGCACCGAAGAGACGCTGCGCATGAAGGCCGACGACTTCTACGTCAACGTCATCACCGAAGATAACCGCGATGGCGAGGTGCGCGCCGACATCACCCACGACGATCGCAACTTCTTCGAAGAGATCTGGGATGATGTGATGGACGACCGCGACCCGACCACCGAAGATCCCCCCTTCTAAGCCGCAACGCAGGCTTTAAGGGTTGAGGTTTTGCAAGATCGCCGGGAGCTCTGCTCCCGGCGCTTTCACTCTGCGCACCGCGCGCCGCGCGGGCGCATCGGCCGCGGGCACAAGCTCCACGATCGTAAAGCTCAGCGCGTGGCGCGCGTCTTTCGGGTGATGCTCCACCGCGTCCACCACCCACTCCTCGCTCTGAAAATCGGGGAAAAACGTGTCGCCCTGGTGGCGGCCGTGCACCACCGTGAGGATCAGACGATCCGCGATGGGAAGCGTGGCCTCATAGAGCGTGGCGCCGCCGCCGATCATCGCCTCTTCGGCCTGATGATCGACGCGGGCCGAGCGCAGCGCCTCATCGAGATCATGGAAGATCTCGGCACCCTCGGCTTCATAATCTTCGTTATGTGTGAGCACCAGGTTGGGGCGCTTTTTAAGCGGACCTCCCAGTGATTCAAAGGTCTTTCGACCCATGATCACCGGGCGGCCCAGCGTGCGTTTTTTGAAATGCGCAAAGTCGTCGGGCAGCCGCCACAGAAGATCGTTCTGGCCGCCGATGGTCATCCCCTCGTCCAGCGCAGCGATGAGCACAATCTCCATCATCAGACCGCGATCGGGGCGCTGATCTTCGGGTGCGACGCGTACCCCTCGATGCGGATGTCCTCGAAGGTGAACTGGTCGATCTCTTTGATCTCCGGGTTGAGCCAGAGGGTGGGCAGCGCCATCGGCTCCCGGCTCAGCTGCAGCTGCGCCTGCTCGATGTGGTTGAGGTAGAGGTGCGCATCGCCCAGGGTGTGCACAAAGTCGCCGGGTTTGAGCCCCACGACCTGCGCCACCATCGAGGTCAAAAGCGCATACGACGCGATGTTAAAGGGCAGGCCTAAAAAGATATCGGCGCTGCGCTGGTAGAGCTGGCAGCTCAGCCGCCCCTCACTCACGTAAAACTGAAAAAGGGTGTGGCAGGGGGGAAGCGCCATCGACTCGACATCGGCCACGTTCCACGCGCTCACGATGTGGCGGCGAGAGTGGGGGTTTGTGCGCAGCTGCTCGATCACACGCGCGATCTGGTCGATATGCCCCCCGTCGGGGGTGGGCCAGGAGCGCCACTGCACCCCGTAGACCGGCCCGAGGTTGCCCTCGTCGTCGGCCCATTCATCCCAGATGCGCACCTTATTCTCTTTAAGATACGCGATGTTGGAGTCGCCGCGAAGAAACCACAGAAGCTCATGAATGATCGAGCGAAAGTGCAGCTTCTTGGTGGTCACCGCCGGGAAGCCCTCCGAGAGATCAAAGCGCATCTGGTGGCCAAAGATGCCACGGGTGCCGGTGCCGGTGCGATCGTCGCGCACCGTGCCGTGTTCCAGCACGTGGGCCATCAGGTCGAGGTAGGCTTGCATGGTCGTGGCTCGCGCAAAAAATCAGGCCTGAGGCCCGAAGCCCAGGATGATGTAGCCGCCGGACTTCTCATCTTTCTTCAGCTCCAGAAGGCCGCGTTTTTCGGCGTCTTCCAGCAGATCGCTGAAGTTGCGGTAGCCGTAGAAAGTCTCGGAGAAGTGGGGCTTTTTGCGCTTGATGGTCTGCTTGACCATCGAGCCCCAGACGTTCTCATCGCGCTCGCGGAAGAGCGACTCGGTGGTGTCGAGCACCAGGTCCAGCGCTTCTTCTTTGGAGCCGACCTCATCGGCCTTGGTGTGCTGAGCGGCCGGCGCGGCCTTGGGCGCGCTCTCGGCGGGGGCGCTGGCACCGTTGGAGCTGCTGCTCGAGGAGCTGCTCGTGCTGCGCGATTTCGCGCTGCTGCGGTCGCGCCCTTTGTTCTTATCAGCCTTCTTGGACTTGCGCTTATCGCGCACCAGATCGTCGTAGAAGATGTACTCATCGCAGTTCTCGATGAGCAGATCGGAGGAGGAGTTCTTGACCCCCATGCCGATCACTTTCTTGTTATTTTCCCGCAACTTACTGACCAGCGGCGAAAAGTCGGAGTCGCCGCTGATGATCACGAAAAGGTCGACGTGGGACTTGGTGTAGCAGAGGTCCAGGGCGTCGACGACCATGCGGATGTCGGCGGAGTTTTTGCCCGAGTAGCTCACGTGCGGGATCTCAATGAGCTCAAAGGCCGACTCGTGCATCGGCTTTTTGGAGGACTTGTAGCGGTCCCAGTCGGCGTAGGCTTTTTTGACAACGATGTTGCCCTTATCGAGCAGGCGCTGGAGCACGAGGTGGATGTCGAAGTCGTCGTACTTCGCGTCTTTGGCGCCGATGACGACGTTCTCAAAGTCGGCGAAGATCGCGATGTTAGGTGCGTCCATAAAGGGTGTTCCTTGGGGAAAATTGAATCAACAAAACAGCTTAAAAAGCGGCGCGTCTGCGCCGCAGCCTAACGGATGAGCCCCCTCTGGCGCAACCTCGGCGCGTGACCCCGGGGTGGGTCTGGGCCTGTGTTGGCGCTTGTCGAAGCTGGCCTTCGGGCTTAGGTTTCGCGGCGCTTCACCCCCCGAAAGTGCGGGGACGGTGGAGCCAGATATCCTACCTTTCATGCCCATAAAGGGAGACATGTATGCGAATTCTGCACACGATGCTGCGCGTCGGAAACCTGGAGCGCTCGATCCAGTTCTACACCGAAGTTCTGGGGATGGAGCTCTTGCGCCAGAAAGACTATCCGGGGGGCAAGTTCACCCTGGCCTTTCTGGGCTACGGCCCCGAGTCGACGCACCCGGCGCTGGAGCTGACCTACAACTGGGACCGCGACAGCTACGATCTGGGCGACGCCTACGGGCATATCGCGCTGGGCGTCGATGATATTTACGCGACCTGCGACGCCATCAAGGCCGCCGGCGGTAAGGTGGTGCGTGAGCCCGGGCCGATGAAGCACGGCACGACCGTGATCGCGTTTGTGGAAGATCCTGACGGCTATAAGGTCGAGCTCATTGAGCTGGGCACCCAGGGCTCCTGAGCATGAGACGCTACGCGCCTCTTAGCGACGCGTTGCCGGGGGCGCGTCGCGACGCTCGTCGCCGGTATGAGCTGGCAGGCTGAGCTGAAAACGCGCCCCGCGCTCCGAGGGGCACAGGCGCAGCTGGCCTTTGAGCTCATGGGCGATCGAGCGTGAAAGGGAGAGCCCCAGGCCGGTGCCCTGCCCCACAGCCTTGGTGGTGAAGAAGGGGTCGAAGATGCGCTCGTGAAGCTCCTCGGGCACGCCATGGCCCCGGTCCTCCACTTCAAGGATGACCTGATGCTTGCGAGAGAAGAGACGCAGCGTGATGGCGCGTCGCTCCTCGGAAAGATCCTCCACGGCGTGCACCGCGTTGACCAGCAGGTTGACCACGATCTGGGTCAGGCGCGCCGGGTCCGCAGCCACAGAAGGGGTGGGCTTGAAGTCGGTGCTCAGGGTGATGCGATGGTTGAGCTGCGCCCGGGTCAGCCGCAATGCGGCTTCGATGGCTTCCAGCGGATCGATGGCCTCGGCTTCGGTGCGCTCCGAGCGATGGGAGATCGAGAGCATATCGCGCACGATGTGGGCGACGCGCTCGCTGCCTGATTGCGCCGCCTCCAACGAGTGCTGCAGCTCCTTCAACAGTTCAGCGATGCGGTCGCCGGTGCCGTTGGCGCGCTCCGCCTGTGACATGGCGAGGAGCTCGGGAAGTTCATTGAGCGCTTCCAACGCAAAAACAATATTGCTGGAGATATAGGCCAGCGGGTTGTTGATCTCATGCGCCACCCCGGCGGCCAGGGTCCCGACTGCGGCCAGACGATCGACCTGCGCGATGCGCTGCTGCATCGCGTTGATCTCGGAGACGTCGCGGATCAACGCCGAGAAGACAGGCTCGGGTCGGGTCGGAGCGCCCACAATGGTGTACTCGATCGGGATCCATTCTGTGCGCTGCGGGCCCCTCGCCCGCGCCTGATAGATTCGGCTGGAGGCGTCGCCTTGAGGATCCTCAATGAGCCGTCGCAAAAAACCGGGAAGATCGATCGGGTCGGCGTCGATGGTGACGCACTCCAGTAAAGGGCGCCCCAGCGCGTCGTCGCGGGTGATGCCGAAGAGCTCTTCGGCGCGCGGATTCCACTGTTTGATATGCGTGTCTGCGTCAAAGACGATGATCGCCTCGGTCGCGTTTCTGATGAGCATCCGCGTGCGCATCTCCCGATCGCTGACCTGGCAGCGCAGCACAATCTCCTCGGCGCAGAGCTGATTGTAGTGCAAGACCAGCCCCAGGAAGATGATCGCAAACCCGCCAGTACGGGTGAGCTGGGAGGCCAGAAACCCCGGATCGTAGAGCGCCTCGGAGGCCAGCGCTGCGTAGAGCTGGCTGGCGACAAAAGGCAGCGCGCTGAGCCAGAGCGCAAAGGAGAAGACGCTGCGGTAGACCCGATCGACCCAGGGAAAGATCACCAGCAGCAAGAGCGCGAAGAGCAGGAGCGCGGGAAGATCCATCGGTCGCGAGAGCAGCCGCCCCGGCGAAAGATCCAGCGGCAGCGTGGTCGCCGCGGCGGTGAGGCTGACAGAGAGGTAGGCCATCGCGGCCAGCATCACCCCCATGGCGAAGAGCAACGTGCGCCGCAGCGGCGGTGAGGTGCGGATCCCCTTGCGCTCCACGAAGATCGCCCAGAAGCTCGCCACCACAAAGATCGCGGCGGTGAAGGTCTGGGAGATCGCCCAGTTATAAAACAGAAACTCCGGCGGGCTGACCACCCGATTGGAGAGCCCGTAAAACGCCAGCAGATGCCAACCCGTAATGAAACTCGCCCAGAGCGCCACGGCGGTGATCATGGCGGCGACAGCGTCGGGCTGAAAACGCGCGCGCGCCCCGGCCAGCGCGGCGGTGGCCAGGCTCAGGCAGACCACCGTCCACTCCAGCGCGGTGTAGACGCTGACCTCCAGCATCAGCTCATGAAGTCGCAGGGATGCCGCCTGAGCGCGCAGGGCATCGAGGTCCGTGAGGTCGGCCAACACCTCATCGACCCGATTGGCAGCCACTTTAATGCCCAGCCAGGTCAAGACCTGAGGCAGCGCGCAGAGCACGGCGACCAGGGCAAAGAGCCCCGCGCGCGCCGTAGTGCTGAGCTGACCTCGTGACGCATCATCGACCGCCCCTGCCCCCGACACTCGTCCCCCTTAGCGTGATCTCATGCGTTGGTCAGCCGCCGCTGTGGCGCCTTAAAAGCCCATGGCCTCGGCCAGATGGGTCTCGCAGAGGGCGGTGGCGTCGCCGCTGCGCTCGCGCAACGTCTCGCAGGCCTCGCAGCGCTGCGCCTGGTCGTAGACCTTCTCATCGCGCGACTGCTGATCGAGCTCCATCAGCCGCTCCTGAGCGCGCGCGCTGGCGGGCACAAAGCTCTCAACGTCCCAGCCGGGCTTATTTTTGAGGGCGCGCACGCCCTCCTGCACCACACGTTTTTTATGACGATTGCTGTACTTCTCAGACATCGCTCCCTCCGCCTTCAGACGTCGTGATCGCGCGCCAATGCGCCGCCCACGATCTACCGAAGATCAGGGCGACTCGTCGAGCGTGAAGCCCACCTCGACCTTGACCTGATAATGGGCCACCGAGCCATCGGTGATGTGGCCACGGGTCTCTTTGACTTCAAACCAGCGCATGTTGCGCACCGATTCCCCGGCCTTTTTCAGGGCGTTGTCCACGGCGGCTTCGATGCCATCTGGCGAAGATCCGACCAGCGTAATGACCTTGTAGACATGATCGCTCATAGCTTGCTCCCTTTGAGAAAAGTCGTCTTTGGCCGCGAGGGCTGCGGCGATGCGGCATCCCTCGCCGGCTTCCAGTGTGGGGCAGAACCTGCGCACACCTGCAGCGATGGCCAGAGCCAAATTCTCTTTGCGAGGGCGACTTGCTTTTTTGTGCAGGTGGCGACACTTGGCGCGAGCTCCCCGCGATGCGGGGATTTTGCCTGAATATCTGCAACTTCGATCGCTATCTGAGGTGACCATGTCGACGCCGTCCTCACCCCACCCTGACGGAGCACCTGCCGGCGGCGCGCCCGCGATCCGCATCCGCGCGATCAACGACGCCCCGGTGCGCGAGCAGGGGGAGTTTGTGCTCTACTGGATGGTGGCCAACCGCCGCCCCCACTGGAACTTTGCCCTGGATCGGGCCGTGGCCCTGGCCGCCGAGCTCAACAAACCCCTGGTGGTGCTCGAAGCGCTGCGCCACGGCTACCGCTGGGCCAACGACCGTTTTCACGCCTTTGTACTTGAGGGCATGGCCGCCCAGACCGAGGCCTTTGAGGATGCGCCCCTGCTCTATTACCCCTTTGTGGAACGCGAGGACGCGCCGGGCAAAGGACTGATTGAGGCGCTGGCCGGGCGCGCGGCGGTGGTCATCAGCGATGATTATCCGGCCTTCTTCCTGCCGAAGATGCATCAGGCCGCCGCCGAGAAGATCGCGGTGCGCCTGGAGCTCGTCGACTCCAACGGGGTGGTGCCGATGCGCCTGCCCGACAAGATCTTTTCGCGGGCGTACGACTTTCGTCGTTTTCTGCACAAAAACCTCAACGCCTGGGTCGACGACTTCCCTCGCGCATCGCCTTTTGAAGGGGTAGCGCTGCCGACGATCGAAACGCTCGGCGACGAGGTGGAGTCCCGCTGGCCCCGGGCTGAGGAGGCCTTGCTGCGCGCCGAGCGCGAGGCGCTGGCCGCGCTCCCTATCGATCATTCCATCGCCCCCTCCGAGCAACTTCGGGGGGGCTGGAAAAAAGCACAGGCGCGTCTCAACACCTTTTTAGGCTGGCGGCTCGACCGCTACGCTGACGATCGCAACGACGTCGAAGACGGCGCGGCCAGCGGACTTTCGCCCTACCTGCACTTTGGTCATATCAGCGCCCACGAGGTCTTCCGGGCGGTGGCCGAGCGCGAGGGGTGGAGCCCTTCTGACACGCAGCCCAAACACGCCAGTAAACGCGCCGGCTTCTGGGGCATGAGCCCAGGCGCGGAGAGTTTTCTCGATGAGCTTTTGAGCTGGCGCGAGGTCGGCTTCAACTTCTGTCACTTTAATCCCGAGGGCTACGACCGCTTTGAGAGCCTTCCGGACTGGGCGCAGCAGACCCTGGCGGAGCATCGCGACGATGTGCGCGAGCATGTGTATTCGCTCGAAGAGTTTGCCGCCGGCCACACCCACGACGCGTTGTGGAACGCCGCGCAGATGGAGCTCGTGCACCGCGGGGTGATGCACAACTACCTGCGCATGCTCTGGGGCAAAAAGATCCTCCACTGGAGCCGCTCCCCGGAAGAAGCACTGGCGATCATGATCGAGCTCAACAACCGCTATGCGATCGACGGGCGAGATCCGAACTCATACAGCGGTATCTTCTGGGTGCTGGGGCGTTACGACCGGGCCTGGGGGCCGGAGCGCGAGATCTTTGGCAAGATCCGCTACATGACCTCCGACAGCACGCGTCGCAAAATGAAGGTCGATGGCTACATCGAGCGCTGGGCCGCCGAGGTCGAAGATGCCTGAGTTCACTCGCCGCACCGGCTACCCGGTCAGCTCGCTGGAGCTCTACGACTGGCACGCCCGGCCCGGGGCTTTTGAGCGCCTGGTGCCCCCCTGGGAGTCCATCGAGGTGCTGGAGCAGAGCGGGGGCATCGCCGACGGCGCGCGCCTTGTGATGCGCATCCAACAGGGGCCGGTGGGCGTGGTCTGGGAGGCCCACCACCGCGACCATATCGAGGGGCATCAGTTTGTGGACGAGCAGGTGCGCGGCCCCTTTAAACGCTGGACGCACACCCATCGTTTTGAAGATCTGGGGCCGCAGCAGAGCCTGCTGATCGATGAGGTTGACTACGCGCTGCCGATGGGGGCGTTGGGGCGTTTTTTCGGCGGAGGTTTTGCCGAAGAGCTGGTGGAGGCGATGTTTGCGTTTCGCCACCGGCGCACCGGCGATGATCTTCGACGGCATCAGGCGCTCTCGAAAAAGCCGCTGCGCGTGGCGGTGAGCGGCAGCTCCGGCACGATCGGGCGAGCGCTGGTGGCCTTCTTGAGCACCGGCGGCCATGAGGTCTTTAAGATTGTGCGCCGGCGTGCGGTGGCCCCCGATGAGATCGCCTGGTCGGTGGACACCGGTGAGGTGGAGCAGAGCAAGCTCGAAGGGCTCGACGCGGTGGTGCACCTGGCCGGGGAGCCGGTGCTGGGAGGGCGTTGGTCGGAGGTTAAACGGCGGCGCATTGCGAAGAGTCGGGTCAAGGGCACCACTGCACTTTCCCGGGCCATCGCCGATCTCACGGATCCTCCGAAGATCTTTTTGAGCGCGAGCGCCATTGGCTATTACGGCGATCGCGGCGAAGAGGCGCTCGATGAGAACGCCGACGCTGGAAGCGGCTTTCTGGCCGAAGTTTGCCGGGGGTGGGAGGCGGCCACCGAGGTCGCGCAAAACGCGGGGGTGCGCACGGTCCATCTGCGCATCGGCCAGGTGCTCGACCCTCGCGCCGGCGCGTTCGCCGAGCTTCGGCGCGCGCAGAAGTTCGGGGGCGCCACGCGCATCGGCAGCGGCGCGCAGTTTATGAGCTGGATCGACCTGGACGATGTGCTCGGCGCGATCCTCTTTTTGATGGCCGACGAAAAAGGGCAGGCGCTTAAGGGGCCGGTCAACCTGGTGGCGCCGCGGGCCCAGACCAACGCCGAGGTGATGGCGACGATGGCGCGGGTGCTCGGTGGGGTGCGGGTGACGCCGGTGCCGGGCGCGGCGGTCAAAACGATCCTTGGGGCCGATGCTGCCCGCGAGACCGCCCTGGCCAGCCAGCGGGTCGTGCCGCGTCGGCTGCTCGATGCGGGCTTTGCGTTCTTTTACCCGGAGCTCGATGAGGCGCTGGCGATGAAGTTCGGGGTGGCTCAGAGTCAACCCGGGACGCACGGTTGAGCGCGTGGAGCAACCTTACGCGAGACTCGCCGCCTGACGCAGAAAGTCGTGATGTTCTGCGGCTCTGGCGGGGTCGGCGACCTCTCCGGCGGTCTCAACGCCCCGGGTTGCCGCGGCCTTTAAGAGGGCAGGTTGGGTGAGGTAGCGGCGCAGGTCGCCGGCGAGTTTTTGAGCGTCGCCGGGGGTGTGCAGGGCGTCTTCGGGCAGGAGCTCGGGCAGGCCACCGGCGCTGCTTCCCAGGGTGGGCACCGCGCGGGAGAGGGCCTCGACGACGGATCGGGGCAGCGCGTCTTCGCGGCTGGGCTGCACGTAGAGATCGAGGGTATCGAGCCAGTCGACAACCTCCTCACGCGGCAGCACCCCCTCGAAGTGCAACACCCCGTCCAGCCCCATCTGGCGGGCGCGCGCAAGCCAGGGCCCGGGCTCGCCACTGCCGGCGATATGGAGCGTGGGACGCAGGTGAGCAGGCAGCAGGCTTATGGCCTTGAGCAGCACGTCGAGGCCTTTGTAGTGGAGGTCGAAGGCGGCGATCATGCCCACGCGCGCCGGGTGTGAGATCCCGGCGTCGATGCGGGCCAGGCGCTCGCGCAGCACCGACTCGTCAGGGAGATCGATGCGGGCGTCGCTCAGCGCCAGGATCTGGCCCCGGGCAGGGTAGCGGCCCTGGAGGTAGCGACGAGTGACGTAGTGCACAAAAGGGGCGCGGGCGGCCAGCGCGCGGGTTTGAAGGGCGGCCAGCGGTGCGTAGATTTTTCCGAAGATCGAGCCGTGATGCCAGTAGGCGCCCAGGGGGCAACCGACGACTTCGAAGACGAGGTTCTTTTGAGCGCGCAGCGCGCAGAAGGCCGCCAGGTTTCCCAGCACGCTGGTGCGGGCGATGACCAGGTCGGCCGGGGCGATGAGCGCGTCGATCTGGCGAGCGGCCTCGGGCATGCGAGTGAGCCAGCGGGCGGGGCTGGCCAGATCGGGGAGCGCGACGAAGTTCACCCCGGGGCGGTCGGCGCGCGAGGCGCCCGCAGGCGGGGAGGTGGGGCGCAGGCGACCGGCAACGGTGAGGCGGTCGAAGACCGTGAGGTAGGGCTCCCAGGTGCGGCGGTCGGGGGCACCGGGGGCCCACATCTGGTCGTTGCGGGGGTAGAAGATGCTGTCGTGGATGAAGATGGCGAGCGTCATGGGCGCCAGAGGAGCGGGATGGAGGTGGGAAGGAGGCGCGGCGGTGCAGGCCTGTGCACGGTGCTGTGGAGGTGCCCGGGGAGCGCTGCTTTGAGAAGCGTAGCAGAGGGCGGGGGGAAGCGGCCAGCAGCAGCACACATCGCTGGCGAGCAGGCCGAGCAAAGGTTTGAAGAGAGGTGGTTGAGGCAGGTTCTATGCGCCTGATCGCCGCAAACTGAGTCATAACGGGGCCCCGGCCAGGCCGGGGATTGGATGGCGAGCGCAGGCGCTCGCTCTCGACTACCAGAAGGGGGAAAGGATGGTCGCAGCAGAGCGTAAGGAGCAACCCGAACAGAACGAGGAGCGCATCGATCCCGGAGCGCGATTTGCGCAGATGGAGGGCGCGCTCAGCGAGAAGCTCTACGCTCAGATGCGCCTGATCCGCCGCTTTGAAGAGCAGCTTCTGGAGCGTTTTGATCGCGGCCTGCTGGTGGGCACCACCCACGCGTACATCGGCCAGGAGGCCGACGCGGTGGGGGTGATCAACCATCTGCGCGCCGGCGATGTGGTCTTTAGCAATCACCGCTGCCACGGTCATTACCTGGTCTGGGGCGATAAGCCCGAGGCGCTGGCCGCCGAACTGATGGGGCGCTCAGGAGGGCTTGTGGGCGGGCGCGGCGGAAGCCAGCACATCTGCGACGGGGGCTTTTATACCAACGGCATTCAGGGGGGCATTGTGCCCGGAGCGCTGGGGCTCTCGCTGGCCAAAAAGGTGCGCGGCGAAGATGCGGTGGCGGTGGTCTTTATCGGCGACGGCACCCTGGGCCAGGGCGTGCTCTACGAGTGCCTGAACATGGCGAGCCTGTGGGGCGCGCCACTGCTGATCGTTCTGGAAGATAACGCCTGGGCGCAGTCCACGCCCAGCTACCGGGAGGTGGCCGGCTCGATGCTGGAGCGGGCGCGGGCTTTCGGGCTGGAAGCCGGTGAGATCGAATCAACCGACGCCGAAGACATCTACGACCACTTTGGGGGCATCATCGAGGACGTTCGCCAGAGCGTGCGCCCCCGGCTCGAGGTGATCCACACCTACCGCCTCTGCCACCACTCCCGCAGCGATGATCAGCGGCCCGCCGAAGAGGTCGAGGCGCGGCGCGCCGATGATCCCCTTCCGAAGCAGCGCCAGCGCGTCAGCGGGCAGCGCGCCCGGGCCATCGAAGAGGCGGTGGAGGCGCGGCTTCTGAAGGCCTTTGAGGCCGCAGAAGCCCAGGCGCAGCCTTCGATTGAGCAGCTCGACGATCCCCTCCTGCGCGGGATGCCCGGACCACATACCTGAGCCGCAGCGCGCGCCGAGGCCACCAGGCCGAACCTTTCACCCGAACCGGGAGCCGGTGATGAGTCAGACTGTGTTGGAGTCTCTTAATCAGGCGTTGCATCGCATGATGCAGGCCGATGAGCGTGTGCACCTCATCGGCGAAGATCTTCTCGACCCTTATGGCGGGGCCTTCAAGGTGAGCCGGGGGCTCTCCACCGCGTTTGAAGATCGGGTGTGGACGACACCGATCTCGGAGGCGGGCTTTGTGGGGGTGGCCATCGGCATGGCGATGGGGGGCTTGCTGCCGGTGGTCGAGATTATGTTTGGCGACTTTGTGCTGCTGGCCGCCGATCAGCTGATCAACCACGGGGCCAAGTACTCGTGGATGTACAACGAGAAGGTCGATGTGCCTCTGGTGGTGCGCCTGCCGATGGGGGGGCGGCGCGGCTACGGCCCCACCCACAGCCAGACCCTGGAGAAGCACTTTCTGGGCGCACCGGGCCTTGCCATTGTGGCCACCAACCCCTTTGTGGACAGCGGGCGGCTGCTGGAGACGGCCACCCTCTACGATCGGCGACCGGTGCTCTTTGTCGAAAATAAAAAGATGTACGCGCGACGCCAGCGCCTCATCGATCAGGGGCGCTGCGAGTCGATGGCCGCGCGCGTCAGCGCGGGCCCCTACCCCACCGTCAGCCTGAGCTTTGGGGGCTTTGAGATGGCCGATGTCACGCTGGTGGCCTACGGCGGGATGGCTGAGCTTGCGGTTGAGGCCGCCGAGCGCCTTCTTATTGAGGATGAGCGCTACTGCGAGGTGATCCTGCCCACCTCCATTCAACCTCTGGAGATGGATGCCATCGCCCAATCGGTCGCGCGCAGCGGGCATCTTGTGGTGGCCGAAGAGTCGCCAGGCGCCGGTGGGTTCGGCGCGGAGGTGATCAGCGCGCTTCCGGCTGCAGCCTGGGCAGCGCTGCGCGCCCAGCCACAACGCGTCTCTGCCCTCAACGTCCCTATCGCCAACAGCCCGGCGCTGGAGGCGGCGACGCTGCCCGACGTCGACGATCTTCTCAACGCGATGCGGCGCGTGGCGCCGGCGAGCTCCTCACGCAGCGCGACCGGCTAATGCGCCGCATCGCGTCGGTGCCTTTTGAACATCTTGAACACCACCGCTCACCCCCTGATGTTTTGCACTGAGGATAATCATGGAATGGGTCAACATCCCGATGCTCAACGCCAACGAAGATGAAGTGGAGGTTGTTGAGGTTCCTGTGGAAGAAGGACAGGAGGTGGAGCGCGGTCAGGTGCTCTGCACCCTGGAGTCCACCAAAGCCACCGCCGATGTGGAGGCCCCCTGCGAGGGGTTTGTGCGCGCGCTGGGAGTGCGTGAGGGCCAGCGCGCAAAGGTCGGTCAGCCCCTGTGCGCGCTGACAGCGACGGCCGAGGAGCCGGTGCATCTCTCCTCGGCTCAGACCGCAGCCGGCGCGCAGGCCGAGGGTGATCTTCCGCGCGCCACGCGCCGCGCCGCAGCGCTGGCCAGTGAGTATGAGGTTGATCTTCGCACCATTCCGCACGAAGGCATCCTCACCGAGCGCGATATTCTGGCGCATCTGGGCCAGGGCCAGGGCGCGCTGCGCGCGCCCCGCGATCAGGCCAGCCAGGCCCGCGCCGACATGGAGGTAGGCGGCGGCGGTGACGCCATCGTGATCTATGGCGCCGGCGGTCATGCCCGCGTGGTCATCGATATGGTCCGAGAAGGACGCCGCGATCTGCGCATCATCGGCATCATCGACGACGCGCCCGACCGCCCCGCCGAGCTGCTGGGAGTGCCGGTGCTGGGCGACGCCTCGATGTTCGCCGGGCTGCGCGAGCGCGGCGTGCGCCTGGCCGCGCTCGGCGTGGGCGCGGTCACCCACAACGCGCTGCGCGCCGAGCTCTTCTCGCGCCTTAAACGCGAGGGCTTCTTGATGCCCAACCTCATTCACCCTCGCGCCGCGGTGGAGTCTTCGGCGCAGATGGGCCAGGGCAACCAGATCTTCGCCGGCGCCGTGGTCAGCTCGTGTGTGCGCCTGGGGGATAACACGATCATCAACTCCAACGTGGTCGTCAGCCATGATTGCGTCATCGACGACCACGCCCACCTCACCCCCGGCGCGCTCCTGGCCGGGGGCGTCCAGGTGGGGCCCCGGTCTGTGGTGGGCATGGGTGCCACAATCTTTCTGGGCGTGCGCGTGGGCGCCGACGTGATCGTGGGCAACGGCTCCCACATCCTGCAGGACCTCGACGATCAGCAGGTGGTGCGCGCTGGCGAGCGCTGATCGCAGCGCTGTGCTACGAGTCTTTCTGCCCGCCGCCCCGAATCGCCACCATGCCGTCTCGACCAACCTGCGCCGGGCAGCCAGCGTTGCTGGCTCTTGCCCGCCGCGCAGGATCGACTACCCTCCTGCTGCCCAACCTTTTACTGAGGAGCGCAGATGCCCCTGTACGACCACCTCAAACGCACCATGGATGTTGTCGCCGCCGGCGCCGGCCTTGTGGCCACCGCCCCGGTGCTCGCCGCGAGCGCGGCGGCGGTGTACGCCACGATGGGCCGCCCGATCTTTTATCGGCAGCAGCGCCCCGGACTGCATGGCGTGCCCTTTAAGCTGATCAAGTTTCGCACCATGCGCCTCTCGGCCCCCGGCCAGGATGATATCGGCAGTGAGGCGAGCCGAATTACCCCGGTGGGGCAATTCTTGCGCTCCACCAGCCTCGATGAGCTCCCGACGCTTATCAACGTGCTGCGTGGCGAGATGAGCCTTGTGGGGCCGCGTCCGCTTTTGATGCGTTATCTGCCCCGCTACAGCGCCGAACAGGCGCGCCGTCATGAGGTGCGTCCCGGTGTCACGGGCTGGGCTCAGATCAACGGGCGCAACGCCCTGAGCTGGGATCAGAAGTTTGCCCTGGACGTCTGGTACGTCGACCACCGCTCGCTTGCCCTCGACCTGAAAATCCTGGTGGGCACGGTGGGTAAGGTCTTCGCGCGCGAAGGCATCAGCCAGAGCGGGCATGCGACGATGCCCGAGTTTATGGGCGACGAAGCCACCGACGAAGAGGCCTCCGGCAACGACTTCACCACCGCGCGCAAAGGCGCATAAAGCACAACAAAACCAACAACTTAACAAACAAAACCACCATCGCCACAGCCTTAACGGGCCGCGGCGATGGTGGTTTTTTGAGGTTATGCTCCCGCACCCTGTCGGGATGCGGGAGGTGCCAGCCTCACCAGAGGATCCCCAGCGCCGCGCGCATCCCGGCGATGTTGGGTGAAACCAGGGAGTGGGTCGCCTGGGCCACATCGTCGGTCACGATCGTCTCGGCCCAGTGGCGCAAAATGGTCATCGACTGCACCGGGGGTTGCACCACCGGCTCGCCATAGAGGAGGTGACGCAGCGCGATCTCCACCTCGTTAAACCCCGCGCAGGCCCGAAGGGGCGTGGTGCCAGAGAAGCGCGCGTTGATCTCGAAGACTTTGACGCGCTCGCCATCCAGTCGGAACTGCACGTTGACCGGTCCAAAGGCCCCCAGCGCCTCGGCGATCTCGCGCACCTGGGCGTTGAGCTCGGGATAAGGCGCCACAAACGCCTGGTAGGTGTTGCCATCGCGCAGCAGCCGACGCATTACGATCGAGGCCTCACAGCGTCCCTCAAAAACGAGCGCTCCGGCGGTGTATTCGTCAAAAGGAGTCGCGACGCACTCCTGGAGGATGGCGTCGGGTTCCAACTGCAGCGCACGGTCGAGCTCGGCCTCATCATGAACCATGTGCACGCCGACCGAGCGGCAGCCCACCCGGGGTTTGACGATCAACGGAAAGCCCACCGCGTCGATAAGCTGGCGGGCGTCGGCCGGGAGGGCGGAGATCGGGCAGCCCAGACCACGGTCGCGCAGAAACTCGTAGGTTCGCCATTTATCTTCGGCGATCGCCACGACCTGCTCGGGGCTGATGAGCAGGCGAGTGTGGTAGGTCTCTTCGAGGCGGGCGCGATGGGCGGCGAGCAGGCGCAGCTCCACATCGGTGCCGACCAGAACCACGTCGGGGCACTCGCTGGCGAGGATCTCCTCGAACTGAGGCAAAAACTCCGGATCAGCGGCCAGCGGAACCAGATGGGCGCGATGCGCCCAGTAGAGGCCCGCAGCCAGCGGACTGGGGTCGACGGCGATGATCGTGGCGTCGAGCGTGGTGGCGCGAAGTGCGCGGATGATCCCCTGTCCGAGCAGCGCGCCGGCACCGGTGATGAGCACCTTCATGCGACGTCCTCCCTTGGCAAAAGCCCAGGCCCCCCCTGAACAACATGTGGCGAAGATGCTCGCCGGCGGCCCGACCATTATGAGCAGAGCTGCAGACCGGCGCCCAACGGCGTCTGAACGTGCCCCCTGCCTTCGGATTCAGGCAGCGCGCCCCACCGGTCGCACAGACCAGAGAGAACGCCTTGATAAAATCGTAAACACCTCCCCCCTCATCACCAGCAGATCAAGCGAGCTCAACTTCCGCCCAGCGTCACAAAGAGGCGGCCGGCCCACTCGTAGAAGGCGCGTTCGGTTTTTCGCAGGTGGGTGGCGTTGGGCCAGAGACCACCGCCCTGCCCCTCAATGACGCGGTGGGCGCAGGGGGCGGGGGTGGGTTTGAGCCCGCGACGCTCAAAGAGCTGCATCGCCCGGGGCATATGCGAGGCGCTGGTCACAAGAACAAGGCTTGCGCCGGGGCCGGCCATCGCCTCAAAGGCCCGGGCCTCCTGCGCGGTATCGAGGGCGCGATCGGCCATCACGATGCGCTCGGGCGCCACGCCCAGATCGATGGCGAGTTGGCGGGTGGCCTCGGCGTTGGTGCGCCCGTCTTTGCGCGTTCCGCCACTGACCACGAGCCTGGCGTGCGGGAGCTTTCGCAGGATGCGGATGCCTTCGACCAGGCGCATCACGCCCTCTTCGTGGATCTGGGCGACGAGCGGGTAGCGATCGTCGTCGACAAAACCCGCGCCCAGGACCATCACGTAGTCAACTTCACGCATGGCCCCGGCGTCGACCTCGAGCAAGGGAGGGTAGCGCTCCTCCAGCGGGCGCAGCATAAGGTTTGCGCCTGGCGAGCAGCTGCCAAAGAGCAGGCCGGCGGTCGCCGCAAGGACCAGCAGCGGACCGACGCGGCTGTGCGGCCAGCGCCACCCGATCACAACGCCCACCAGAAGGATCGCGGCGACCATGCCCAGGGGCAACAGGAACATCGCGAAGGCGCGTTTGATGATGATCATGAAGACCTCTCCGCGGCGTCTGCTTTGCCGCCGGCTGAGCGGGTTGGCTGGGAGGTGGGCCGGTCGGTGCTTAGGTTCATCGTATGCTCTTCGAGTCTGCGAGGGGCGAAGTCACCATCATCTTGAGGAGGGGGGAGATTATGGTCTCGACCATCGTCATTGCCAGCGCCGGGCAGCTGGGGAGCGAACTTATGGCCGCGCTCAAAGCCCGTGGCGAGGCGGCCGTGGGTGTCAATCTGGAGAGCTGCAACCTCGACGATCCGCAGAGCATCGAAGCTACCTTAGCGCGCTACCCCGGGGTCACGCGCATCTTCAACGCCGGGGCGTTCACCCAGGTCGACCGGGCGGAGCAGGAGCCCCAGGCGGCCTTTCGCACCAACGCGCTCGGTGTGGGATTTTTAGCCCACGCCTGCGCCGAGCGCCAGATCACCCTGGTGCACTTCTCCACCGACTACGTTTTTGGCGAGGGACACAGCCGCCCCATCTTAGAAGACGCCGCGCCCAATCCACTCTCGGTTTACGGGCGCAGCAAACTTCTCGGAGAACGCCTGGCGCTGCAGCATAACCCCAGAACTTTCGTGCTGCGCAGCTGCGGGCTCTACGGCCCCTCCCACCCCAACTTCGTGCGTGCGATGTTGCGCGTGGGCCAGGGCTCAGAGCCGGTGGCCATCGTCAACGATCAGATCGTCACGCCCACGCCCGCCCGCACCCTGGCAGAGGTCGCCATCGCCCTGTCCACGCGCGATGATTTCGGCATCTTCCACGCCACCGCCCAGGGCCAGTGCTCCTGGTTCGATTTTGCCCGCGCCCTCTTCGACCACCTCGATCTTCGCCCGCGCCTCCGCCCGGTCGACTCCCAGAGTTGGGGGGCCGCGGCCAGGCGCCCGACCTACTCGGTGCTGGAGAACCGCGCCCTCAAACACCTTCAACTCGATTCCTTCGGCGACTGGTACGCCGAGCTCGCCGCCTTCCTCAACGACCACGGCCAGCGCCTGCTCGATGAGCTGCGCCCCGCGCCTGACCTCGGCGCTGGACATCGGCCCGCTGCGCCTTAAGAGTCAGAGTGTCTCGGCCGATGCCCTGCTCGAGGATGTCGGCCTCCCACTCCTTCTGCCGCGGTATACCTACGATGTGGATCTTTGGTTACGGCTCGCTGATCTGGCGCCCGGGCTTTGCCTTTGAGGCTCGCCAGCCCGGCTTGATTCGTGGGTTTCGCCGCGTCTTCTACCAGGGCTCCCCCGACCACCGAGGTGTTCCCAACGCCCCGGGGCGCGTCGTCACCCTTCTTCCCGACCCGGGCGCAACCACCTTCGGCGTCGCCTTTAAACTCGGCGCCTCCGAGAGCGCCCGCATCCTCCAACAACTCGATGTGCGCGAGCAGGGCGGCTATGAGCGCCATCTTCTGCCGGTCTTTGCTCCCGACCAAAACGCCCCACTGATCGATGAGGCGCTCGTCTACCTGGCCGGCGTCGACAACCCCCACTACCTGGGCGAGGCGCCGGTGGAGGCGATCGCAGACCACGTGCTGCGCAGCCACGGCCCCAGCGGCCCCAACACCGAGTACGTGTTGCGCCTGGCCGAAGCCCTGCGCGCCGAGGGCGCCCACGACCCGCACGTCTTCGCGATCGAGCGCGCCCTGCGCCAACTTCTCGAGGATTCCGCACTCTGAGCCCGGCTCAGGGCATGATGCGGTATTCGACCAGATCTTCGACCACATCAATGAGGTTGCCCCGCGCATCCGGCTCGCGCAGCTCCCGGCGCACCACCCCTCGCCCCGGCGCAAAGTAGCGCCGCTGGCCGGGCAGTTTGAAGTAGGGGCTCGACTGCGTCAGCGGCCCGGTCCCCTCAATCGCGTAGGTGCCCACAAAACCGCCGGCCGGGGTTTCTACGCTATGCCAGCTGCCGTCGACCACGAAGGTTCCCCCCTCCTCATCGGCCGCCAGGCCCGCGCGTCCCCAGCTCTGGCCCGGCTCCAGCGGAAAGCTGAAGATCGGCACCTGATACTCAAAATACTCCAGCAGGTAGCTCAGATCGTCGATACGCGCCTGACAGCGCTTGTCGCACACATAGACTCGCCGCGGGGTGAGCACCCAGCGCTCGTGGGCGCGCGTAAAGTCGGCGTCTTCATACGAGCGCATCACATGCACCAGGCGCCAGGTGCCGTACTGCTCCACGCCGAGCACCTCCATGACCACCTCAGGGCTGCGCGGGGTGCCGGCGGCGGCCTGCCCGCCCATGGCGATGTCGAGCGGATCGACCTCCTCATCCTCACCCAGCGCCTTGTTGTAGCGCCGAAAACGCCAGAAGTTCCCCTCTTTTAAGGGGAAGGGGTATTCGCGGCTTCGCAAGAGCTCCGGCTTTAAGTGCAGCCCCAGCGCCACCAGCGTGCGCAGGCGGCGGTCGGCCTCCACCGGCGACGCCAGCACGAGCACCTCGCGGGTGGGATCCTGCGGGGAGGGCACGCGGAAGATGCGCGAGATGCGCAGCTCAAAGACCACATCGGCCTCCGCATAGCGCAGGCGCAGCACATTGCCCCAGTGCTGCACGACCCGCTCATCTGCCTTTGCAACCGGTCCGTTGATGGTGCGGCCCTCCCCGAGCTCCAGCCCCTGAAGTTCCAGAAGTTCGCCCAGGCCCCCGCCAGCCCCCTCGGAGCTGCGCGTCGGCGTAAAGATCTCCCAGGTCTGCAACGCCCCGCCCATCTGCACATCGACAAACTCGTGGGCCTTCTCCTCGCTGACGTTGACCAGCTGCGCGTAGCTCTCCGGGGCGACGTAGAGGTGATCCCAGAGCGCCTCATCGCGGGTGGTCAGCGCCTCGAAGATCGCCTCACCCAGCGTCTCGCCCTCCGAGATCAGGGGCATCTCGCGATCGCTCTGATTCTCCAGCCGCCCCCACCCGCCGCTGAGCTCGGCACCCTGACGAAGTTGGCGCAGCAAGCGGCCCTCACGCACCGCGGCCCCCTCGGGCGTCAGGTCCGGATGCTCCGTGTAAACGAGCGGCCGAAGCGGCGGCGGACTCTCCGCCTGCTCCGACTCGGCGCACCCCACACCCACCCCGGCGGCCAGCACCCACATCAGCGCCAACCCCAACGCGTGGCGGCGATACGTCCCCGAGGAGCTCGAATCTCGGCTAGAGGAAGAAGTCATTATCGTCGACCGGATCGCGGTAGTAGACGGAGCCCTCCTCGATCTTCTCGATCGGCAGGCGCCGCAAGACGCTGGAGCTGTTCGAGCGCATCAGACGATCGACAGCCAGCCAGGAGCCCAGCAGAAAACCGTGATGCTGCACGGCCTCATAGGCATAACGCGAGCAGGTGGGGCGATGTTCGCAGCGCGGCCCATCGACCGCGGTGAGATGCCGCGAGTAGAGCCGGTACGCCGTTGTAAATATGCCCGAATTCGCAGACGCCCCGCCGCCCCCGCTCTCCTCCCAGCCCGCCGGACCGCCCTCGGGCATCGACGCGCGCGCCACCGCTCCGGCCGGCATCCCGCCGGCTGTAGCCCAGGCGTTAGCCCCCGGCTTTGCCGTCGGCGTGCTCTGGCAGGCGCTCAAGAGCAGTACCAGCACCAGCATTGCGATGGACTTGATGTGCGGGGGGGGGCGAAGCATCGTCACCTCAGAGAAGTTGCGCGTTGCGCGCCGGCCCACTCTGCGAGCGGGCACCGCCCGCTGTCAACCGACGCCCCAACGCAAAAAGCCACCCACAAACGTGGGTGGCTCTCGATGAGCGGGGTAGACGGGACTCGAACCCGCGACCTCCGGCGTGACAGGCCGGCATTCTAACCAACTGAACTACTACCCCGTAGTTCTCAAATTTTCGTGCGTTGCGTCACTTAACTTGCGTTAAGTGAGCGGGGTAGACGGGACTCGAACCCGCGACCTCCGGCGTGACAGGCCGGCATTCTAACCAACTGAACTACTACCCCGTAGTTCTCAAATTTTCGTGCGTTGCGTCACTTAACTTGCGTTAAGTGAGCGGGGTAGACGGGACTCGAACCCGCGACCTCCGGCGTGACAGGCCGGCATTCTAACCAACTGAACTACTACCCCGTAGTTCCTACTTTTCAAACATCCTTACAGCCTTCGATGGGCGCAACAGGGTTCGAACCTGTGACCTACGGCTTGTAAGGCCGCCGCTCTCCCAGCTGAGCTATGCGCCCGTTTCAGGAGGCCTCGGGGTCAGGGTGTAAACCCTTTCTCCTCGAAGCGGAGCCGGACAATAAGAGAGGGTCGGTGGGTCGTCAAGGTGTTTGTGCACACTCGGCCATCTTTTTTTTCGAGGGCGAATCGACCTCGCGAAAAAAGGCTTATCTCCCTTTAACTTAGCCTCGACCGGCCGCCTGCTCCCGCGACGTTCGCGCGCCGACGATCGCCCAAAACACCCCTCAACGCAGGGATCGGACGCGCTCAAAAAATTCGACACCAGGCGCTAAAAAGTCTCGGAGGCGTGGTTATTTATCAATAAATCCAGCCGCTTACGCCCCGCTTAAATATTCCCAACAGGGGGGGCGACACCGAAAAGCCGCTTGCACCCTGCAGGCCCTTTCGTTATGACACTTGGCCTGCTGCGGCGCAGGATTTACCGCGGCATGCTTAGCAGGTTCGAAATAGTGACCCCCTGCTAAGGGTTCGTTCGACGCACGACAAGGGCCATGCTGGCCCGGTTACCTGGGCCTATAGCTCAGTGGTAGAGCCGCCGGCTCATAACCGGCTGGTCCCTGGTTCGAACCCAGGTGGGCCCACTCGCCCGACTTTGCTCGGGCAAACACGCGCGACCCGATTCACCTCCGGGTGTTATTTAAAGGTCGCGTCAGACGTCAGGTTGACAGGAGATCATGCAGCTCGTCGCGCGCTCAAAACCCACCGGCCTCCTTCGAGGGGGCCTCTCCCGACGCCACCTCCTGGCGGCGGGACGCCGCTCCTACGCGCGACAGGTCCAACCGACGCAGCCCCGCACCAACTTCACGAACATGTCCACCGCTCCAAGAAAGCGCCTGAGCCTTCGCTCAGGCGCTTTTCTATTGGGCACCCATCACTCGGCGAGGTGAAATTTGAAAGAGCAACTGGCACTACTTCGAGAACTCCAGAACATCGACCTGGAGCTCGACGAGATCACCACCAGGAAAGAAGAGATCGTTGGACGCATCCAGGAAAACACCGGCTTCCTGGACAAGCTCGTCGACGACCTCAACTCCCAGAAAGAAGAGCTCGAAGAGATTCGCGCCCTTCAGTCGCAGAAGAAAGATGATCTCAAAGAGATCAACGAAAACCTGACCATGCGTCAGAAGCGTCTTCGCGACATCGGCTCGACCAAAGAATACAACGCGGTCGAGAAGGAGATCGAGAGCTTCAAGAAGTCCAGCGAGCAGACCGAAGAGGAGCTCCTGCACCTTCTGGAAGTCATCGAGTCGACCCAGGAGTCGATCAAAGAGAAAGAAGACAAGATCATTCAGCTGCGCGAAGGCATCGCCGCCGATGAGGCCGAAGCCGAGAAGCGCCTGGCCGAGCTCGACGCGGTCATCAACAAGCTGACCAACCGCCAGGAAGAAGCCCGCGGTCAGGTCTCCAAGCGCGTCATTCACAAGTACGACTTCATCCGCAGCCGCCGCCCGGGCCTTGCGGTCGTGGCCTGCAAAAACGGCCACTGCGAAGGCTGCTTCATGGCGCTTCCACCCCAGCAGTACATCGAAGTTCAGCGTGGCAACACGCTGGAGATCTGCCCGAGCTGCAACCGCATCCTCTACTTCTGGGAAGATGCCCTGGGCGAGTCGTCGGCCTCCGACGCGATGGAAGCCTGATTTGAGCAACAGAAGCGCGACCCAATCCACCTCGCCGGTGGTTTCAGGTTGAAAAGATGAACCCGGGGGGTTACCTCCGGGTTCGTCTCGCTTTAGCGCAGACGGTCGCCGGCCGCGCCTCCTCGGAGGGGCGGCGGGAGGAAAGTCCGGGCATCACAGGGCAGGGTGGTCGGTAACACCGACCGGGGGCGACCCCAGGGAGAGTGCCACAGAGATATACCGCCGCGCGCTTTCAGCGCGGTAAGGGTGAAAAGGTGAGGTAAGAGCTCACCGGGGCGGCGGTGACGTCGCTCGTCCAGGTAAACCCCACCCGATGCAAGGTAAACAGAGGCTGAGCGCTCTTTAGGAGCGCTCCGGGGTGCCCGCCCCGCGGCCTCAGGTAACCGCTTGAGCCCCATGGCAACGTGGGGCCTAGATGAATGACCGTCACCGCGCCTTGTGCGCGGGACAAAACCCGGCTTATCGCGCTAAAGCGAGACGAGAAAAGCCCCCGAAGCCAGATGGCGTCGGGGGCTTTTTTGCGTCTTCTTAAGAGACGACCGATGCCCGAGAAGTTCAAGCCCGGTGCGGCTCACTCGGCATAGAGGCGCGCGATGGCTTCCTTCAAACGGGCGTCTTCGGCCATCGTTTTATGCAGGCGCGCCAGCAGGCTCTCCAGCCCGCTTGTGCCCTCGACCTGCACCGGTTCGATGAGGTCAACCGCGCTCTGGGCCATCACGTCGAGGTTGAGGTAGGTGGGCGTGGAGAGCGCGTCCAGCGTCAAGCCCTCCTCGATGAGCAGGCGGAGCAGCGCTTCGGGCTGGGAGTAAAGATCGAGGTCGTTGGCGTGCAGCACCGGACGGCGCAACCGGTGCTCGCCAGCGCTGGCGACGAGCAGAAGCTGCGGGCCAAACGCGACCCCGTCGGGCAGGCGCACACACCACTGGCCGGCGCGGTCGCTGATCGTCTCGATCAGCGGCTCGCCAGCCGGCTCGCCGCGTGCATCGCCCTCATAGAGGGCAACCCGGGCGTCGGCCACCGGGAGCTCCCCCTCCAGCGGGGCAGCGTGCGCGGAGGGGATCAAAAGTTCGAGGAGGTCGGTGCGGTGAGCGAGCTTGCCCTGCGGGGCAAGCACCAGGCCGCGGAGGATGCGCGGATGGGACTCGGCGCTGGCCTCCTCAGCGGTAGCGCCGACGCACTCGGCCGGCGGGGCCTGGTCGCTCAACGACTCGGCGCCCTCCAGCAGCAGATCTTCGTCGAAGGCAAAGCCGCCCTGCCCTTCTTCGTCCTCGGGCATCAGAAGATCGTCGCCGGATGCCTCGTCACCGGAAGCCTGCGAGGACTCCTCAACGGGCGCGTCAGCGGGGCGATCGCAGGCCGCGAGCAGGAGCAACGCCGCGAAGAGCCCTACGCGAACTCGCATCCGACTCTTAAAAAGACCTCTGGCGCGCTGCTGAATCACAACCACCTCAACCTCGTTACACCTTCAAATTCAACGACTTAGCTAAGGCGATCGAGAATCAGCGGCGGCACATCCGTGGGGGCCTCGCCAATCACAATGGCCTCGCGCAGCATCTGCTTGACCTTATCGAGCTCGCGATCGTCGTTGTAGTGGATGGTGACCACCGGTTGGCCGGGCTCGACCTTATCGCCACGCTTGGCCTCCATCACCAGGCCGACGGCCGGGTCGATGGTGTCTTCTTTACGACGGCGACCGGCACCGAGCTCCATGGCGGCGATGCCCACCGACTCGGCCTGAATGCGGTTGATATGGCCGCCCTCCCAGGCCTCCAGCACCGTGGTGTGCTTGGCGGTGGGCAACTTCGAGGTGTCGGCGCAGACCGAGGCGTCGCCGCCCTGCGCTTCGATGATCTTTTCAAAGACGCCCAGCGCGCTGCCGTCGCGCAGAAGTTCAAGCAGGCGGCGCTTGGTCTGATCGCGGTCGGTGACGTTGCCGGCCACGTCGAGCATCTCGGTGACGAGCTCCAGGGTGATCTCGGTGAGATCTTCGGGGCCTTCGCCGCGCAGGGTCTCAATGCTCTCGATGACCTCCAGGCTGTTGCCGATGGTGCGCCCCAGGGGCTGGTCCATATCGGTGATGAGCGCGCGCACCGGGCGGTTCATGGCCTTGCCGATGCCGATCATCGTCTGCGCGAGCTCGCGGGCGCGGTCGATGTTCTTCATAAAGGCGCCGGAGCCGACCTTCACATCGAGGATGAGCGCGTCGATGCCTTCGGCGAGTTTTTTACTCATGATGGAGCTGGCAATGAGCGGGATGCACTCGACGGTCGCGGTGACATCGCGCAGCGCGTAGAGCTTTTTGTCGGCCGGAGCGACCTCGCCGGTCTGACCGATGAGACCGAGCCCCAGGGTGTCGACAAGATCGATAAAACGCTCGACGCTCTGGTTGACGTTAAAGCCGGGGATGCTCTCGAGCTTGTCGAGGGTGCCGCCGGTATGCCCCAGACCTCGGCCGGAGATCATGGGCACCTTAAGGCCCGCAGCCACCGCCAGAGGCGCAAGAATCAACGAGACCTTATCGCCAACCCCGCCGGTGGAGTGCTTGTCGATCTTGGCGCCGGCGATGCTCGAGAGATCGAGGACCTGACCGGAGTGCAACATCGCCTCGGTCCAGGCGGAGAGCTCCTTTGAGGTCATCGACTTAAAGTAGACCGCCATCAGAAACGCCGACATCTGGTAATCGGGCACCTCTCCGGTGGTGTAGGCATCGACCAGACGCTTGAGCTCCTGCTCGCTCAGCTCACCACCCTGACGTTTCTTGCGGATCAACTCGACAAAGCGCATGGCCTCCCTCGGCGTTAGCGTCATTAAAATCGGCCCGCTCACTGTGAGCACCGGACCGGACCGGTCAATCTAGTGGGGGGGGATTAGGCTGGCAAGCGTGCTCGCGAGGGGAGCGTCTGGGTCCCCCTTAAACTCAGGATCGCCCTTAGTTTTCGCGACCTTTTCGCGTTGAAGGAGCGAGCGCGCTGCAAGTTGCTTGACGCTGCGAACCCGCTGCTTAGGTTGCTTGAGCGCAAGAGGCTACTCCGGAGAGCCCGGCACTTTGACTTATGACGTCGTTCCTACGAACCCAGTTGTAACTCCAAGTGGAGGTATTCGATGAGTACTTCGCCGTGGTTTGACGACCCCTACCAGCTTTTTCGCCGAGAGCTACGCTCGATGATGGGCGGGCCCTCGAGCTTCCCCTTCCAGAGCCGAGACGGGCAGACAGCGAGCCGCCGCACCATGGGCGTGTTCCCCCCGGTCAACATCTACGATAACGGCGACGCGTTTATGATCCGCGCGGAGATGCCCGGCATCGATCGCGATTCGCTGGACGTAAGCTCCAAAGCCGATCAGGTGGTGATTCGCGGAGAGCGCACGCCAGAGCGCATGGACGATGCCGATGTGCATCGCCGCGAGCGCGACGCCGGCCAGTTCCGCCGCGCCATCACCCTGCCCCAGCCTATCGACGTCTCGAAGGTCGAGGCGACCTACACCAACGGGATTCTGGAGATCATTGCGCCGCGCAAAGAAGATGCGCGACCGCGACGTATCACCATCAAATGATCCCGAGACGCTGATGACGGAGCGCTGATTGGCGCGGTGTATCACCCGAACTTCAGGGAGGACGAACATGGCCCGTACAAGCAAAGGCACGACGAGCTCCAACGGCAACCCCCAGAGCACCAGCCAGGAGATCGCCGTTCACCATAAGGAAGAGTTGCAGGAGGCCGAAGGCACCCGCGAGGGAAGCTATTTTCGGCCCAACGTCGACATCTACGAGACCTCCAAAGCGCTGACGCTGGTGGCTGATGTGCCCGGCACCGCTGCGGAAGATTTTGAGATCGACCTGCGCGACAACCTGCTCACGATTGTGGGAAGCGTACGCGAGGTCGACCCGAGCTGGCAGCCCCTCTACTCGGAGTACCGGGTGGGGCATTTCATGCGGCAGTTTCGCGTGGGCCAGCAGATCGATCAGACGAAGATCAGCGCTGAGATCACCGACGGGGTGCTCAAGCTGACGCTTCCAAAGGCTGAGAGCGCCAAACCGCGTAAGATTGAAGTGCGCACGGCGTGATCCAGGAGCAGTAACGCACCGGCAGGGTGCGTAGGGGTGAGCCCGGGCTGAAACAAGTCAGCCCGGGCTCGTTTTTCTTGAGCTGGCGAGGCGATGGTCATCGCCTGGAGAATCTGCGAGACTTGCCCTTTGACCAGCCCGGGGCAGCAGCACGTCCCGCTGCCGCACGAACTCTGGACGGAGGTAAAGGGTGACGTCTCGCACACTGATCACAAGCAGCCGCCTGATCTTCTACGCACTGGCCACCTCGCTGCTCACGCTCAACGGGTGCAGCTGCCACGACGAAGACGACTACTTCTGGGAGTTCGAAGAGCCCCCGATGGAGACGTCGATCGATGTAGGGCTTCCTCCCGACGATGCCGGCGAGCCGGATGAGGGCTTTGTGCCCATCGACGTGGGGGGTGAGCCGGAAGATCCGGAGGATTGGGACTGGGCGTTTCCCGATCCGGAGATCGAGCCGGAGCCGCCTGAGTGGGAGGAGACCGAGTGGCGCAGTGAGGTTGTGGCCGAGGGGCTGCCGAGGTCTTTCGCCAGCAACGATCGCACCAGCGTGGTCGTCGACCGCCAGGGCACGGTTTGGCTGGGGTTCCATCGCTGCGCCGATCGTTTCTGCGCTGACCCGGAGCTCGTGGTGGCGCGCCGCCCGGTGGGTGGGTCGTGGTCCTACGAGTCGATCGATCGCCACGAGGGGCTCTTTGGCCTCTCGGTGATTCACGCCAACGAACCTCTGGCGGTCTACCTCGACGCGCCCGACCAGAGCCTGGCGCTCGCCCAACGCCGCCCGGAGGGCGGCTGGCTCGTCGACCGGGTGGCTCAGGGGCGAGTGAGCGCGGCCGATGGCTTTGACATCACCCATGACCGGGCGCGGTATTATCTGAGTTATGCGCAGCAGAGCGCAGATCGCGTCGAGTTCTATACGTACAACACCGCCAACCCCACCCCGCTGTGGCGGCGCCTGCGCGATCTTTCGCCAGCCACCTCGGCGGCGTTTGATGAAGGATTGAAGGCCGGCAACGCCCTGGACTTCTACCTGATTCACCGGGGGATGGGCGCCAACTTCCAGATCTCGCGCTACGACGTAGGTGAAGACGCCTGGACGACCTCCCAGCGAGATTACACAACCCAGGTCAGCGCGCTGGTTTACCGCCAGAACGGGCAGCTCTGCGTGAGCGGCTCAGGCAACAGCGGGTTGGTCGTCGACTGCGGAGATTTCGAAGATCCGATCTCGCAACGCGAGTTCTTCAACAACGGCCAGACCTACTACCTCTCGTCGATGATCGAAGCTCGCGACCAGACGCTTTTTGTGGCCTACCACAACGCCGACGAGCAAGATCTGCGCATCGCTCGAAGCGAGGAAGAGCGCTGGCAGTGGAGCTCCGAGCGCGTCTTTGAAGGCCCGACCTACGGCGTCTCCACCGCCATCGATCACCGCGACCACGTGTTGGTTTCGTACTACTACTGCCCGGGCGACACCTGTGAGGTGCGCCTGATGGAGCGCGTGCCTTAACCTTGGAACCTTCCACTGCACTTGATTTTGGGATGGTGCGTGCCGTCGCGGTAAGTCTGGCGCTGGGCGGCATCATCGGACTGGAGCGCCAGAGCCACCGGGAGCCGGAGAGCCCACTGGGGAGCGTGGGTGTGCGCACCTTCGCGTTGAGTTCGCTGCTGGGCACCGTCTCGGTGATCGCGCAGAACATCCTGCCGGGGCTTCCCTATGTGGTGGGGCTGGGCTATTTCGCGTTGCTCGTGGCTTTTTTCTGGCATGAGCGCCGCGCCACCGAGCATGAGGTGGGCATCACCACGCAGATCTCGGCGATGGTGGTCTTTGTGCTGGGTGTGCTGGTGCCGAGCATGCCGATGGTGGCCGCGTCGATCGCGGTGATCGTGGCCATTGTGCTCTCGCTCAAGCGCCACACCACGACCTTTGTGCACCTGCTCACGCCGGCGGAGATCGTCTCCACTATGAAGTTCTTGCTGGTGACGGTGGTGCTGCTGCCGCTCTTGCCCGACCAGCCGGTGGATCCCTGGGGGATCTATAACCTGCGCGAAATCTGGCTTTTGGTGGTGCTGATCAGCGGGATCAGCTTTCTGGGCTATTTTGCGATTCGCTTTCTGGGCACAAGCCGCGGGCTGGTCCTCACCGGGGTGCTCGGCGGGATGGCATCAAGCACAGCGGTGGCGCTGGCGATGTCGCGTCAGGTGCATCAGAACCCGCGCTCGCGCACGGTGCTCTTATCGGCGGCTTTTGCGATCATGCTGGCCAACGCCTTCATGTTCGCGCGGGTGACCGTGGCGGTGGCGGTGGTGAACCTGGAGCTGGTCAAGACGCTGTGGTTGCCCTTTGTGCTCATGGCGATCCCGGGCTCGGTGGTCGCCGGGCTGCTCTGGGTCACCCTGGTCAGCCATGTGCGCGATCGCCCCGAGGGTCGCGATGAGCCGGCGACGCTCGATGAGGGAATGGCGCTGGAGATCCGCAACCCCTTTGAGCTTGTGCCGGCGCTGAAGTTCGCGCTCTTGCTGGTGGTGATCATCGGCGTGGCCAAGGGGGTTGGCCAGATCTACGGCTCGCAGGTGATCTACCTCACCGCAATCTTCGGCGGTCTGGCCGAGACCAACGCCATCAGCCTGGCAGTCGCGCGAATGGAGGCCGGCGGCGAGTTGAGCGCGGCGCTGGCCACCCAGGCCATTGTCATTGCGATCCTGACCAACAGCCTGGTCAAAGCGATCATGAGCGCCATCATCGGCTCTCGCCGCCTGGGGGCCTATGTGGCGATGGGGCTTGCGCCGATCATGGCGGTGGGGCTGCTGGCGGCGTTTTTGCTGCTCTGATTCAACGCGCGGCGGGCTGCTGTTCTGCAGCATCGAGCATGGCTTCGTAGAGTTCCTGCCCGGAGATGTTGCGTACCTGTGCGACCCTCTCGGCGATTGCCACCTTCTCTTCCACCTGTCGCTTGAGCTCGTCGAGGGGGGCGAGCCCCACGACCCGCTGGCCGTTGATGAAGGTGGTGGGGATGCCGACCACGTCGAGCTCGATGGCCAGGCGCTGGTCGGCGGCGAGGCGCGCACGGCTCTCGTCGGAGTTGACGCGCTCAGGGTCGACGCCGAGTTCTTTGAGTTTTGCGTCGATGCGCTCAAGCAACTCGGGCCCCTGCGACCAGGCATCCTCCGGGAGTTCGGCCAGCCAGCTCAGGAATTGCTGGCCGCGGGCGGCGTCATCGTGTGAAGCCGCAGCGAGCGCGCGGTGGGCAAAGGCCAGCACCTCGTCATCGCTGTGCGGAAGTTGAAAGGTCACCACGCGGATGCGTTGCGGATCGCCGGCCTGAAGCTCCGCCAGACGGCGATGCATCTCCACGCTGGGCTCAGAGCCCAGGCTGTGGAAGTGGGCGATCTGCACCAGCGCCTCATCATCGTCGCCGAGCACCGGGCGGCCGGGTTGGTACACGGGCACGCGCGCGATGCGAGCCTGCGCGCTCTCCTGCTCGGCCTGGGCGGCCTGGGCCTGCTGTGAACGCGGCAGGAGCGCCCGAACGCTGTGGGCGTACACCTCCTCACGCTTCATCTCACCATCTTCCACCGCGCCCCGGGTGGCCTCGCCAACATCATAGATCGCGCGCATGTAGACCGCGGGGGGCTGCGCGCCGGGGATGTAGCCACCGTTGATGTAGACGGCGGGCACCGCCTCAAGCCCGAGTTCCTCGGCCAGAGCCTCATCGCGGGCGACGCGCTCGTGGAGCTTCGGGTCGGCCAGGTCGCGCTCGAACTTCTCAACATCCAGGTCCAGCTCGCCGGCCAGGCGGCGCAGCTCGGCCTGCGGGTTGCCCTCACGAAGCTCGGCGGCGCGGTCAAAGAGCAGGTCGTGCATCTCCCAGAACTTGCCCTGCTCCCTTGCCGCCTCACTGGCCCGGGCAAAGAGTCGGGCGTGGGGATGGGAGTCCAGCGGTACGTGTTTGAAGACCAGGCGCGCGCGCCCCTGCGGCTGCTCAGCGAGCACCTGATCGAGCGTAGCGGCGAGTCGCCCGCAGAAGGGACACTGAAAATCGCCAAAGACGACGAGGGTGACCCAGGCGTCGGCGGCGCCCCGGATGGGGCTATCGCCCACGGGCAAGAGCTCGCTATCAACCATCGCGATGGTCGGCTGCTCCGCAGCGCTCTGCTCCTGAACGTCGGCCGGTTGCGTGGTGCCGCATGCGCTAAGAGTCAGCGCAAGCGCCAGAAGACCACTTCGGAGTTCAAACCCATATCGCATCATATCTCCTTTCACGTTCGGACAGCGGTCCATCTTCCCGAGAATCGTGCCGGCAGGGGACCGACGACCATCATTCGCCAGCCGATGCCAGGCGATCTTCGATCAGACGCTCGTACAGCGCCTCACTGTCCAGTTCGGGGTGCTGGTCGCTGAGGGCCTGAGCGCGTGCGATCTCATCGTCGATAATGGCCGCAAAGGCCTCCAGGGGCTGGGCGCCGACGATCAGGCGCCCGTTGATGATGAAAGAGGGAGTTCCGCGCACGCCGGCGCTCAGGCCCTGTTCTTGCTGGCGCGAAACGCGCTCGGCGACCGCTTCATCCTGCAGCGCGGCGGTAAACGCAGCGAGGTCGAGTTGCAGCTCATTGGCGAGCTTTTCGATGAGTTCGGGGCCAAGTTCGCCCTGGCGCGCGTAAATGGCGTCGCGCATCTCCCAGCCCTTGCCCTGCTCCTGAGCGGCGACGACTGCCCGGGCAGCAAGTTCGCTATGCTCTTGAAATCCAAGGGGAAAATGTTTGAAGACCACGCGCAACTTCTCGCCATAACGTTCTTTGAGCTGCGCGAGGGTGGGGACGGCGCGGGCGCAGAAGGGGCACTGCAGGCTGGAGAACTCCACGATGGTGACCAGGAAGTCGTCGCCGGGTTGGTGGATGAGCTCGTCGCCGTCGACGGGCATTGCGACGAATTGCGGGGCGGGCTGCTGAGCGCGGGCGGCTTCCTCGCGGGCTTGCTCGGCCTGCTCGCGAGCCTGAATCTGCGCGAGCTCCACCGAGCGCGCGTAGCGTTCGGAGGCAGGCACGCCTTCGGCCTCGAGCAGGGCGTGGCGCTCCAGGGCGCGGGCGATGGCGGCGTCGAAGACCTCGCGGGGCTGCGCGCCGCGCACCGGCTCACCGTTGATCACAAAGGTCGGTGTGCCCTGGATGCCGAGCTCGCCGGCGAGCTCCACGTCGCGCTGGATTCGCGCATCGAGGGCGATTTGGTTGGCCAGGGCTGCAGCGTAGCGTTGCTCATCGAGACCGATGCGCGCGGCGAGCTCTTTGCCAGCCGCCTCTGCGCCGATCTCGCCCATGGTGCGCTGGCTGGCGTAGAGGCTGTCGACCATCGGCCAGAAAGCGCCCTGCTCGCCGGCGGCCTCGGCGGCCAGAGCGGCCGGGCGCGACTCCTGCTGAAAAGGCAGCGGGAGGTGCTTGTACACAAGCTGCACTTCCTGCGGGTAGGCCTCCAGTAGCTCGACGATCGTCTGGCGAGCGCGGGCCGAGTAGGGGCATTGCAGGCTGGAGAACTCCACGATGACCACCGGGGCGTGTGGGTTGCCCTGGCGGGGGCTCTCGCCAAGGGGGACCAGCTCGCTCTGCTGCCAGGCAGGCGCCGCCGGGGTCTCGGTGGTTGCCGGGGTGGCGGCGCAGCCGACCGCGAGAAGTATCGCGACCAGCGCGGCGCACAGGGCCGCGCCAGAGGTCGTTGTTTTATGCGGGTAAGAGAGGGTTGGCATGCGCATCTTCTTCTCAATCATTGGGTGGACGCCTTGAAGGCATCGCAACATTGTCGTCGTCGCGGATCGTGGTAGCACGGGCAGCTGCGCTGGCAAAAGTCGCGCGTCGCGCGGGCTCGACCCGGAGGTGGTCCGAGCTCCGACTATCCAAAAAAAACGCCGCCTCCCGATTGGGAGGCGGCGTGTGTTGCGACGCGTCGGACCGCCGAAGGTTCGGCGGTCACACGACTTAGCCTTCGAGCTCAGCGTCGATCAGCTCTTTGAACTTCTCAAAGGGCTGCGCGCCGGTGACTCGGGTGCCGTTGACGAAGAACGCCGGGGTGCCGGTCACGCCGACCGAGCGACCTTCTTCGGACTCGTCTTTGACCTGCTGCGCGATGGCGGGATCTTCGAAGTCCGCCTTGAACTTGTCCATGTTCAGGCCAAGCTCACCGGCGAGGCGATCCCAGAGGCCGTCTTCGCGGAAGCTACGCTGGTTTTCGTAGAGCAGGTGGTACATCTCCCAGAACTTGCCCTGCTTGCCGGCGGCAAGCGCCGCGCGGGCGGCCGGCTCGCTCTGAGCCTGGAAGGGAAGCGGGAAGTTCTTGTAAACCACGCGCACCTTGTCGCCATACTCTTCCTTGACGCGATCCAGGGTCTCGGCGCCGCGGGCGCAGAAGGGGCACTGGAAGCTGGAGAATTCGTAGATGGTGACCGGGGCGTTGGCCGGGCCGTAGGTGTGGGAGTTGCCCACCGAGAGGGCGTCGTCATCGATCTTGGGCGCGGGAGCTGCGGGACGCTCCGGAGCAGCAGGAGCAGCTTCGGCAACGTTCTCTTTGTTGTACTCGACCACGGCCTCGTAGAGGGCGTCGCCGGAGAGGTTACGGTCGGACTTGATCTTCTCGGCGATCTCGACCTGCTTCTTGACGTGATCTTCGAAGACAGCCAGGGGCTGCGCACCGACGACCTTGATGCCGTTGACCAGGAAGCCCGGGGTACCGCGGATGCCGGCAGACTGGCCGTCACGCTGGGCCTGCTTGACGATCTCGGCGGTGGCCGGAGCGGCGTAGTCAGCCTTGAACTTGTCCATGTTCAGACCAAGCTGGCCGGCGAGCTCTTCGAACTTCGCTTCACCCAGCGCGCGCTGGTTGTCGTAAAGCAGCTCGTACATCTCCCAGAACTTGCCCTGGTTACCGGCGGCGACAGACGCGCGCGCGGCCGGCTCACTCTGCTGCTGGAAGCCAAGCGGGAAGTGCTTGAAGACCACGCGGACCTGGTTGGGGTACTTCTCAACCAGCTGCTTGATGGTCTCGGAGCCGCGAGCGCAGAAGGGGCACTGGAAGCTGGAGAATTCCATGATGGTCACAAGCGCCTGATCGGCGCTGGCGCCCTTGGTGTAGTCAGCGTCACGCACCGGAACCATGTGCACTTCGGTGGCGGGCTCAGGCTGGCGCTCAGCCTGCTGAGGGGCGGGCGCGCTCTTGAAGTTCTTGTCGACCATCGCCGCGTAGATGCCGTCACGGCTGGTGCCGGCGGCCAGCATCTCTTCGACTTCGCCGAGCTGCTTCTTAACGATCTCTTCGAAGCGGGCCAGGGGCTGGGCGCCGTTGACGACTTCGCCGTTGACGAAGAAGTGCGGGGTGCCGCGAACGCCCAGGCTCTCACCGAGCTTCTGGTCTTCGTCGATGGTGGCGACGATGGCGGGATCGTCGTAGTCAGCCTTGAACTTCTCGACGTCCATGCCGAGCTCAGCAGCGTACTTCGCGCCAAGATCTTTGACGTCGCCGGAGCGGTAGGCCTGAAGGTCGCTGAACATCTTCTCCTTCATCTCCCAGAACTTGCCCTGGCGCTCGGCGGCCATCACGACGCGCGCGCCGTCTTTGGCCTGAGCCTGGAAGGAGAGGGGGAAGTTCTTGAAGACCAGGCGCACGTCGTTGGGGTACTTGTCGGCCAGCTCCTTGAGCGTGCCAGCGGCGCGACCACAGAAGGGGCACTGCATGCTGGTGAACTCAACGATGGTGACCGGCGCGTTGGCCGGGCCGTAGGTGGGGCTGTCGCCCACCGGGATCTTGGCGCTGTCTTTGCCAGCGTTCGCGCTGGACGCGACGGCGGCGCCGGGGGCATCACCCGCGGTGGGGGTGACGTTGTTTTTGCCGATAAAGAAGCCGATGCCGAGGCAAATCACGGCGACGGCGATGAGCATCAGCGCACCTACGCCGTTGCTCTGTTGGGAATGTCCTGCCATGGGTCTACTCCTGATGTTCAGGTTTGGGGGTAAGTCGGGCGCAGCGCACAACTCACCGAATCGTGAAACAAACACGTGTTGATACGTAAGCATTCAAGCCGCGATGCGGCCACAGCGTGTGCGGGCGCAGGTTGTTACACAGCGCGCGCGCAGGCTCAAGCGTCAAACGCAATGCAGGGCGTTTGAGGCGCAGGCCGAATTCAGGCTGTGGGGGCGGCTTAGCTGTGTTGAGGGGGCTCTTCGAGCAGGCGTCGGTGCTCCAGAGCGGGACCGACGCGCAGGCGCTCCAGCGCGGGCTGCGTCGGCGGCGAAGAAAGCTCAGGGTAACGCGTCGCGTTGAGCTCAATCGGGGAGAGCACAGGCACAAGCCCGCTGAGCGCCACGCCGGCTGTGGCCGGCGGGAGGCTGCGGCAGAGCTCGCTGTACTCCGAGCAGGTCAGCGGGCTGTCCTGCTGCAGCGGGGCGCTGCGCTCCATCAAATCGACCAGGGCGGCCAGCCAGGGGCGCTCAGGGAGCGCCGCCGGAGCCTGCTGATGACGGGGGATATGTCCGGTGCTCTGCACGCCCATCTGCGCCACCACATCAAAGAGCGTGCCGGCGACCTCCTCGGCCTGATAGCGCGCCAGAAGATCGGGGAGCGTGGAGACGGGCTCGCGGGTGCCTTCAAAGCAGATGTTGTATTCGGGGTTGGTGGGATCGATGCCCGAAGATGCTCCGCAGGGCTCTTTCTGGTCGGCGACAGGCTTTTGTGCGGCCCGAGATGCCGGGCTGTCAAAGGTCTCGGGCTCCACCGGTGTCAGCGGGCCGTAACCCCAGGAGACCATGCGGTCGAAGACCTCGCGAGCCTGCGACGAAGCCGCGGCCTGCATCGGATGATCAAAGCCTCCGGTGCAGGTTGGCTGCACAGGCACGCCCTCCAGCGCCGAGGCGCTCATCGGAGTCAGCAGCACCGCCCAGAGCACAAGACTGAGCGCCCACCCGAAGGGGCGCCGCAGCTGCTGATGCTGTGGGATGAGGAGTCTCATAGGCGATGGCTTCGATACGATGCTGTGTTGACGAACGTGGTGCCGACAGATGCGAACCCTAGGGAAGTGCGCCGCGAAGCGCAAGCTGTTGGCGAGGTCTTCGGGCTGCGCGGGTACGCGATGTGAATACAACGCGTTGGCGAGGATATTCCAGCGAGCGCGCGGCGGCGCAGGCGGCATGAAGGCGCACCGGGTGGGAACATCACGCTGGAGCCATACGCACCGGGGCGGATCGCGGTGGCGAGTCGGCGAAGTCCCTGGAAGTGGGCAAAGTTTCGGTGTATCTCTTGCCGGCCGATGCCCCGACGATTTTTGCAGTGAGGCTCCCCCTGAGCGATACAGCCCCCCTCCCCCCGCTTGCTCCCCGTACCCTGGCGCTGGTTGGCTGCGGCCATGTTGCCGAGCGCCACGCGGGCGCGCTGCAGTGGCACGGCCAACGCCTCAATGTGGTCGGTGTGGTCGATCCCGACGCATACCGCCGGCAAACGCTGGCTACCCTCCTTGAGGCGCCCGCCTTCGCCTCGTTGGATGCCCTGCTCGCTGAGACCTCTCCAGAACTTGTGAGCATCGCCACACCGACCGGTCTGCACTGCGAGCAGGCGCTGGTGGCCGCTCGCCATGGCGCTGACGTGATCCTGGAGAAGCCGCTGAGCACCTCGCTTGATGCGGCCCGCGCCATGGTCAAGCAGGTGCAGGAGCTCGGCCACGAGCTCTTTGTAATCAAGCAACTGCGCCATCATCCGCTCTTTCTGGCCCTGCGCGACGCGGTGCGCAGGGGGCGCTTCGGGCGCATCTTCAGCGTGGGGCTGGAGGTGTACTGGAACCGCAATCAGGCCTACTACGACGCGGCCTCCTGGCGGGGAACGCGTGAGCTCGACGGCGGCGCCCTGATGAATCAGGCCAGCCACTATGTGGATCTTCTGGCCTGGATCTTCGATGAGCCCGACGAGCTCTATGCGGCCGGTGGCACACTGGGGCGACGCATTGATGTGGAAGATACCGCGCTGCTGACCCTGCGTTGGCCCGGGGGGGCGCTTGGGAGCGTGCACGTCTCGATGCTGGCCTACCCTCGCAACATCACCACCAGCCTGACGGTGCTCGGAGAACGTGGCACGGTGCGGCTGGGAGGAGCACGTTGCGACCAGATTGAGGCCTGGGAGTTTGAGGAGCACACCCCGCAGGATGATGCGATTGAGGGGCTTGCGAGCTCCGTCCAGGACATCCTCTCCGGGGGGCACGCGCATGTCTTCGGGGCGATCCTCGATCATCTCGACGGGGTCGTCGACGCGCCGATTGTCACCGGCGAGGAGGGGCTGCGCTCGCTGGCGATCATCGACGCGGCCTATGCCTCGATGCGAGCCCATCAACCGCTGCGGCTGGAGCGCTGAGCCATGACCACCAACGGCGATCAGAATGCGCCCTGGGCCCATCCCAGCGCGATCATCGATGAAGGTGCGCAAGTGGGTGCGGGCACGCGCGTGTGGCATTTTGCCCATGTCTGCGCCGGTGCCACCCTTGGTCGGCGCTGCAGCCTGGGGCAGAACGTGTATGTGGCTCCCAGCGCGGTGATCGGCGATGGGGTGAAGATCCAGAACAACGTATCGGTCTACGACGGGGTCGTGCTCGAAGACGACGTGTTCTGCGGCCCGAGCGTGGTTTTTACCAACGTGCGTCACCCCCGCGCGCATGTCTCGCGGCGGCACGCCTACCAGACGACCATCATCCGCAGAGGCGCAACCCTGGGCGCCAACGCCACGGTGGTGTGCGGGGTGGAGGTCGGCGCATTCGCCCTTGTGGGCGCCGGCGCGGTAGTCACAGCCGATGTGGCGCCCTATGCGCTGGTCGTCGGCCAGCCCGCTCGCCAGATCGGGTGGGCTTGCTGCTGCGGGCTGACCCTGCCGGCGCCAGCGCCGGAGTGCAGCTGCGCAGAGTGTGGCCAACGCTACCAACTGGCTGAAGGCGCGCTGAAGCCAGTCTGACTGTTTTTGATGGTGTGTTGAGGCGCCTTGCTGGCGCCCTCCCCCCGGAGATCGCAATGGGTGTTCCTTTTTTTGATCTAACGCGTCAGTACGCCGCGCTTGAAGACGAGATTCGCCCGGTGGTCGACGAGGTGCTGCAAACGCAGCGTTGCATCGGCGGTCCTTTTGTTACGCAGCTCGAGCAAGCCCTGGCCGAAACGGTGGGTGTGGCGCATGCGGTGGGCGTCTCCAGCGGGACCGACGCGCTGCTGCTGAGCTTGATGGCGCTAAATCTTAAACCCGGCGATGAGGTCGTCACGTCGCCTTTTACATTTTTTGCCCCGGTCGGCTCGATTATGCGCCTGGGGGCGCGGCCGGTGTTCGTCGACATTGAGCCGGAGGGGTTCAACCTGGACGCCTCACACATCGAAGACGCGCTGGGTGCGAAGACCCGGGCGGTGCTTCCGATCCACCTCTTTGGTCAATGCGCGCCGATGGATCAGGTGATGGCGGCGGTGCAGAACGCGCCGGGGGTGGCGGTGATCGAAGATCTCGCCCAGGCGCTCGGCGCGAGTTTTGAGGGGCGGCAGGCCGGGAGCTTCGGACTGGCCGGTTGCGTGAGTTTTTTCCCCACCAAAAACCTGGGCGCGGCCGGCGACGGCGGCATGGTCTTTACCGACGACGCCGCCTTTTACGAGCGGCTGCGGCTGCTGGCGCGCCACGGCGCAAGCCCCAAGTACCATCACGTGGAGGTGGGCGGGAACTTCCGCCTCGACGCCCTTCAGGCGGCGATCCTCTCCGCCAAGCTCCCCCATCTTCACTCCTTCTGCGAGCGCCGCCGCGCCCACGCCGCCTACTACAACGAAGCCCTGGCCGACCTTGAGGGACTCAAGCTCCCCCGCCACGCCCCGGGGCATCGTCCCGTCTACAACCAGTACGTGGTGCGCGTGGCCGATCGCGCGCGCCTGATCGCCCACCTGGAGGCGCGTGGCATCGGCAGCGCCGTCTATTACCCCGAGCCCCTGCACACCCAGCCGGCGCTGCGCGAGCTTGGCTACCAGCGGGGCGACTTTCCGCGCGCCGAGCTGGCCTGCGAGCAGGTCCTGGCGCTGCCGATCTTCCCGGAGCTGCGCGACGATGAGCGCGAGGCGGTCGCCGACGCGGTGCGCGAGGCGCTGGGCTGAACGCCACAAAAAAGCGCCCCCGCTCTTAACGAGCGGCGGACGCTTGAGATCCACACAACATTGAGGAGGTTGGCTCAGCTGGCCATCTTCCCGCCCTTCGTGTCGCCGCCATCGCCCGAATCGTCGTAGCGGTAACGGTAATAATACGCGTAGCCGTAGCCGGCGTTCTCGTCGATGTCGTTGAGCACGGTGCCGCCGAAGGGCGCCCCGATGGACTCCAGCTGTTCAATGGAGCGGCGCAAGAGCTCCTGGCGGGTCTGACCGAACTTGAGAATCAACAAGACCACGTCGGCAGAGTGGCTGAGCACCAGGGCGTCGGCCACCGCAGCCAGCGGCGGGGAGTCGAAGATGACCCGGTCGTAATCCTCGCGAAGATCGCGCACCAGCTTGCGGAAACGCTCGGTCTGCAAAAGCTCCGAGGGGTTGGGGGGCACCGGACCACAAGTCATCACATCGAGGTTTTCAATGCCCGTGGGGCGAACCGCCTCTTTGTAGGTGCGCTCACCGGTGATGGCGTCGGAGAGGCCGACCTTATTGTCCATGCCCAGGGCTTTGTGCACGCGGGGGCGACGCATGTCGCTGTCGATCACCAGCGTGCGCTGGCCCGACTGCGCCAGCGCGATCGCCATGTTCACCGAGGTCAGCGTCTTGCCCTCACCCGGGCCCGGACTGGTCATCAGGAGCACGCGCGGGGGGTTATCCGGCGCCATGAACATCAGGTTGGTGCGCAGGGTCTTGATCGCCTCGGCAAACGAGCTCCGCGGCGCGGTGTGCGTGAGCGTATCGAGGGCCGAGTCGCCGAACTTCTCAACGCCTTTGACAGCCCCGGCGTTGACCGCCGGCAGCATCCCGAGGATGGGCCGAGTGGTGTACTTGGTGACGTGCTCTTCGGTCTTGACCGTGGTGTCGAGCGCATCGATGAGCACCATGATCGAGCCGCCCAAAAAGAGTCCCAGAAGCAGGCCCACCGCCAGGTTCAGGGGTACCTGCGGGCTGATCGGGGCGCCGGGCACGTCGGCGTTCTCCAGAATCTGAATGATCTCGCTCTCGTAGAGGGCGTTGAGGTCAAGCTCGTTGGTGCGGCCGAGCACCGTCTCATAGTGCTGACGTAGCGTCTCGGTGCTGTCGCGCATCTCAGTGTAGCGGAAGCCGATCTGATTGAGCTCGGCGATCTCGGCCTTGTGACGCTCGATCTCTTCCTGAAGGTTGGCAGCGTTGCGGCGCGTGACGGCGGCGCGGTTGGCCACGGCGGTGCGAATTCGCCCGATCTCATCCTCAATGGAGCGGCGTACCACCTCGAGTTGCTCATCGACGGCGCGCACCTCGGGGTGGGCGTCGAGGTAACGGGTCTTGAGCTCGGCGCGGCGCTCCAGGAGCTCACTCTCCCGATCGAGCCCGCGTTTGAGCGCCGGGTTGTCGACAAGATCGCCCAGCGCGCGCAGGTCGTCGCCGCGCGACTCCATCGTCTCGAGCTGATTGAGCAACGCCTCTTCGGCAAAAAGGCGCGCCTGCACCTCGCGCAGCTGCGTGCTGACCGCAGCCAGCCCTTCGGCGGCCATCTCGCGGCGATCTTCAAAGGTGTGGGAGAGGATGTTGTTGTCGCGCTGATATTTCTGAAGCTCAGAGCGCGCCTCATCGAGTTCTTCGCGCTTGGTGGAGACGTAATCGTCAAACCAGTTGGCCAGCTGCCGAAGCCCCCCGGTCTGGAACTCGCGGATGTACTCGACGTAGGTCTCGGAGATGCCGTCGGCGATGTTCGCGGCCAGCTCCGGATCTTCAAAACGCACCTGCACAAGGCCCACCCGGCTGTCGCGCTGCAGAGAATACACCGCCACGCGCTGCAGAATGTTGACGGCGCGCTTCATGCGCTCATCCTCATCTAACTGCTGCACCGAAGGGGGCAAAAAGCCCGGGGCGTCGAGAAGGCCCTCGCGCTCGATGACGCGCTGGGCAAACCATTTCGAGCCGAGTACTTCTTTCTGAGTGTTCCAGAACTGCTCGAATTGCCAGCGGCCCCCCGGGTCCACGAGCTCCACCCGCTCAAACTGCTTACCAAAGACATTGGGGCGCGACTCATGAAACATCAGTTTGCTGGTAGCCTGATAAATGCGAGGCTGGCGCTCGGTCCAGAAGTAGGCCGCCGCGACACACGCGATCGACGTGAGGATAAGCACCCAATAAAAGCGCCGAAAGAGCGCCCAGTAGCGCCCGATAAGGGCACCAAGGGACTCGCCACGCTCTTCAGGCGCGCTGCTGGGGCGTGGTTCCTGGAATCCGTACTGGTCCGACATAGTGCTCTCAGGTCATGGGGGCCACGGGGGCCTTTTGACGACGCGGCGCGCGATCGTAGAGACTCGAAGGAGCGGCGTCAACGCCGCCCACTTTTCGGCCTGGCCACACCACGAGGCGCCTGATGGCCCGACAAAAATCCCGCCCGCGCTGGCTTAAGGTCTCCACGATCTTGCTCGCCATTTTGATGCTGGCAAGTCCACTGATGGTTGGAGGAGTGCATGCGCTGAGCGCGGCGTTGCTGGCGACCCTTGCCCTGGCGGTCGTAATCATCGGCGAGCTCGCGGAGGACGGCCGGCCAACCGAGATGCGACGTTGCTCTATTCCGGCGGCCGTCTTCGCGATGTTGGGAGTGGTCTCATTGCTTCAGGCGCTGCCGATGCCAGTGGGGCTCATTGAACTTGTAAGCCCCCGGGCTGCCGAGGCCTTGCGGCTGAGCTGGGAAGCGGCCTTTACCGACGTGGCGATGCCGGCGTTTCGCCCCCTCTCGCTCAACGCGCCGGCCAGCGCGTCGATGGCGCTTAAGTGGTTCGCGCTCTGCCTGGGGGCGCTGGCGGTGAGTAACCTGGGGCGCTGGCGGGCGCTGCGCCGTCAGGGGCTGGTAGCCGCCTCCATTCTGGCGATGGCAGTGGCGCTGGCCGGTGCGGTGCAAATGCTCAGCGGCACCGAAAACATCATGGGCGTCTATAAGGCCAGCCTCTCCCCACGCGCCTGGGCCCCCTTTGTAAGCACCAACCACGCCGCGACCTATTACGCGCTGGCCACCCTTATCAGCGCCGGCGCCGCGGTGGTGTGGGCGAGGCGTCAGCGCGCGTTGAGCGCGACGATGATGGTGTTTGCTGCGCTCTTCGGCATGTTGACCCTGGCCCACCGCAGCCAGGGCTCGCTCTTGGCGCTGGGGCTGAGTGCCCTGGCGGGCGGAGCGGTCCTGCTTCGGCATGCCACAGCGCGCGCCTCCGACACTGGCGACGGCGACAAGCCCCCCCACACCCGACTTATCTGGATCGGCAGCGGGCTCGCCGCAGCACTGGTGGTGGGCGGGTTGCTCGTGCCTGAACATTTCAGTGTGGCCGACTCCCTGGCCCAGACCAGCCTGGAGGTGCGCGTTCATATGAGCGGCGCGGCGCTTCGCGCCGCAGGCGACTTCTGGCTGACCGGTGCCGGCGCCGGCGCGGTGGGGCTGGCGCTACCGACCTACCTCGATCCGCATATCGTGGGGATGCACAGCGTACCCACCATTGAAAATGAACCTGTGGAGTGGCTCTTCGCCTACGGCGTGCCTGTGGGAGCAGCCGCGATCGTTCTGCTGGGCTTGAGCCTGGTACTGCTCGTGCGCCAGGCGCTGGCCAGCGACAACCCGCGCATGGGCGCGATCGCGGTGGCCGTTGCGGTGGGGCTGGGTGTGGCATCGATCTTCCACTTTCCCTTCTTCACGCTGGGGATCTCATTGCCAGCGCTAATGGTCATTGAGCTCTGCGCGGCCGGCGGCAAGAAGACTCTCCCGGGCTACCATCGCCCGTTGAGCCGACGTGCCTATCGCACCCTTGCGGGCGCGCTTGCTGCGGGGATGCTGCTGGCCGGCGGGCTGATCTGGGGGCTTTACGATCAGGGAACGTCACAGGAGAACGCTGAGAACGATGCCGACGTGCAGCATCACCTGGCGCTTTTTCCCACCGACGCGGCGACACTGGCCAACCTGAGCGTGGATCGGCGGCAGGCCGGTCAGACCGATCGAGCGCTCGTGCTCGCCAGACGAGCCTATGCGCTTAATCCATTTCCACATCAGGGTCTGGTGTTGGCCCGTGCGTTGGTCGCCGACGGTCACCAGGAGGAGGCCGCCGGGGTCTGGCGAGAGCTCTACGCCGAGCCACATCTGGCGCCGGCCAGCTGGCTGGCGGCATTTTTGCTGCGCGATCTTCAAGAGACGAGGCTGCGCGCCCGGGCGCTGGGCGATGCCAGCGAGGAGTTGCTGGGCTTTGCGCTGAACGAGTGCGCCCGGGAGGAAGGGCCACGGCAGGCCGTCGAGTTGGCGCTGGCCATCCTCGAGGAGCGGCCCCAAAGCCCGCGGCTGGGCCTGGGGCTTGTTCGCCTGTATCGGGAGCAGCAGCTCTGGGAGCTCGCTGAGCTATGGGCGGGACAGCTGCTGGCCTCCGACCCGGGCGAACATCACGATGTTCAACAACAGACGCTGCGCGAGTTGATGCAGATCTACCACCGCCAGGAGCGCCCCGAGGCCGCCCTGGCGCTGGCCGAGCAGGCACTGCGGGGGGGATGGCTCGGGGCCGACGTGGCGCGTGATCTGCTCCTGATTGCCTCCCCGGACCATCGGGCCCAAGAGGCCGGCAGCGCCCGCGAGGCCCTGCTTGGCGAAGTCTACGCGCTGGGCTGCGCGCCCCCCTTACGTCCCCGCGACCAGCGGGTGTGCTGGCGAAGTGAGGCGGCGATCGCCGAGTCGAAAGGCGATCTTCGGCGGGCGCAGGTGCTGCTGGAGCGACTCGTCCGTCACTACGATGAGCCCCGCGATCTGGGGCGTTTTCTGGTCCGCCATAAAAAATGCATCGAGCTTGCCGCGCTCATCCGCGACCACGGCCAGGGACCTCATCAGCGCGCGCTGCGTCAGCTGCGTTCCGAATGTGCGCGTCATCCCTGATCGCGTTGACCGACGAAGGCAGGGGGTTAGCTTCTGCCACATACGCTTTTTGATGGCGTTCGTACTCGCTGGTGAACGCCCGCGCCTGAAGGAATGAGGCGCTCGCAGCACCCACCAACGCGTGGGGGGAACCTTTCGAACCGCGCTAACCTGCCGCATCTCGGGCAGTAACGCGCCGCAACGCGCCTTTGAGCCAGGCTGTCTCGGCCAGCGCATGGGAGCATCGCTTATGGCGATGAACACGCTGTCGCGATGGATGGAACCTCTGAGTCGTCTGCCGGCCGGCTGGCGCAGCGTGATCTTAGCGCTGGCCCACCTGGTTTTCTTCTCGGCGGCGTATGTGGGGGCGTTTCTCTTTCGCTTCGATCTTCGCATCCCCGCCGAATACCTGCCCGCCCTGGGCGGCGGTCTGCTGGTGTTGCTGGCGATCAAGACCGCCGTCTTTGCCTACCTCAAGATGTTCCAGGGGTGGTGGAAGTATGTCAGCCTCTACGACATCATCTCACTGGCGTATGCGCTGGCGATCTCGGCGCTGCTCTTTATGGCGGTCAACACGCTGGTGTTGCGCCCGGAGATCTTTCCGCGATCGATCTACCTGCTCGATTTCACCCTGAGTCTTGTGCTGCTGGGGGGGGTGCGCGGCGCGCTGCGCCTGGTGCGCGAAGCGATGGCGCTGAGCGCCACGCCGAGACGCGCGCGAAATCTGATGATCGTGGGCGCCGGCGACGCCGGCGATCTGATGGTGCGCGAGATCAACCGCAGCCCCAGCCTGCGCCTGCGCCCCCTGCTCTTTGTCGATGATGACCCCTACAAACGAGGACTGCGCCTGCACGGCATCCCCGTCGAGGGACCAATCGATCGCATCGCTCAGCTGGTGGCGCGCCACGATATCGAAGAGATCATCATCGCGCTCCCCCCTGAGGAGCAGCACCAGGTGCGGCGCGTCATTGAATTGGCCGGACCGCTGGGGGTGCACGCCCGCATCCTGCCGGCGGTCGAGGCAATGCTTCATCAGGAGATCTCGCTGGACCGTCTGCGCGAGGTCTCCATCGCCGACCTGCTACGCCGCGATCCTGTGGAGCTCGACCTGGAGTCGCTGGCCGGCTTTCTCAAAGATCGCCGGGTGCTGGTCACCGGCGCGGGAGGCTCTATCGGCAGTGAGCTCTGCCGCCAGATCGCCGGATTTTCACCATCGACCCTGATGCTGGTCGAGCAGGCCGAGACCCCGCTCTTTGAGATTCATCGCGAACTCAATCCCCAGAACGATCGTCCCATCGTCCCCTGCATCGCCAGCGTGGCGGACGCCGCGCGCATGCGCGCGATCTTTGAGGAACATCGCCCCCAGGTGGTGCTGCACGCCGCGGCCTACAAACATGTTCCCCTCATGGAACAGAGCCCGGCTGAGGCCGTCAAAAACAACGTACGCGGCACCGAGATCGTCGCGCGCCTGAGCGCCGAGATGGGCGTGGCGACCTTTGTGCTCATCTCCACCGATAAAGCGGTCAACCCCACCAGCGTGATGGGCGCGACCAAACGCGTCACCGAGTGGATCGTGGCACGCCAGGGGCAGGAGCATCCGGGCACGCGATTCTGTGCCGTTCGCTTTGGCAACGTGCTCGGCTCCAACGGCTCAGTGGTGCCGATCTTCCGCGATCAGATCCGCCGCGGGGGCCCCGTCACGGTGACCCATCCCGAGATGACGCGTTACTTCATGACCATCCCCGAGGCGGTGCAGCTGGTCCTGCAGGCGGCCAGCTTCGAGAGCCAGGCCAGCCTCTTCATTCTCGATATGGGGAGACCGGTGCGCATCGCCGATCTGGCCCGCGACATGATCCGACTCTCCGGCGCCAATGAAGCGATGATCCCGATCGTCTTCACCGGCATTCGCCCCGGCGAAAAACTCTTCGAAGAGCTCACCCTCGACGAAGAAGAGGTCGATCGCACCGAGCACGCCCAGATCTTTGTGGGCAAAAAATCCAGCGATCCTCCCGAGCACTTCGACGCGCTCTACTGCGAGCTTCTGGCGGCGGCCGATCGCGGCGACCACCCGGCGGTGCGCGTGCTGCTCGGGGAACTCATCCCCGACTACCAGAGTCCGCATACCGACGCGACGGTCCTCGAACTTCCTCGCCTTCGCGCCGCCCGCTGACACCCTTGACGATGCCCGGCGCTCCTGGTGCCGCTGACCCACGCGCTCCGGCCGACCTGCTCGCCAGGCGCGCTACCCTCTTCAGGAGAGACCATGAACCTCACGATCATCGGCACCGGATATGTCGGCCTGGTCACCGGAACCTGCTTCGCCGAGATGGGCCATCACGTGACCTGCGTCGACGTCGACGCCCGCAAAGTCGCGCAGCTGCGCCAGGGCAAAAGCCCCATCTTCGAGCCCGGACTTGACGATTTTTTAAAACGAAACATCGCTCAAAAACGCCTGAGCTTCTCCACCTCCCTGGCCGACGCCTGTGACTCTGGCGAGGTCTTCTTCATCGCCGTGGGCACGCCTCCGGACCAGGATGGCTCCGCCGATCTGCAGCATGTCCTGGAGGTCGCTCGCCAGCTTGGCGAGCACCTCAAAAGCGACGCCATCGTGGTCGATAAGTCGACCGTGCCCGTGGGCACCGCGCGCATGGTCCAGGAGACCATCGAGCATCATCTGCAACACCGCGGCGCCGATCACCGCGTGGTCGTCGTCTCCAACCCCGAGTTCCTGAAGGAAGGCGCGGCGATCAACGACTTTATGAAACCCGACCGCATCATCATCGGCACCGAAGATGCGCATGCCCGCGAGCGCCTGGCCGAGCTCTACGCCCCTTTTAACCGCAACCACCAGCGCCTGCTCTTTATGGGCACGCGCGACGCCGAGATGACCAAATACGCGGCCAACGCCATGCTCGCCACCAAGATCTCCTTCATGAATGAGGTCGCCCACCTCTGCGAAGCGCTCGGGGTGGATGTGGAAAACGTACGCCTGGGCATCGGCTCCGACGAGCGCATCGGCTACCACTTCATCTACCCGGGCTGCGGCTACGGCGGCTCCTGCTTTCCCAAAGACGTGCGCGCCCTCTGCCATATGGCCCGAGACCAGGGCATTGAGCCGGGCATCCTCGACGCGGTGGAGCGACGAAATCAGGCCCAGAAAGAGCGACTGGCACAAAAGATCATCGCTCGCTACGGTGAGGACTTAAGCGCGCTGACCTTCGCGCTCTGGGGGCTGGCGTTTAAGCCGGGCACCGACGATCTTCGCGAAGCCCCCTCCCGCACCCTGCTCGAGCATCTGATCGCGCGAGGTGCTCGCATTCAGGCCTACGATCCGGTGGCCATGGAAGCGGCCCGCGAGCACTTCCCGAAGGAGTGGTTCGATCGCCGGCATCTTATGCTGGCCGAACACCAGTATGCCGCGCTAGAAGGAGTCGACGCCTTGATTCTGGTCACCGAGTGGAAACCTTTCCGCCACCCCGATCTTGGAGCTATGGCGCGGTTGATGCGCCAGAGAGTCGTCTTCGACGGCCGAAATCAGTACGATCCGCACCAGATGCGCGCGGCCGGTTTTTATTATGACGCCATCGGACGCAGCAGTGAGAGCCGCGATCCGGCGACCATCATCGCCCTGGACCCTCGTCCGGGCTCCCAACCTCGCTAACCTTCGTCTTCGCAGGAGACCTCATGGGCACCCCCACCCTCGACACCGCTCAGATCGCCATCGTCGGGCTCGGCTACGTCGGCCTGCCGCTGGCCGTAGAGTTCGGGCGGCGCTTCGACACCATTGGCTTCGACATCAACCCGCGCCGCGTCAACGAGCTGCGCGAAGGCAAAGACAGCACCCGGGAGGTTGAGCCCGACGATCTGGTCAGCGCCCAGCGCCTGCGCTACACCACCGAGCTCAACGACATCGCCGACTGCAACGTCTACGTGGTCACCGTGCCCACGCCCATCGACGAGCATAAGCGCCCCGACCTAAGCCCCCTGGAGAGCGCCAGCCGCGCCGTCGGCGCGGTGCTCAACAAAGGCGACGTGGTGATCTACGAGTCCACCGTCTACCCGGGCGCCACCGAAGAGGTCTGCGTGCCGCTGCTCGAAGAGACCAGCGGGCTGCGCTTTAACCAGGACTTCTACGTCGGCTACAGCCCCGAGCGCATCAACCCGGGCGACAAACAGCATCGTTTGACCACCATCGTCAAAGTCACCAGCGGCTCCACCCCGCAGGCCGCCGACTTCGTCGACGCGCTCTACCGCTCCATCATCACCGCCGGCACCCATAAAGCCAGCTCCGTGAAGGTGGCCGAAGCGGCCAAGGTCATCGAGAACACCCAGCGCGACGTCAACATCGCGCTGATCAACGAGCTGGCGTTGATCTTCAACCGCCTGGGCATCGACACCGAAGAGGTGCTCCTTGCGGCCGGCACCAAATGGAACTTCCTGCCCTTCCGCCCCGGCCTGGTTGGCGGCCACTGCATCGGCGTCGATCCCTACTACCTGACGCATAAAGCACAGGCGATCGGCTACAACCCCGAGATGATCCTCGCCGGCCGGCGCCTCAACGACTCCATGGGCAGCCACATCGCCCACCAGGTCGCCAAGCTCATGACCCAGCGACGCCTCCAGGTCGTCGACAGCAACGTGCTGGTGATGGGGCTGACCTTCAAAGAGAACTGCCCCGATCTTCGCAACACCCGCGTCATCGACATCATCCGCGAGCTGGAGACCTACCACGCTCGCGTGCACGTCTACGATCCCTGGGTCGACGCCGAAGAAGCCCGCCACGAGTACGGCATCGACCCCATCCAGGAGCCGAAGCCGGGCCACTACGACGCCATCATCCTGGCCGTGGCGCACGATGAGTTCCGCGAGATGGGCGCCGATAACATCCGCGCCCTCGGCAAAGACGGCGCTGTGGTCTACGACATCAAATATGTCCTTCCCACCGGCGACTCCGACGCTCGGCTCTAATTCTTAATCCTTCTCACTTCCTCGACCCGACGAGCTCTCTATGAAGATCCTGGTCACCGGCGCTGCCGGATTCATCGGCTCCCACCTCGCCACGCGCCTGCTCGCGCGCGGCGACTCTGTGGTCGGCGTCGACAACATCAACGACTACTACGACCCCAACCTCAAGCTGGCGCGGCTGGAGCGGTTACAGACCAACCCGAACTTCAGCTTCGAGAAGTTGGAGCTGGCCGACCGCGAGGGCGTCGCCGCCCTCTTTAAGGCCCACGACTTCGATCGCGTCGTGCACCTGGCCGCCCAGGCCGGCGTGCGCTACTCGCTGGAGAACCCTCACGCCTACATCGACGCCAACATCGTGGCGTTCACCAACATCCTCGAGGGCTGCCGCCATCAGGAAACGCCGCACCTGGTCTACGCCTCATCGAGCTCGGTCTACGGCGCCAACACCTCCCTGCCCTTCTCGATCCACGATAATATCGACCACCCGGTCAGCCTCTACGCCGCCACCAAGAAAGCCAACGAGCTGATGGCGCATACCTACAGCCACCTCTACGGGCTGCCGACCACCGGGCTGCGCTTCTTTACGGTCTACGGCCCCTGGGGCCGCCCCGACATGGCGCTCTTTCTCTTTACCGACGCCATCCTCAAGGGCCGCCCCATCAAGGTCTTCAACAACGGGGATATGCAGCGCGACTTCACCTACATCGATGACATCATCGAAGGGGTCGTGCGCGTGACCGACCGCGTCGCCGAGCCCAACGCCAGCTGGTCGGGCGACGAACCCGACCCGGGCACCAGCGCCGCGCCCTACCGCATTTACAACATCGGCAACAACAACCCGGTGCAGCTTATGGACATGATCGGGGCGCTGGAAGACTGCCTGGGCCAGGAAGCTCAAAAAGAGTTCTTGCCCATGCAACCCGGCGATGTGCAGGCCACCTACGCCGACGTCGACGACCTCATCAACGATGTGGGCTTTAAGCCCGACACCCCCATCGAAGAGGGCATCGCCAGCTTCGTGACCTGGTACCGCGAGTACTACGGCCGCTGATGCATCGACGCCGCGTTGCAGCGCGGCGTTTCTCGAGCCACAAAAAAACCGCCCCGCAAAGGGTCGGTTTTTTTGTTTATATTCAACCACTTAGGCCTAACACAAAACCACATCAACGCCGCACTCGCACCTATTTACGCCTGGATGACGCGCCGGGTCTCGTCCCTCAGCGCCCTCAACGCACGCCGCGTCGGCGCCCACGCAGGTACGAGAGCACCGTGGGGTGCGACCATAACCCGCCACGCACGGCGGGCTCGCGCCAGCGCGGTTGCTCGCCAGTCAGCAAGCCCTCAACCGCAGCTCCGACCATGGGCACTCCGTGGGCGAACTGCAGGTAGGGGTAGGTCGCAAAGTTATCTTCGACGGAGGGCTCGATGACCCGCTGCGCGAGAATCGCCCCGGTATCAATGCCCGCATCCACCAGGTGAACGGTCACCCCGAAGCGTTCCGGTTCGCCCTGATGCAGTGCCCAGTAGCCCCCGTGCACCCCGCGGTAATAGGGCGTAATGCCGGTGTGCAGGTTGATAAAAGGCGCCTCGACGCAGCGCAGCGTCGCTTTGCTGACGATGCGCGTGGCGCTGATCACCACCACCTCGGGCTCCAGCGCGCGCAACGCATCGCGCGCCTCATCCGAATTGACGGAAGGCACGGCGATGATCTGCGCTTCGGGGATCGGGTCACCACGCAGCTCATGGGTGCGTAAGAGCTCATCGATGCGTCGGCGCCCACGGCGTCGCAACACCGGCGCCACCGTCGTTTGAAAGAGGCTCTGGTGGCCGACTTGAAGCCAGCCCAGACGACGCGCACGTCGACGCAAAAAGTCGGCACGAGACATCGGGCGTTCCATAATCACCGGCACCGGTCCCAGACGTGCGCTGAGCTCATGGTAGAGCATCGGCGTCACATCGCCCGGACCGGCCAACATCACAACGCGGGGCGTACCCATGGTTCCTCCTGATAGCCCAGGCCCTGGCGCGCCACATCGGCCATGGTCGCGGTGACCATGCGCCCGGCCTCGCGCCAGCGCGCCATATGTTCGAGGATGTACTCCAGCTCCGAGAGGTGATCCTCCAGCCCCACCCCGAAGTTATGGGGGTGCCACCACAGGTGGTAGACGCCGCCGCACCGCACTGCCTCGTCGATCTCGCGGCAGATGCGCGCACGCTGGCGGCGCGCAAGCCAGGGGCTCCGTGTGGCCAGCGGGCGTAAAAAACGCGTCGCAGCGACATTGATCGGCTGTCGCACCAGCGGAGAGACCGCCGAGACGCAGCGCGCCCCAGTCAACGGTGTGAGGCTATCGAGCAGGCGCGCCGCCCGGCGCACCCCGGTGTTTCGAGCGCGAGCATGCGCCTGGTACAGCCACCCGGGCGGGTTGCCTCGATACACCTCCAGGCCCAGGTTCCGGCAGATATCCAGGTACTCTCGGCGCACCTGATTTCTGGGAAAGACCAGGCTGGTCAAACGCACCCCGCGCCGTGCCGCCACTGCGACCGCCGCTTCCAGATCAGCCTCGAAGTCTGCGGCCTCTTGCCCCGGCTCATAGCAATAATAATGCGAGAAGGTATGCGAGGCGATCTCCTGCCCGGGGCTGGCCTCGATCAAACGAATCAGCGAGAGCCCGTAATGAAAGGGATCTTCGACCTCGTCTTTTCCGATCGACGCGATATGCGGATAGGGCGAGAGCGAGGCGTCGCGGTAAGCCGGAATGCGGCGAGGGAGGCTGGCGAGCAGCTCGTCGCGGTGCTCGCAGAAGAGCATGCCCACGGTCGCCCAGGTGGCCATCACCCCATAATTCTCAAAGAGCTTGAGCATCGCCGGGACCGCCCGGCGCACCCCCAGCAGCGCCATACGGTAGTCTTCCAGACGGCGGTGGTCGCGCACGCCCCAGTAAAGCTCCAGATCCAGCGAGATCACAAAGCGCGCAGCCCGCATCTTCTCCCCCGATGATGATGTGCGTTTTGAAAACGCGTCGGGGCGACCGCCCCACCGGATCACTCCGATGAGGAGGTTCCCCGACGCGTATGAGTCAGGTTGCGCGCGCTCCCCCCGGCGCGCGCGCCCCCCTGAAGCGCCTCAAACTAGCGCGCTCTCCCGAGCTGAAAGGGTGAGTGAGGATCGTCTTCGTGACGAATCTCATCGACCTCTTCAGCGTAACCTTCGCCGCGGTAAAGCTGGTTGGGGCAGTTGATCACCCAGCCCGGTCCGCGACTGATATTTTGATAGGCATGCACCACCCCCGGCGGGATGATCACCGCCGAGGGCATCTCCTCTCCAAGCTCAAAGGACTCGTAGCGCTCGTAGCTGGTCGAGGCCATGCGGTTATCCCAGAGATGCAAGCGAAAGGTCCCCGGCCCCATAAAACAGAAGTAGTCGGCCTGGTCGACGTGCTCATGCGGTCCCCGCGCCACCCCGGCCTCGGTCTGCGAGAGGTAGGTCATCACCGGCCAGAACTCGCGCGGGAGCTGGTCATGACGCCAGAGCTCGGTCAACCAACCCCGATCATCGCGGTGGCGACTCAAGGGCCGCACCACCACGCCGACGATCTTCGAGAGAGACTCCTGCTCCTCTGCGCGGCTCATAAGCGCTCCCGGTCTGCGGCCATCACCCAGCTGTTGGCCTGATGGTACGAGGCGAAGGTCCCGGCGTCGGTCCACCATCCCCGCAACCTGCCCCAGCTCAACGCTTCGCGCTCGATGTAGGCGTTATTCACATCGGTGATCTCATACTCCCCGCGTGCCGAAGGGCGCTGGCCGCGGATGATGTCGTAGACCTCACCATCGAAGAAATACACGCCGGTGACCGCCAGCTGACTGGGCGGACGCTGCGGCTTCTCCAGGATCTCAACGACCCTGTCCCCCTCCACCCGGGCCACCCCGTAGCGCTCCGGGTCGGGCACCTCTTTGAGCAAGATCCTCGCCCCGCCCCCCTGCTCGCGGTAGCGCCGCGCCTCATCGGCGATGTTGTCCTCAAAGATGTTGTCGCCCAGCACCACACAGACCGGCTCGCCGCCGGCGAAGTTCTCGGCCAGCGAGAGGGCCTGAGCAATACCTCCGGCTTCATCCTGAACCCGGTAGGTGAACTGGCAGCCAAAGTCGCGACCGCTGCCTAAAAGCCCCACCACATCGCCCATATGTTCGGTGCCCGTGACGATGAGCACCTGCGTGATGCCGGCCTCGCGCAACTTGAAGATCGGGTGCACCAGCATCGGCTGGCGCCCTACCGGTAAGAGATGTTTGTTGGTGACTTTTGTCAGCGGAAAGAGACGGCTCCCCGTCCCCCCCGCAAGAACCACTCCCCTCATGATGCCCCCCTGGTATCGCTGCGTCGCTCGCAATATTGAGCGTGAATGATGGATGTCTTAATTCGGAGTGCGCCCTGCTGCCTGGTGCAATTCCCCCTGCCGGCGCCTCCTCACTGAACTTAAACGCGCCTGCTCGCTGACAATCCCCCCCCGGGCCAGATTCTTTCCATATGGCGGAGGTACCAGTCCACGGTGTGGGCGAGCGCCTCTTCAAAGCTCCAGCGGGGCTCCCAGCCGAGCTCGCTGCGGATGCGGGTGGCGTCGATCGCATAGCGCCGGTCGTGGCCGGGGCGGTCCTGCACAAAACTCACCATCCGACGCGCCGTGCCCGCCGGACGCCCCATGCGCCGGTCCACCAGATCGCCGAGCGCGTACACAAGATCGAGGTTCGTCCACTCATTATGCGCGCCCACATTATAACTTCGCCCGGACTCTCCCTGCGCAAAGACCATGCTCAGCGCCCGGCAATGGTCGTCGACAAAGAGCCAGTCGCGCACATGTCGCCCGTCGCCGTAAACCGGCACCTCCTGGCCATCGCGAAGCCGGCGAATGATCACCGGGATCAACTTCTCCGGGTACTGGTAGGGCCCAAAATTGTTGGAGCAGTTCGTGACCACCACATCCATCCCATAGGTGCGGTGGTAGGCCCTCGCCAGATGATCACTCGACGCCTTGGTCGCCGAATAAGGGCTGCTCGGATCGTAGGGCGAACGCTCGCTGAACGCCCCCTTCGGCCCCAGGCTCCCGTAGACCTCGTCGGTGGACACGTGAAGAAAACGCCCCCGGATGCCCCGCTCCTCCCAGGCTCGTCGGGCGCTCTCCAGGAGCACAAAGGAGCCCACCACATTGGTCTGCACAAAGTCGGCAGGCCCGCTGATGGAGCGATCCACGTGCGACTCCGCCGCCAGGTGAATCACCCCGTCAAAATCCGACCGGGCAAAGAGGCCCTCCATGGCATCCCGGTCGGCGATGTCGGCGACGATCAGCGGCACCTCCCTTTGAGCAATCAGCTCTTCGAGGTAGCGCCGGTTGCCGGCGTAGGTCAGCTTATCGACCACACTCACCCGCGTCTGCGGATGCTCCCGGCGCAGATAACGCACCAGGTTTGCGCCGATAAACCCCGCTCCGCCCGTCACCAACAGGTGGTTCGCTTCCATGCTCCCCTCCTCTCAAGACCCACCGCGGCCCGGACCACTCGCCGCGCTTTGAAAGCGCCGCCACAGGCGGCGCCCCATACCTCCATCGTCCATCATCAAGCTCTGCCCTCGCGCCTTTCGCCGCGCCGACAGATCGACACATCCACCATCAACCTCACCCGGCACCCCGTCGTCTGCAAAAGCGCGTCGCTGACATCGCCCCCCGGCAAACGCCGCGCCCCCTCCCGCTGAACGCTCACCCCCCGGCGGCCCGCAACCACCCGCCGGCCGCCTCGCTATGCGTCTCCAGCCCGGCCACTTCCTGCAAGATCGCCACATAACGATCGATGACCGCCTCCACCGAAAACTGCTCCTCCACCCGGCGTCGGCCACGCCGGCCCATACGCACCCGCAGCTGCGGAGAGTCGATGAGCTCACGCAGCCCTTCCTCAAAGTCGTGTGGCGTATCGGCCAGCACCCCGGCGCGACTTCCCTCCAGGATCGTGCGGTTGGCCCCCACCGCCGAGGCCACCACCGGCACCCCGCAGGCCATATAGAGCAGAAGTTTAAAGCCGCATTTGCCCTTGGTGACCGCGTTCTCCGGAAGCGGCATGATCCCCACATCAAAACCCTGCAGCTCGGCCACCTCCCGCTCGGCCGACCAGGCCCGCTGCTCCACCCGCTCCACGCCCTTCAGGGGCAAAAACTCCCCGTTGGAGATCAGGCGCACCACCACATCCTCGCGCTCCTCCACCAGCCGCCTTAAGAGAGGGGCGGCCAGCTCCAGGCTCTTAAAGTTCGAGCGCGTGCCCATCCACCCCACCACCACCGGCCCCCCCGGGCGGTGGGCCGCCGGCCGAAATCGCCGCGTATCGACCACCGTGGGAATCACCGACGTGGGCACTCCGGCCGGCACATGGGCCCCGATATACTCATTGCCACAGATCACATGCGCCACCGAGCGGCAGGCCTGCTCAAAAGCCCGCGCCCCTCGCTTATCTTCACCCCCATCGGGCCCTCGAAAGATCGCGTCATCCACATCGAAGACCGCCCGCGGGTTGCGCGCCGCGGCCAGCGCCTCCGGCGCCCCGCTGAAAGGAAGCGCCAGACGCTGCAAAAACACCACATCGTAATCGGCCGCCGAAAACGCCCAGGGCACCCGCTTCAAACTCTGCGCGAGCTTGATCACCCGGGCCGTCCCCCCGTCGCCCAGCCGATTGTAGCCCTCCCCGTAGGCCGCGCGCACCTCACAGCGAATACCCCGCGCCTCCAGATGCGGCACCAGCTGCTCGACCCGGTAACGCGAAGCCGGCACGGTCTTGCCCTCGGTCAAAAAAAGCACTCTGAGCTGCTCACGCTGCCCCAGAAGCCGCTCGTAGATCCCGGCATAGCGCCTGACCCCCTCGCTTAAGTCGAAATGCGCCTGGGTCATCCAGCGCGCTTTAAGCGCGGTGTGCATACAGCGCTCCGACGAGGCGATCACCTCGGCGGCCCGGCGCAGCTCCGCCTCGCTCAAATCCTCGAGCACCACCCCGCTCTGCGCCCGCTCCACCCAGCGGCGCACCTCCCGGTTGCACCCCCACTGGATGGGGCGCACCCCGCTGGCGAAAAACTCCGCCAGCTTGGTGGGCATCGCCGCCCGGTGCGAGGGCGCCTCCTCACGTAACAACAACCCCCAGTCCATCAACGCAAGCCAGCTGGCCATCTCATCGTGGCGCGCGCTGGTGATCGTGTAGCGCGCCGGATCCAGGCGCGCTTTCTCCAGAATTGCCAGCAACGCCGGGGCCTGCCGTGTCAGACACAGCAGATGAGCATCGGGTCGACGCGCCAGCACCTGCTCAAAGAGGCGCACACTGGCCTCCACGCAGTACGCCTGACTCACCGCCCCGACCATGCCCACGACCAGCGCCCCGCGCAATCGCTCACGCACCGGCGCCGGTACCACCCCGGCGTCGCCTGGCCCCCCCAGGCCAAACTCGCCATAGTCCACGCAGGTCGGGATCACCTCCACCTCCCGATCCACCGGCCATGGCCCAAACTTACCCTGCTTGATCTCTTCGGCGGCCTCGGCTGTCAGGCTCACCACCGCCGCGCTCTGCTGATACAGATCCCGCTCCCAGGCCCGCGCAAGTTTCAGGCGCAGCGCGCCATCAAACCAGCGCCCCTGCTCCAGGCGCTCATCGACCCAGTAGCCGCGGATATCAAAGAGGTATCTCAGCCCCAGACTGCGCGCCACCGAGGCGGCCACATAGCTGCGGGCGTGCACCAGATCGACGGGCCCGGAAGCCTTGACCCCGCGCAACAACGCGCGCAGCCGCGCCACGTTGCGGGCGGCCGCCGCCGGCCCGCCGCTGCCATCATAATCGCCCCGCTCCCAGCCGATGCCCTCAGCGGCAAGCCTTCGCGCCAGCTCCTCTTCGCGCTCCCCGTCGCGCTCGGCCCGGTCGGCCCCCTTCTCCAGGCTCACCACCGTAAAGCGCCAGGCCCCGCGACCGGCCAGCGCCCGCACATAACGCAACACCTGGGAGGTGCCCAGAGGCTCCATCATCCCGTCGCTGCTCACATACACAATATGGCTGCGTTGACTCACCCGATACCCCCCACGCTTGGCTTCCCTGCCATCGCCTATCTGCGCCCGACCACCCGCTCGCCAGGACACCCCTTAAGGCTCACGCCGACAGAAGACAACCCCTTGATTTATTTAGACAATCACCCCATCAACCCCTCATGGCGACACACCTAAAGGTGCGCACCCTTCCGCCGTCCGGCAAGCTCCCCACCTCAAAAACTCCGCCCCTTCGAAAACTCGCCACGGCCAACTTCTCGCCACCCTATCCGGTGCCTACCTTCCTCTGCATTGCCCGAACTGGCCCTGTGGGGGGGAATTCATGCCACTGCTTCGACAGATCTGGTCGCTCTTCGACCCTCGTCAACGCCGACAACTCCTCGGCCTTTTTCTGCTCATGCTCATCGGCGCCGGCTTTGAAGCCCTGGGCGTGGGCATCGTCATGCCCTTTATCTCGCTCATCAACGACCCGAGCGCTGCCTATGAGATCCCGCTGGCCGCAGACCTCCTGAACACCCTGGGCGTCACCACCGCCAACGGCGTGGTCATGGCCGCGGGCCTGGCCCTCTTATTGACCTTCACCCTCAAAAACCTCTTTCTGGGCCTGATGTACCACCTCAAATTTCGTTTCGTCTTCGACAACCAGGTCCGCCTCTCTCGCCGCATCTTCGGCGCCTACCTCTACAGCCCCTACGCCTTCCATCTGCACCGCAACAGCGCCCAGCTTCTTCGTAACGTCAACGAAGAGGTGCGCTTGAGCTTTGTGCACGTGGTCATTCCCCTGCTCACCCTGGCGGTCGAGCTGATGGTGGTCGGCGTCATTGCGCTCCTGCTGGCCGCCGTCGAGCCCCTGATCGCCCCGATTGCCATGCTCAGCTTCGGTCTTGTGAGCTACGGCTTCTACCGCTCGGTACGCCAGAAGTCGGCCGTGCTCGGCAAGGCCCAGCAGCACCACGCCGGTCAGATGATCCAGTGGGTCAACCAGGGCCTGGGCGGCGTCAAAGAAGCCCAACTCCTGGGCGTGCAGGACTTTTTCCTCAACACCTACACCGAACACAGCACCCGCTACGCCCGCGCGATGCGCTTTCACTCCTTCATCAAAGAGATCCCCCGCCATGTCATCGAGACGATGGGGCTGGGCGGCATGATCCTGGTGGTGCTCCTGCTCATCGCCCGCGGCCAGCCGCTGACCCAGATTTTGCCGGTGCTCGGCCTCTTCGCCATGGCCGCGGTGCGCATGATGCCCTCGCTCACCCGCATCATCGCCGCGCTCACCAGCATCCGCCACTTCCGCCCCAGCGTCGATGTGATCGCCACCGACCTCGAAGCCCTGCGCTCCGGCGAGTTGGCGGAGATCGCCAGGTCCGCCGCGTCGCACACCCCTTCCACCCTCAACGCGCAAGATGTTGAATTCACTGAAAAATCCGACACACCCAGCGCCGAGCAAAGCCCGCTAACCCTCGCCAGCGCCGCCGCCTCGCCAGACGCCGAGGCCCACCGCCAGGCGCTGGCCAACGCGCGCCAGCACCCGCGCCCCCTGGAGCGCGAGCTGCGCCTGCACCACGTCAGCTACACCTACCCGCAGAGCACAACGCCCTCGCTGCACGAGATCGACCTGCGCATTGAGCGCGGCCAGTCCGTGGCTTTTGTCGGCCCTTCCGGCGCCGGCAAAACCACCTGCGTCGATCTCATCCTGGGGCTCCTGCCGCCGGACCTGGGCCAGATCCTCGTCGACGGCCAGAACATCCACGCCGAGCTCGCCAGCTGGCAGGCCAGCCTGGGCTACATCGCCCAGCCCGTCTACCTGATGGACGACACCATCCGCCGCAACATCGCCTTCGGCCTGCCCGACGCCACCGTCAACGACGAGGAGGTCTGGCGCGCCCTCGAAGACGCGCGCCTGGCCAGCACCATCGCCGCCCTGCCCCACGGCCTGGACACCGAGATCGGTGAAGGCGGCGTGCGCCTCTCCGGCGGTCAACGCCAGCGCTTAGGCATCGCTCGCGCCCTCTACCGCCGCCCCGATCTCCTGGTGCTCGACGAGGCAACAAGCGCCCTCGACAACACCACCGAGCGCGAGATCACCCGCGCCATCGAGCGCCTCTCCGGGCGCATCACGCTGATCATCATCGCCCACCGCCTGAGCACCGTCCGCCACTGCGATCGCCTCTTTGTCCTCGATCAGGGCCGGCTCATCGATCAGGGTACCTACGACGAGCTCGCCAGCCGCTGCCCCACCTTCCAGCAGATGGTCCAGGCCGCCGAGATGCCGCCTTCCAGCCTGCCCGGAGCACGCCAGCTGAGGTTAAAATGAGCGCGCCCATTCCCATTCTTTTCCCGGTCGAGACCATCAACCGCGAGCTCGACTTTCGCCTGGCGATGGCGGTGCAGGCCGCCCGCGCCCATAACCGCGTCTACATCGGCCAGCACGAGACGCTGATGCGCCTGTGCCGCCTGCTCGACCATGGCGTCTATTTTGGCAAAAATGCCATCCGACCTCATTTCCCCGACCGCCTCGACGATTATAACCTCCTGAAATCACGCGACTTTCGCTTCATTCACCTCGACACCGAGGGGGCGGTCTACCCGGGCTCCGAAGATCGCTGGCGCGAGGTGCTGCACAGCCGCATCGATCCGCGCCACCTGGCCGCAGACGACTACCTGCTGACCTGGGGCGACTTTCAGCGCGACACATACCGGGCGCGCGCCCCCCACCTGGCCGAGCATATCCAGACCACCGGCCACCCCGGATTTGATCTCTACCTGCCCCGCTGGCGCCCTTATTTTGAGGCCGACACCGCGCGCCAGCGCCATCGCTACGGCGACTTCATCCTGATCAACACCAACCTGGCGCGCACCAACAACCGCATGGGCCGCGATTTTGTGTTCAGCGCCTACAACGGCTTCGATCCCGAGTGCTCGGCCAGCCGCCGCCGCACCATCGAGAGCTGGGCGCGCCAGACCGAGCAGCTCAGCCGCTTTGTGCGCCTGGTTCACGAGCTCAGCCTGCGTTTTCGCCACCAGCCCATCGTGCTGCGTCCCCACCCCTCCGAAGATCCGGCGCTCTACGAGCGCATCTTCGCCGGGCTGCCCCACGTGCATGTGCTCCACGAGGGCTCGGTGGCCCCCTGGCTGCTGGCTGCCCGCTGCGTGATCCACGACGGCTGCACCACCGGCCTGGAAGCCCACCTGGCCGGCCGCCCCGTCATCAACTTCAACCCCGGAGAACTCGCCGGCACCGAGCCCCTCTTTTTACCCAACCTCTTCGGGCAGCGCTGCGCCAGCATCGACGAGGTCCTCGACGCGGTCGCCTCATTGACCCGTCGCCCACCCGAGCCCCGGCGGTCGCTCCCTGATAACGCGCCACCGGTGGCCGCGCCTGACGATCCCCGCGCGCTGGCCCTTTTGCATAACTTCCGCGCCGAGGCCCTGCCCCTCTCCCTGGACATCCTCCACGAAGCCCAGCGCGGCCTGCGCCCCGCGCGCCAGCCTTCCGACGCGCTGATCCTGGCCGAAGAGCTCGCCAGCCGCGCCGTCGAGGCCACCAAATCGCTGGCGCGCCCCCTCTCCCCTCGCCATCGCGTGGCCAACGCCTACGCCCGCGGCAAGTTCCCGGGCTTTGAGCCTCGCGACATCGCCCGCCGACTGGCCCGCATCCAGGCCCTGGTCGGCCGCTCGGTGACCCACCGCGTCGTCAGCCCGGGCCTCATCATTTTGGAGACCCGTTGACCGTCGCCGCCATCACCCCGCCGCGCGGCTGCTCGACTCAATGGCCAGACGAAGATCGTTGAGCAGCTGCTGCTTCACAAAGCCGCCCTTCTTCAAGATGCGCGTCACATCCTGGCTGAGCCGCTCGCGCTGACGCGCATCGAGGTCGGCTGCCGAGAACACGATCACCGGAATCTGCGCGGCCTCCGGACGCCTACGCAAACGCTCCAACAACCCGAACCCATCAAGCCTGGGCATCATCAGGTCCAGCAAAATCGCGCTGGGCACCACGCCCCCATCGATCGTATCGAGGGCCTCCAGCCCGTCCCGCGCGCCCAGCACCTGCCAGCCCCCGCCGCGAATCGTGCGCATCAGAAGTTCGCGCGTCGCATCATCATCTTCGACCACCAGCACCGGCCCCACCCCCGGCGTCTTCACGTGGGTATGCAGCACCCGCGAGAGCTCCTGACGATCGACCGGCTTGGTCAGATAATCCGACGCCCCCAGCGATATCCCCAGGTTCTTCTCACTGATGATCGTCACCATCACCACCGGGATACCGCTCAACGCCTCGTCTTCTTTGAGCCGCTTGAGCATATCCCAGCCGTCGATCTCGGGCATGAGCACATCGAGCGTGATCACGTCCGGGCGCACCCGCCGCGCCATCGCCAGCGCGTCTTCGCCGCCGGTGGTCGTGTGCACTCGAAAGCCCTGCTTGACCAGGTAGCGCGTCATCAGCTGATGCACCGTGGTGTCATCGTCGATTACCAGCACCTGAGGCGCATCATCGGGGAGCGCCACAAGCTCTTCCTCAACGTTGGAGTCTTCCTCCAGCCCCACCAGCGCGCCATCTTCCCCCCCGGCCTCGCCATCATCGGCGCCCACCTCATCGAGGCGAATCGGGATCGTCACGCGGAAGGTCGAGCCCTTGCCCATCTCGCTCTCCACCCCGATGGTGCCGCCCATCAGCTCGGCAAAATGCCGGCTGATCGTCAGCCCCAGCCCCGTCCCCCCGTATTCGCGGGTGGTGGAGTCATCGGCCTGACGAAACGCCTCAAAGAGCGCCTCGAGCTTATCGGGCGCAATGCCGATGCCCGAATCGATCACCTCAAAGCAGCATTGCGACTCGCTGATCGCCGTCACGCGCACCTCGATCGAGCCCTCTTCGGTGAACTTCGAGGCGTTCGAGAGCAGGTTGATCAGCACCTGACGCAACTTCATGCGGTCGGAGCGCAGCGTGCGCGGCGCCCGGGTGAGGCTGACCTCCA